>JAWKIQ010000004.1:0-300000 GCA_041394185.1 Acidimicrobiales bacterium
CATCACGCGGGCGGTAAACCCGCCGCGGGCGGCTTACCTGGACTATCCGCTCGGCCACACCGCTGGGCGGCCCCACCAGCCCCAGCTGAACAAGGCCATCATCCGCGGCGCCCTGCGAGCCTTCGAGCAGCTGAGCCGGCCGGGCACGATGGTGCACCTCTCACATCGATGGTCTGACGACGACCGCTGGAAAGACTGGGTCATGCGCCCTCGGCCACGCGACCAGGGGGGTACCGGCGAGATGGAAGACGACCGGGTGGAGCGCCACCCAGACCCGCAATACCAGTCGCAAGCCGACGAGGCCGCCGCCGCGCAAACGCACCAGGGGCAAGCCTGCCTGGTGTGCGCAGGTATCGACTACTAGGCCACGCGGGTGACCCTGCGGGTCAGCCCTCGTTCTGCTCGAGGCAGCCCT
Source organism: Acidimicrobiales bacterium (assembly GCA_041394185.1). Lineage (NCBI taxonomy): Bacteria > Bacillati > Actinomycetota > Acidimicrobiia > Acidimicrobiales > Acidimicrobiales bacterium. The sequence goes on from JAWKIQ010000004.1 coordinate 416, forward strand.
GCAGGATCTCGAGCACCTTCGCCGCCTCTTCGGGAGTGGCTTCCTGATCGCTGACCACACGATCCTCGCCGAACTCGTCGACCATGTCGTCGACGAAACACTCGGCCTGTGGTCGGGTGAGGTCGAACTGCTCCATCATGTCGTCGACCGATCCCTCGCGATCGAAGCGAGAGCACCCCGTCAGTGTTGCAACCGACAGAACCAAGGCGGCCAGCAACAGGGGTACTCGCTTCACGGATGACTCCAACTACGACACGACGCCCCGAGGGGCTACTTACAAAGCAGCCAATTTGGCAGCGCTTGCATTAGATCAGCGTAAGGGCTGGTTTGCGTTGCCGTGTTTCGCCAAAGCACACTTTGGTGGTCGAAGGGGTGTAAATGACACGAGGAATCCTGGCCTACGGCAGTTACGTGCCTTACAACCGGCTGCAGCGCTCGAAGATCTCATCGACGCTGGGCCAAGGGGGCGGCCGGGGCACCAGGTCGGTGGCCAGCTATGACGAGGACACCACGTCGATGGGTGTCGAGGCGGCACGCCAGGCGATGTCCTCGCCCGGCGCAGGCGACCCCGGAATGCTGACCTTCGCCACTACCGTTCCCGCATACCTGGACAAGACCAACGCCAACACCATCCACGCGGCGCTGGGCCTGGCCCCCACCGTGCTCACCAGCGACATGATCGGTGGGCCCCGTTCGGCCAGTGGCGCCGTCATCGGGGCCATCAGCTCCATGGCCTCCAGCCTGGTGGTTGCCTCAGACATCCGCACGGGCATGCCGGGCGGGGCCGACGAATCCAACGGTGGCGACGCAGCCGTGGCCCTGCTGATCGGCGACGACGACGATGGGCCACTGCTGGCCCAGTGCATCGGCGGTGGATTCTCGGCCGGTGAGTTCCTCGACAGATGGCGCAGCCCAGGCGACCGCTCGTCGAAGGTGTGGGAAGAACGATTTGGCGAGACCGCCTACTTGCCCCACGTCGAGACCGCTGTCGAGATGGCGCTGGGCGCCACGGGCACCAGCCCCGAGGCGGTCGACAAGGTGATCCTGACCGGAGTGCACCCCAGAGCAGTGCGCGCCTCATTGAAAGCGATCGCGGTGAACCCCGACAAGGTGGTCGACGACCTGTCGATGGAGGTCGGCTACACCGGGGCAGCACATGCCTGGCTGCTGCTGGCCAACGTGCTGGACACCGCCGAGCCCGGCGAGGTCATCATGGTCGTCGAACTGTCCGACGGGGCCACAGTCAGCCTCTTTCGAACGACCGAAGCCCTGGCCTCCGGTCGACCGTCGCGGTCGGTGAGGGCCCAGATCGACGCTGGAAACGACTCGCTCGAATACGCAGCATTCCTGACCTGGCGCGGGGAGATCGTCCGCGAACCGCCGCGCCGTCCCGACCCAGATCGTCCGGCCGGGCCACCGTCGAACCGCACCGCCGACTGGAAGTTCGCCTTTGTGGGAACCCAGTGCAACCAGTGCGGTGCCAGGCACCTGCCCCCAGCCCGGGTGTGCGTCAAGTGCCGCTCGGTCGACGACATGACCGAGGTCTCGCTCGCCGACTCGCAGGCCACCATCGCCACCTACACGGTCGATCGCCTCGCATATTCGCTGGCGCCGCCCGTGGTCGCAGCCGTGCTGGACTTCGACGGTGGGGGCCGCTTCACCAGCGAGATGACAGACGTCGACGCCGCCGATGTGAAGATCGGCAATCGGGTCGAGATGACGTTCCGCAGGCTCTATGTCGCCGACGGCGTGCACAATTACTTCTGGAAGGCTCGACCGGTCGTCTAACGCGACCCGATCGAACAAAGGGGGCCACCCATGGCATCAAACGGAATCAAGGACAAGGTCGCCATCGTCGGGATGGGGTGCACACCCTTCGGCGAGCGATGGGACAAGAGCGTCGACGATCTGCTGATCGACGCCTGCGAAGAAGCGTTCAACAACACCAACATCGACCGCAACGAAATCGACGCGTTCTGGCTGGGAACCATGGGCTCTGGCATCTCGGGCCTGACCCTGTCACGGCCGCTGAAGATCGACTACAAGCCGGTGACCCGCGTCGAGAACATGTGTGCCACGGGCTCCGAAGCGTTCCGCAACGCCTGCTACGCAGTGGCCTCGGGTGCATACGACACGGTCATGGCCGTCGGCGTTGAGAAGCTGAAAGACTCGGGCTTCTCGGGCCTGGTCGTGGCAGACATCGCCAACGACGGCACCAAAGCCCAGGTCACCGCGCCGGCCAGCTTCAGCTTCCTGGCGCCCGCCTACGCCAACAAGTACGGCGTCGACGACGGCACCATGAAAGAGGTGCTGTCGCGCATCGCGTGGAAGAACCACTACAACGGCGCCCGCAACCCCCGTGCCCAGTTCCAAAAGGAAGTGGGCATGGAGACCATCTGCAATGCGCCCCTCATCGCCGGTCAGCTGGGCATCTTCGACTGCTCTGGTGTGTCCGACGGTGCTGCGGCGGCCATCATCGTGCGCGCCGAAGACGCCTACAAGTACACCGACAAGCCCCTGTTCGTGAAGGCGCTGGCGTTCACCGCCGGCCCCGCAGCCGGCCCCATCGACCCCGACTACGACTACACGACGTTCAACGAGGTCGTTCGGTGCGCCGAAGACGCCTACCAGCAGGCCGGCGTCACCGACCCCCGCGGCGAGATCGCCATGGCCGAGGTACACGACTGCTTCACACCCACCGAGCTGGTGCTGATGGAAGACCTGGGGTTTGCCGAGCGGGGCACGGCCTGGAAGGAAGAACTCGCCGGCACCTTCGACCTCCACGGCGAGCTACCCGTGAACCCAGACGGCGGACTGAAGAGCTTCGGTCACCCCATCGGCGCGTCGGGCCTGCGCATGTTGTTCGAGACCTGGCTTCAGATGAGGGGCGAAGCACCCCCCGACCGTCAGATCGAGACCGACAAGAAACTGGCCCTCACCCACAACCTGGGCGGCGGCCCTGGCGCATGCGTAACCGTCGTGTGCATCGTGGGGCCTGAGAAGGGCTGACGGCCAGGCCCCGGTACGCGTCAACGATTACGCGGAGAAGGGCCGCCCGGTTTCCCGGACGGCCCTATCGCCGCACAGTTCACCCGGTGGGTGACCTGCTACCTCACCTGAGGGACGTCACGACCCGTTCTTGATCGTTCCGCAGTCGGTGAGGGGACCCTTGGTGCCGTCGTCGAACACGACCCGCACCTGGTAGCTGAGCGTGCCGTAGGTGTCGGCGCCAGTGTCCACGAACGACAGTGCCTTGGTCTGGTCGACCCACTCGCCATTTCGCCAGATGGCATAGCGCTTGGCATCATCGACCTGGTTCCACGACAGCATCGGAGCGCCGTTCTTGGTGCTCAGCTCGCAGCTGAAGGTCGGGGGCGTCGGCGGCTGGGGCGGTGGGGTCACCTCGCCACAGTCGACCTTGGGGCCCTTGGTTCCGTTGGTGAAGATCACACGCAGCTGGTAGCTGGCTTTCGCGTTGGCGGGTGCGTTGGTGTCGGTGAAGCTGGTGTCCTTCGTCTGGCCGATCCACTGGCCGTTGCGCCAGATGGCGTACTTGGCCGCACCGTCGACCTCGTTCCAGCTCAGCACCGGGGTGCCGTTGACCACGTCGAGGTCACAGACATCGACCGGGGGCTGAGGAGGCTCGGGGGCGGTCTTGGCGAAGTAGTTGACCGGGTCGGTGTCGCTGACGGGACGCTCGACCTCGACGAAGGTCTGACCGCAGGTCTTGTCGACCTTGCCGTTCTTGTACTTGTTGATCGTGTAGCTGGCGATCTGCCAGGCGGTGTCGACGCCTCGAACCGGTCCGTCCTTTTCGCCCCATCCACCCGGGAAGTCATCGGAGCACGAGATGTGCATCTCCATGCCGGTGGGGTTCTGGACGCTGGTGCCGCCCGCATTGGCGACGAACACCGTGTTCTTGGAGTTGGTGCCGCTGATGGTGACCCCGTTCACGAATGTGAACGAATAGCCATAACCCTTGTCGATGACGGGAGGATTGCCCACCGTCACCCGGGCCACTGCGGTGACATCGGCCGAGTTCTGGAACTGGCCGGCGTTGTCCACCTGGACCTGGCGGGGGCTGCACCACATGATCTCGTCAACAGCCAGCGTCGTCTTCGGACACTCGACATTGCCCAGAATCGAGTCGGTCACGTTTACGTTCTGCAGGGCGACCCCGCCGGTGTTCTGAACCCGGTAGGTGAACCGCGCCGGTGAGCCGATGGCGATTTGGGGTCCCTTGGGCTGGTCGGCATCGTCGCCGTTCACGTACTTCTCGATGTCGATCGCAGGCGGATCGGCCACCGGCTCTGGAACCGGGGGCGTGAACGCATCGCCGCAGGTCTTGTCGACCTTGTCGCCCTTCATCTTGGCGATGCTGTAGCTGGCGATCTGCCAGGCGGTGTCGACGCCTTGGACCGGACCGTCCTTTTCGCCCCATCCACCCGGGAAGTCGTCCGAGCACGACACGTGCACATCCATACCGGTGGGGTTGTCGACGCTCGACCCACCCGCTCCGGCCAAGAAGACCGTGTTGTCCGAGGCCGTACCGCTGATGGTCGTGCCGTTGACGAAGTTGAACGTGTATTGGATCGTCTTGTCGCCCTTCTTGGCCTGCGCCGGCTGGGCGACGGCTAAACCCGCTGCGATCACCACCGCAGTGAGCATCGTTGTCAGGAGTCGCTTCAAGACTCCCCTTGCTGTCTTGGACTTCATGGCTTCCTCGTTTCGTCCCTCATGACTGCGTGACGCATGGCCACGCTGTACAAGTGCGAAAGCGAGGTGCCCGAAATACGAAAGGCCGGAAGAAATCGAGTGATTTCCTCCGGCCCTACGTGGTGGCTCAGGTTCAGCGGGCGAACCGGTCGATGCTGGCCAGCAGGTCGATGACCCCCTTCTCGGGTTTGTTCTTGACCTTCTTGTCGAGTTTTCGACAGGTGTCCCTGATCGCCTTCTCGACGTCTTTGGGAGCGATACCGGGATCGAGGGCGATGATCAAAGCCGCCTGGCCGGTGACTATCGGCGCGGCCATCGAACTGCCGCTCCATGCCGCAACTCGGCCGTTGGGCAACACGCTGCCGACCCTGACACCCGGCGCGGCCACGTCGACCCACTTGCCGAAGTTGGCGAACCCGGCGAGGGCGTCGGCCTCGGGATCCCAGGCGGTCACGCCCAGCACGCCTCCTTCGGAAGCTGGGAACTGCTTCTTGTCGACGCCGTCGTTGCCGGCGGCAGCGATGACGACCACGCCCGCCTGCTCGGCGCGTTGCAGTGCCTGCTTGAAACGATCCGACTTGATCTTGGTTCCCCCGAAGCTGAGGTTGATGACGTCGGCGCCGGCGGCCACTGCGTCGTCGATCGCCTCGGCAACGGCGTAGAAGTTGCCTCGACCGTCGCCGTCGAGCACCCGATAGGCGAGGATCTTGGCTCCGGGTGCTACCTGGTTGACGATGCCCGCAACGTGGGTGCCGTGTCCGACGCTTTCGTCGATGTGGCCGTCGCCGTCGTCGTCGACACCGTTGCCCGTGTCGCGAGGGCTGGCGTCGTCGTCGACGAAGTCCCAGCCGTCGATCAACACGCCGGCCAGCCTAGGGTCGGCGGGGTCGACGCCGGTGTCGAGGATGGCAACGACCGTGCCCGAGCCGTCGGATATGCGGTGGGCCGATTCCAGGTTCAGCTGTTCGAGGCCATCGCCCAGGTGGGCCGCGTCACCCGCATCTGGCACACAGTCGAGCCTGTCGCCCTTGACGCCACCATGGAAGATCGGGCGCACCTGGTACAGGGCGCCGTCGGTGGCCTGGCCGTCGTTCCACGACGTCGCCTTGGTGCGGCCCAGCCACCTGCCGTCGGCCCACACGGCGTACTTCTTGGCCCCGTCTACCGCCATCCACTGGATCTGGGCCGAGGGACCGTCGAAGCGCACCCAGCACTCGGCGTCGGCGATCGCACCGGGGTGGTCGTCGTCCCACGCATGGAAACCATCGTCGTCGGCCTGGTCGAGTCGGTCGGCGTCGAGCCCCAACTCCTGAACCCACGCGTGAAACCCGTCGTCGTCGAGTTGGCCCATGTCCAGGGGCTCGGCCCACAGCACGCGGCCGTCTTTCTCGAGGTCCTTGGGGTTGGCTGCAGAAAAGACGGCAATCCCGCGGCTTTCGACCAGGACCTCCATCACCTGCAGGTCATGATCTCGACCGAACGCCTCGATTGCCGCGGTCGTGTGGACGTCGACTCGCACGACCACCGGCCCTGTGGCGTCTTTCTTTCCCTTCGCCATCGCTACCGAAGGCGTCAGACCCACCGCCAACGTGGCGGTTACCAGCAGTGCTACCAGCCGCTTCATGGTTGTTCCATTCGCTGATTGTGGGCTCCGATCAACGTCGGGTTAGCCCACTGGTGTACGTCGGGATGTGTTTGCCGCACAGCCCGGCGCGCCAGCGACAGAGCCAGCGCAGTCTCGTGACCCTCGGAGAGGTTCTGATGGAATGCCGACATCAACAGCGCGCTGCACGCGTCATCGGCCTCCCACATGTTGACCACCACCGCCGAAGCCCCAGCGGCCAACAGGGCATGGGGCAGCCCGATCAGTTCGCCTCGAGATCCGGGAGATGCCTGGGCGCCCGAGTGGCAGGCGCTCAGCACGACCAGCTGGCCGTCCAGGAACGCGTCGCCGAACTCGGCTGCGCTCAGCCACCGGTCGGCCAGCCTCAGGGACGAGAACCACGGGTTGTCGGCCCTGAACAAGCCGTGGCATGCCAGGTGGACCACATCGTGCTGGGCAACCGCGGCCAGCACGGCGTCGGCAGTGGCCGCATCGCCGACCAGCGAGGTGTGGTCTGGGCTGGTCGAAGCGATCGCACGCGCTTCGACTGAGGTCGCAGGAGCCATGGGATCGTCGGTGGCTACCACCAGGGTCTTGCGCAGCGGACGGGCTCGGGCCCGAAGAGTGTCGGCGGCTTCGAAGCCGGGCGACATCGAGATCGTGATCGCGTCCGACAGGGCAGCGAAGGGCACACCTGCAACCGAGGCGTCGGGAACGATCTGCATGTCGCTGGGCAGGCGTCCACCGAACAGCTCGACCAGCGGGTCGATGAGCATCTCGCTCAGCGAGGCCAACACCTCGGCGCCGATGGCCTGGTTGATTGGGCCGTGACGATCGGCGAGCTCGCTGTTCATGGCCCGGCGCCTGATGGCGCCCAATCGTTCTACCTCGCGCGCAATGTCGAGCACCCGTGCCAACCGAGCAGTGCGCACACCGGCTGCGCCGTCGACGAAAGCGAACAGATCGGCGCCAACGGTCTGCATGACCACCTGTGCCACCGCGGCGTTGCTTGCACTTCGGCGAGGCTTTGCCGTCGCCGGCCTGCTGAGTGGTGTTTCCAAGTGGCGGGCCCGACGAACCAGCGCTGCGGCTTCTGTCTGCGGGGCGGTCAACAGGCCCGAGTAGATGGCGTCCAGCTCGTGGCTGTGCATCGCTGTGACAGCGTCTATCCGTCCGTGGAGCCGGTCGGTGAGAGTCTGCGATCGATCGGTGCCGATGATCTCCAGAGCTCGATCGACCTCGCCGTTGTCGAGCAGGGTCGCCACCAGTTCCTCGACGACCTGCGCACGCGACGCCAGGAAGCCCACTCGGTGAAGTTCGAACGCCAGGTTCGAGCGCTGGGTGCTGGTTATCTCGTGTGCTGCTTCGAAATGCTCGAGTGCCGCCGCCAGGTCGCCGCCGGCGCGCGCCAGACGGCCCGCGCAGGTCCGGATTTGCCAGTCCAGAGCAGGCATGGCCAGCCCGGCAGCGACATCGCGGGCGCGGTCCAAAGCTGCGGCTGCCGACGTGGGGTCCAGCTCGCATTCGGCAGTGCGCACCAACGCCTCGGCGAGGTCGGCCGGGTGGGTGGTGTCCAGCAGCGCCAAGGCATGGCGTGCCGACGCCAGGGCCGTCACCCCTTCGCCGGCTCGGGACAAGGCCACCAGCGACCGCGCCTGACCGACCGGGTCTCCCAACTCGACGTATCCATCCGCAGCCTGCTGCAGATCGGGGGCCGCATCGCGGGGCCGCCCACCGGCCAGGCGGGTGATGCCACGGTTCAGCAGCGCTTGGATGCGCTCGGGGCTTCTGCTGTTGTCGGCGAACGACTCGATGACCGACGTCTGGGCCTCTTCGGCCTCGTCGAGCAGGCCGAGCGTGCAACAAGCCTCGGCCAGTTCGATCTGAAGTTGGGCCCAAGTCGGCGACTTCTGCAGGCCGGCGAGGGTGCGCTTGGCGAGATCGATCGTGGCACGCGCGGCCACGATGTGGCCTGACCTCAGCTCGGCTCGAGACAAGAAAGCCAGTGCCCGACCCTGCGAAAGCCGATCGTCAACCGCCTCGAAGTGTTCGGCGGCGGTCCTCAGAACCTGGGCCGCCTCGTCGACGCGGCCCAGCTCGAGCAGCTGCAGCCCCTGGTTGGCCCACGAGCGGGCGACGTCGTCCTTCAGGCCCAGTTCGGCATAGGCCGCCTCGGTGTCCAGGTGCGAGTGCAGCGCGGCAGCGTGTTCGCCCAAGTAGCCCAGGGCTACCGCCAAGTTCTCGCCCGCTGCTGCGCGCAACCATGTGGCCTCAGCGATGTCGTCGCCGAAGGTCTGCGGGTCGACAGCGTCGATCGTGGCCAACAGTTGACGGCCCACCGCGGCTGCCTGACGGTGCTGGCCAAGGTCGTCCAGCACGTTCATTCGGCCAAGGTCGCTTCGAAGGGCGCGCAACACCTGACCGCACGCCTGCCAGTTGTCTCTCGCCGCGTCGATGTGTCGCAGCGCGGCTCGTGGCTCGCCGGCGTTCACCAGCAGTCGCGCCTGCAGATAGTGGCGGCGCGCCTGGGTTGCCGGCTCTTGATCGCCGGTCATGTCAGAAATTGCTTCCAGCATGCTGAGAGCACTGTGAGGGTCTGACTGGGCCAGCGCTTCGGCCTGGGCCAATACGGTTTCGAGCTCGATCGCAGACGTGTCCATCGTCAGAGCTCCAGATCGATGCGCTTGGTGGAGGTGGGGGAGTTGCACACAAGGCGGTGGGTTCCGCGCGCCACCCCGTCGAAGCGGGCTCGGCCCATCGCGTCCAGCGTCTTCCAGGTGGCCGAGTCAATTCCCACAGCCACCCCGTCCAGGTCGGCGGCACCCGATGTGGGCACCACGGTCACTTCCAGATCGAAAGACTCGCGTGGTCGTGGGAACACGTCGACGACCACGTCGAAGGCCTCGGCGTCGAAGACAAGCGTCCAGCCGGTCGTGGGCTGGGTGGCGCCGCGAACGCCGGTCAACGCCGGCTGGCGCCGACTGTCGAAGTCGGCCTCCTGCACGATGTTGCCCGGCGTGGGGCCGTGGGCGGCGAACAGCGAGTCGAGCCTTTGAGTCAGCCCTGGCGGAGGAGGCATCAACGGGAGCCGTTCGCCTGCGTCGATCAGTTCTTCGATGAATGCCGGTTCGATACCCAGCAGGTCGAGTTCTGTTGCCAGCCGTTCGGCCTCGGCCATGTCGAATCGTCGCAAGAGCTGGGCGATCAGCTCGGGGCGTCTGTGGGTCATTGCGATGCCCCTGACTGCTGGTCGAACGTGTTTCTCAGCGCGGCCAGGCATCTAGCCCGCAGGGGTCCGATGCTTCCGACCGGGCGATCGAGGCGAGTTGCGACGGTGGCGTAGTCGGGCGTCGGCTGTTCCAGAAACAGGGCTCGTATGAGCGTGCGGCAGGGATCGTCGAGCTGTTCGACAGCGCGGTGTACGTCCAGACGGGTGGCCACGACCGCGATTTCGTCGGGGGCGATGTCGTGGTTCGACTCACTGGTGGTCAGAACCTCGAGGCGCCGACTGTTGCGGAACCTCCACGATGTTCGACGCGCTACCACCGCCAGCCAGGCGTCTATGCGGTCGACCTCGCGGAGCTGGTCGAGCTGGCGAAGCAGAGCCACGAACACCGACTGGGTGACGTCTGCTGCTTCCTCGGCCGACAGCCCTTCGCACCTGGCGATCGAGAACACCAGTCGCTCGTGCTTCGCGACCAGCTCACACCAAGCTTCCTCGTCGCCGGCACGGCAGGCGTCGACCAGCTGCTGAGTCGTCTTTTGTAGCGCTTCAGGCCGGTTGGGCATGGAGCAAGTGCACCACGCAGAGTGAACAATATCAAGAAAAAGTGCTCAACTGCCTACGGAGAGTGGCCGACGGCCCGGTTCCCTAGGGCTGCGATGTGGGGACGTCGGGTCGCTCGCAGCGGCCATTCAGCACCGCCACCGCGTCGTCTGGCAACTCGCCGGTCTGCTCGTACTGGTCGGTCAACTGTTCGATCGGCACGCTGAGGCCCTCGTTGGCCTCCTGGTCGATCAACACCAGGAACTGACACAGGCACTCGGCCGTGATTCCGCCGTCGGCGGTGCACCGGTCGGTATATCGGCTGGCCAGCGCCAGGGCGTCGCCTTCGAGAGCGGCGGCTGCATCGGTGGTGCTGGAAGCGACGGGCTCTGTCGACGAAGGTGACGTCGGCTCGGTCGTTGGCGTGGTCGAGGTGGTCGTGGCCGCGTTCTGGTCGTCGTCTCCTCCGGCCAACAGTCCGAAATACACGCCGGCGGCGATTGCGAGGGCCACCAACGCCGCACCGGCACCGATCAGCACCTTCTTCGGGCCGGCCGAGGCCAGCACGTCACCCAGGTCTTCTGGCTCGGCCTTGGCCGACTTGGACAATCTCAGAGGCCTGGGCGTGGGGCGGTTGGGGTCGTCGGGGGAGTCTGGCCTGATCGCCGGTCGCTGCTCGGCGACGCCAGATAGGGGAGCGGACGGCTCGGCCGGGAATGGCGGGATCGACTTTGGGGCGATGGTGGCCATTCGGTCGGGTTCGTCGACGGCAGCCTTGGCCTCGACTTCGGGTGCCTGAGCCGGAGACGAGTACGCCTCGACCTCGTCCTTCTTGGAGCCAGATGTGGGCTCCGAATCGATCTGTGTACCTGCGCGCATGTGGTCTCTGACCGCAGGCATGGACGTCGTGGGCGGACGCATAGCGGGCGGTTGGTCGCTGGGTCGGGCCAGGATCTCGGCGATCGGTCCCCAAGCCCGGAATCCGATACCCGTGTGATTCAGCCAGCGAAAACCGAACACCTTGTTGGCAGCGCGGGCGATGGCCTCGCCCAGCGCGCCACCGGAGCGGAACCGATCGGCCGGATCCTTCTCCAGGCACCGCATGACCACATCGGCGATCTCGGCCGGAACCTGGGGTGCGACCTCGCTGAGCGGTGGGGGAGGTTCGCTGACGTGCTTCAGCAGCATCGCCATGGGGTCGGGGGCGTCGGGAAACGGCAGCCGGCCGGACAATGCCTCGTACAGCAGAACGCCTGCGCTGTAGACGTCGGACTCGGGTGTGAGCTTGGTTCCCCTCGCCTGTTCCGGAGACATGTAGGCGGGCGTGCCGACGACCTCGCCGGCCGCCGTTCTGGCGCGTCCCAGGTCGAGCGCCTTGGCCACGCCGAAATCGCCAAGGCAAGGCGTCATGTCGTCGGTGAACAGCAGGTTCTCGGGTTTGACGTCGCGGTGAACGACCTCGCGCTCGTGGGCGGCCTCCAAAGCGGCGCACAGTCCCAGGGCAATCGCGCAGACCTCGTCGCTCATGAGGCCCTGGGCCGTGAACCGCTCCCACAGGGTTCCGCCGCCCAGACGGTCCATGACGATGAGCCAGAGCCCCTCGTGCTCGATCAGGTCGTAGACCTTCACGATGTGAGGATGATCGAGCATTGCGCCCAGTCGGGCCTCTTCGCGGAATCGGTCGCGCGTGACCTCGTCAACCCCGAACGCACGGGGCAGAACCTTCACCGCCACGTGGCGCTGAAGCGATGGGTGGTAGGCCCTGTAGACGATGCCCCAGCCGCCTCGTCCTATCTCCTCACCGAGTTCGTAGTTGGGCAAAGCTGCGGCGATCAGCTGCTGGTCCATTGGCGCCACTGTGCCACACGCTCCTCTTTCGCTGGCCCGGGTGCGGGGCCGGGGCCTCGTACACGACGGATCTGGCTTGCATCGGTTACACGATGCTGACGGCAGACTTGATGTTCGGTGTAACCATCGGCGGCTGGGTGCGTCTAGTCAAATGCGAGCCGACCGGAGAGGGGCCTCATGGAAACCGAACAGTCTGCGGCGTCTCGTCTGCTGGCCAAGCTCTCCCGGTTCGTAGCGACTCTCGACGATGACGAGCGCGAGATGCTGGCGGCGTTGCTGGCGCCAGGGGTGGCAAAGGTGTGGCAGGAAGAAGCCGAGGTCGAAGGCTTCGCCGTCGACTGGATGCCATCGTCCATGCCAGAGGCGCTCGAGGTCGCCGTCCGCGACAGGCATCTGCGAATCGAAGGACTCTAGAAGCGGCTCAGCCGCCCATTTGCCTTTGCATCTCCAGAGCGGTCTGCAGGCGGCGGCGGGCCCGATGCACCACGACCTTCGCGTTGTTGGGGCTGATGCCCAGGGCGGTTGCAACCTCGGCAGGCCCAAACCTCAGGTGCACGACCAGGTCCAGCGCGGTGGCGTCGCGGGGTGACAGGGTCGCCAGGGCCGCGTTCAACTGTCTTGCCGTGTCGGCCAGCTCGACATAGTCAAATGCTTCGGGCTCCAGGGCTTCGGGTTCGTTCTCGGGCTCGAGGGGTTCCCAACGGCGCCTGCTGCGGCTGCGCCCGAGATCGCGGGCGGTGTTGCGGGCGATCTGCAACAGCCATGGTCGAAACCTGGAGCTGTCCCTCAGCGACTCGAGGCTTCGCAGCGCCCTCAGGAAGGTCTCCTGAACACAGTCGAGCTGGGCTTCGGGCTCGTTGATCCAGTCGGCGATGGCAACCCTGGCAGCCCTGTGGTGAAGCTTGTACAGCTGGGCGAAGGCCTCTGAGTCGCCGCCCCTGGCGGCCTCGACCAGATCGGAGTCGTCGTCGAGGTTGTTGACCGAGCGCGTGTGTGCGGCGCTTGCCCCTGGCCTTGTTCCGGCCCTCGACCGCGTGCCTCCAGAGATGGGCAGAACCTAGCCGTTCGCGGTTGTGCACTCAAAGTGATGCTGTGTTCATTTTCGGTGGTTCAGAAATCGCCGCTGGACCTGTCACCGACCCAATCTCGTCATGGAGTATCGGTCGCGACCGTCGGCATTCGTAACTGGGATGTCTTGGGTGAAACCATCGGCGGCACACATCGTCTAGGACTGGCGGCGAGTGTGCGGTAGCAGGAGGCGAATATGGACGGTGGCTCAGGGCACCTCGTGAGGCTCGTGGATCATCGTGGCAACGCGACCGAGATCGAGCTCGTCGGGCGGGTAGAGGTGGGGCGTGAGGCCAGCGGCATCCAGGTCGACGACCCTGCGGTATCGCGCCGGCACCTCGAACTCGATGCCACTGGTCCGGTCCTCACGGTCACCGACCTCGGGTCGTCGTATGGCACCTACATCGACGGTAAACGCATCGAAGCACCCAGCGCCGCGCCCGTCGGCTCCGAGATCCAGATCGGCGACACCAGGCTGGTGGTACTCGCAGCGTCGTCGGCCCAATCGGCCACACTGCCTCCCGCTGCACCCGCCGCAGTCTCCCAGCCCGCCTCGCCGCTGCCCACCCATTATGCGTCGAAGGTCGACGACGGCATCGAGGTCAGGTACAGGCCCGGCAGCCACGGAGAGTCGCTCGCCGGCTCGTACCTGAAGGCGTGCCGCAAGGCGCGCCGCAACCTGGCGGGTATCGGGTCTGAATCGTGGGGCAACACGGTGGTGGTGTGGCTGGTAGACCCCTTCACCGACCCCGCCACCGGCGACACCGTGGTCGAGGGTTCGGTCATCGACGACTCTGCCAACGAGATCTGGATGGCGGTCAGCCCCGAAGCACCGCCCGAAGACCCCCACCGCCCGATGATCCTGTTGTTCGGGGCTGCACTGCCCGCCGGCGCCGACCTCGATCTGCTGCTGGAGGGGTTCGGCCTGCACCTGGCGGGCACCGAACAGGCGCCCGACGCTCTCGCCGGGCTGCAGATGCCGCCGCTCGAGCACGCGTCCGGCGATCTGCGCACAGCGATGGCTCTGTCCTGGGTGCGGTTCCTCTTGGCCCGCGAGAACGAGGAGACCTTTCGGCAACTGCTCGCCTCGCCGGCGGGCCAGGTCGAGTCCAGATTCCAGGAGCTGTACGGCACCACCAGCACCGCGCTCGAGATGCAGTGGCACTACGGCGCCATCGAAGAGCAGCACGACGTCAAGGCGGGTGAGTTCCTGCGCCTATCGCTGAAGTATCTGAAGCCCTACAAGGCCCGCCAGGCCGAGATCTTCGTCTACATGCTGTTGAGCCTTGCCTTCACGGCAGCCTTTCCATTCGTCAGCCGACGACTGTTCGACGATGCGCTCCCGTCCGGTGAGTTCGGCCAGGTGGCGACGCTGCTGGGGCTGCTGGGCGGAGCGTTCGTGGTTTCGCTGTTGGCCGGTCTGCGCCAGACCTATCAAAGCGCTTGGGTCAGCGGGGCGGTGGTGCGCGACATCCGGGCCCAGATGTTCGATCGCCTGCAGCGTCTGCCCGAGGCCTGGCACAGTCGCTATCAGCAAGGCGACGTGCTGTCTCGGATGTTCAACGACGTCGGTCAGGTAGAGAACGGTCTGACCACGGCGATCGGCACCGGCATCTTCCAGGGCCTGCAGCTCGTCGTCAGCGGCATCATCATGCTCACCGTCAACTTCTGGTTGGGTGTGCTGGTGTTGCTGGGCGCCCCCATCGTGGCCTTCGTATACAAGCGGATGGCCAAGGGCGCCCAGGCCAGAAGTGTTGCGGTCAGCGAAGCCTCCAGCGACCTTCTGGGCGTGGCTTCGGAGAACAACGCTGCTGGTCAGGTGGTTCGCATGTTCGGGCTGGCGGGTCGCGAGGGCGATCGCTTCGGGCGTGCCTCAGAGCGCCTGTTCGGTGCCGAGCGGCGCCTCAGCCTGTTCGGCGGGTTCTTCGGGCTGTCGGTGAACCTCATCGTCACCTTGCTGCGGCTGGCCGTGATGGGCATCGGTGCCTGGCTGATCATCGAGGGTCGATTCACCATCGGTGGCCTGGTTGCGTTCCTGGGGGTGATGGGCGATGTGCTTACACCCGTGACCTCGCTGACCACGCTCGGCCAGGGAATTCAGGCTTCGATGGGTTCGCTGGTGCGCATCAACGAGGTTCTCGACGCAACTCCCGAGGGAGCCGACGATTCGGGCAAGACCCAGCTGAAGCCGCTGGAACGCGACATCACGCTGACGGGTGTGGCGTTCTCGTATGGACCCGAGAAGCGGGTGCTGGACGGGGTCGATTGCACAATCGAGGCGGGCACCAAGGTGGCCTTCGTAGGGCCTTCGGGTTCGGGTAAGTCGACCGTTCTGCGTTTGCTGATGCGCCAGTGGGATCCAGAAGAAGGCGCCATCTTGTTCGACGGCACCGACATTCGCACCGCAACCCTCGCCTCGCTTCGCGACCAGATGGGGGTGGTGTTCCAGGACCCGTTCCTGTTCGACACCACCGTTCGCGAGAACATCGCCATGGGTCGGCCCGGCGCCACCGAGGCCGAGATCATCGCCGCAGCCGAAGCCGCCGAGATCGATTCGTTCATCGGCAACCTGCCTCGCGGCTACGACACCCTGGTGGGTCAGCGGGGCTCGAACCTGTCGGGCGGCCAGCGTCAGCGGGTCAGCATCGCCAGGGCCCTGGTGCGCAACCCCAGCATCTTGTTGCTCGACGAAGCCACGTCCGCGCTCGACCCCCAAACCGAGCGAGCCATCAACCAGACCCTCGACCGCGTCGCCCACAAACGCACTGTCATCAGCATCACCCACCGGCTCACGTCGGTCACCGGCTACGACAAGATCTTCGTCGTCGACAACGGGTCGATCGTCGAGTCCGGTAGCCACGAGCAGCTGGTCGCCATGGGCGGGTTGTACGCCCATCTGTGGTCCGAGCAGACGGGTGCACCGGTCGAGCGCGCGACGGCATTCGACGCGGTTTCCGCGCTGGCCAAGGTGTCGCTGTTCGCCGATCTGGGGCCTGAAGCGCTGGCGGGCGTGGCCGCTCGCCTGACCACCTTCGACCTGGCCGCGGGCGAGACGATCGCCGAGGGCGGCGGCCGTCTGCTGTTGATTGCAAGCGGCCACGGCGAGGCGCTCATCGAAGACGTCGCCGGCGAGCGGGTCGTCGACGCGATGCTGGGCCCCGGCGACAGCTTTGGCCTGAGGTCGATTCTCGGACATGCCAGCGGCGCCGTGCTGCGCGCTCGCGACCGCATGACCGTGATGGTGCTGGACGACCAGGCCATGTCGGCCCTGGCCCAGGTTTATCCCGAGGTTGGTCAACGGCTGGGCGGGCAGGGTCAGGCTCCCGTTCGCCCGACCGGCGGGCGCCGGTTGTCCAGGGCATCCATCGGCCCGCGCCATACGGCGGCGGTCAACGCGGTCGAGCCACGCCGAGCCGACGCCCCGTCCACCGCCGACCTGCGGCGCATGACGGGCACATTCGCGGGTCCCGTCGATCTGCAATCATGATCCGATGCGACCGGTTCTGGCATCCATAGTCCAGTCAGCCGTCGACGCCACCGGCGCCGAACGAGGCTGGCTGGTCACCATCGAGGGCGATACCGCCGTCGTCTCGGCCGCTGCGGGCGGCCCCGAGCCGGCCAGCAGGGTTGGCCAACCGGTGACACTTTCGGGCGCGGCGGGGTTGGCCCTGCAGGGCGGGCACGCGGTGGCGATCAACCCAGGCATCGGCGACACCAGCAACGTCGGCGCCGGCGGTCACGATTCGACCCCGTCCTCGATCCTGGCGGTTCCCTGCGGCGACGAAGAGGCCGTGGGCGTGCTCGAGGTGGTCGCCAAGGCCGGAGGCGCCCGCTTCAGCTTCGACGACGTCGAGTTGTGCACCCTGCTTGCGGGCATCGCAGGTGCCGCTCTCGACGACGACGGTGCGCGCACCGTGCCCAGTGCCGCTCAGCTGAGCAACGAGCTGAAGGCGCTCGAGTCTGCCGACCCGCAGCGCTATTCGCACGTCGCCGACGTGCTGGTCGCGTTGCTGGGGCTCTGATCATGACGTTGCGACCGGCGTGGAGCCGCGAATCTGCGGTGCTGAAGCTGCCTTTGGCGCCGATCGAACTGGGCGACATAGACCCCGAGTGGGGCTGGGGCGGTGCAGATGGCAGCGGGGCTCGTGTGGCGGTCATCGACAGCGGCATCGAGGCCGATCATCCGTTGCTGGAGGGGTGTGTAGACACCGACGCAGCGGTCGAGTTCACCGTCGACCCAGACGGCAACGTCGTACAGACCGACGGCCCTCACGACGACTCGTTCGGTCACGGCACCGCATGTGCGGGCATCATCCACAAGATCGCACCGGGTGCACGCATCACCAGCGTCAAGGTTCTGGGGCCGGGGCTTCGCGGCAAGGCCGCCGCTTTTGGTGCCGGGCTGTCGTGGGCGGTCGAGAACGGGTTCGACGTCATCAACCTGTCGCTGGGCACCCGCAAGCGAGACTGGGCGCTGGCGTTCCACGATCTGTGCGACCAGGCCTATTTCGGCGGGTCGTTCGTGGTGACGGCCGCCAACAACGTCGAGCGGCCCAGCTATCCGTCGCTGTTCGCGTCTGTCACCAGCGTGGCCTGCAACCTCAGCTCGGACCCCGACCGATTCCATTTCAACCCCGAGCCCCCGACCGAGTTCCTGGCGCCGGGCATCGACGTCGAGGTTCCGTGGCTGGGCGGGGGCACCACGGTCACCACCGGCAACTCGTTCGCCGCACCACACATCGCCGGGCGTGCTGCCCTGATCAAGTCGAAGCATCCCGAGCTGCGGCCGTTCCAGATCAAGACGGTCCTGTGGGCCACCGCCGCCAACGTCCGCGAGGCCGGCCGTCCAGAGGTGGCGGGCCGTCTCAGCCAGTTGATGAGCGGGGTCGTTCCCAGGGCTGCCACCAGATCGATGGTGGTGCGACCGGGCGTCTAGGCCCGGGGGCTGTCGATCAGCACGCTGTCGCCTCCGCGGCGTTTGGCGTCGTACATTGCCAGGTCGGCTTCGTGCAGCAGGTCTTCCAGCACGAACTCTCGTGCGTTGGATCCGTCGTGGATTGCAACGCCGACGCTGGATGTGACGGCGATGCCTTCCATCGTCGTGCGGACTGCGTTCCTGACCCTCTCGGCCACCTCCGACACGCGGTCGATGTCGCTGACGTCCAGCAACACGGCGATGAACTCGTCGCCGCCAAGCCGGGCCAGCAGGTCGTCGGTGCGCAGCGCCGAGCGCATCTTTGTGGCGGTTTCGCGAAGGATCCGGTCGCCGGCCTCGTGGCCCAGTTGGTCGTTCACCGCCTTGAAGCCGTCTAGGTCGACGAACAACACCGCGGCATGCCTCGACGCGCTCGATGCCAGCTTGCTGGCCAGGCCCTGGCGGTTCAACAGTCCGGTCAGAGAGTCGGTTTCGGCCAGGGTGCGTGCCATGTCGATCTCGAAGCGAGCCGCTGCCAGCTGCTGCTTTTTCGCATGACGCATGGCGACCAGCGCAGCGCTCAGCAGCGCAAGCAGCGACCCGATGACGACGATCATGGTTTCAGAAACGGCCGCCGACGAGCCGCCGTATCCCTGATCGGCGCCCACGGTCACCACCCATTCCAGGCCGGCCGCGGTCACCGTGTGCTGCAGTAGATGGTGACTGGCCATGGTGCCGTTGTCCGACTGAACGAACCTGCCGACCTCGCCCAGGTCGTCTCGGCCAGGCACGCTGAGGCTCATGTCCAGGGCTTGGGAGGTGGCGCCCACGGCCTGCTGCAACAACTCGCCCAGCCGGGTGGGCACAACTATGTAGGCCACCGTCTCGGCCCCGTCTCGCGACGGAACCGCCGCATAGATCAGGGCGTCGGTACCCACGATGTTCGACTCGTCGAGCGCCCCACCTTCAGCGATGATGCCCGTCAGCTGCTCGAGCATCGATGTGACTGTCTCGTTGTGGGCGAACACCACGCCCTGGTCGACATCGGGGAGTTCGATTCCCAGCATGCGCACAACCGTCGACAGTTCGAGCCCTTCGGGGCCCCGCTCGGAACCAGGAGCGGCGGGCGATCCGACCAACACCAGCTTGTCGCCTGCGGGCACCGGGCCCATCGTCCAGATCTTGAACTGGGGGTCGCCGTTGGCTCGGCGCCACTGCTCGAATTCGTCCGAGCTCTCGGCTGCCACGTTGGCGACTATCCCCGGCGGACTGAATGCGGGAAACCGCTCGTTGTCCCAGACCTGCTGGTTGTAGTCGACGATGACATCGGAGGGGGTGGGCCAGGTCAGTGAGATGAACTGCTCGAGATCGTCCACCCCAGCAAGGTGGCGGCCGATCTCGGCCTCGACCGCTGCCACCGCCTGCTCGGCGTCGGTCTGGAACCGGCTGGCAGCGTCGGCTTCGGCGCGATGCGAGACCATCGATGCCAGCGCAACGCTGACGGTTATGCCCAGTGCGACGATCGGGAAGGTGCGCCACAGCACGCGCCAACGCGCTCCTCGCCTCGTTGCCGCCTTGCCCATCGTCGCACCTCACCTGGTCCCGTCATGGACTTCGGACGACTAGGGCTTGGTCTTGAGATGTCTGATTGGCGGTCGGGCTGGCACTCGGTTCGGGCGATGCCCCAGCCGGCGGCGAAATTACGCACACCGGTCTTCAGCTTCTCTAGGCCGAGGAGCCCTTAGGGGTTCATCTTCGGGACCTCGGCGAGCTTGGCGAGGATCTCGAAGGTGGCGGGCCGGGTGCTGCTGACGATGTTCGAAAGGTTAGTTCGGGACTCGCCGATCTCGGCTGCGAGGTCAGTAACGCGCCACCTCTGGGTCTCCATCTCTCGGCGCAGAGTGGCGTGGCTAGCTCGCATGGTTCGGGAGAACACTGGAGGTCCCAGACCAACGCGACGATTCTGATGCCAAACGTGCGGGAGTTAGCAACGGTGTAACTGCAAGCGTCGGCGAGCTTGGTGTGTAGTTCTATTCCCTGACCTGGGGCAATGCTTGACGTTGCAGCATCTGTCGGCAACGGTTGCGTTCGTGGAAGATTCCGTGAAGCTGCGGAGATTGGCGGAAGCTGTCGAACGAAGGCGCCTGACCCTTGGGATGTCTCAGGAACAAGCGGCTGCTACCGGTGGCGTGAGCTCAAAGACCTGACGGATGGTCGAGACGCACGCGCAATCAGTGCGGAAGTCGACGCTTGTGGCTATCGACCGGGCGCTCGAGTGGCCGTTCGGCACGTCGCAGCGCATCCTCGAGGGCGACGAGCCGCCATCACCCGACGACGCCGGACCCGCGGCAGCGGTCGAACCGCCGGCGCTCGAGCTCGCAGCCCTGTCGGGGAAGATCGAGCAGCTCTCGGACGAAGATCGGAAGTATGTCGAGGACCTGGTGAACAGGCTCCTCGACCAGGGTTAGGAAGGAGCTGCCGCGGTGGGGAGCAACGAGGAGCTGCGCAAGACGGTACAGCTGGATGGCGGTCTTGAGTGGGGCAGTACCGCGGCTCAACCGCCTGAGGTGAAAGTCGTCGATTTTCGGGCGACCTTGCCGGGCATTCCTGAGCTTGTTGTGCGGTTCCAGGGAAACCAGGGCAGCGCAGAATTGCATATCGGGCATCGCTGTCAGCTGCTTCGGCTCACGGGTAAGGCTCCCGATCGAGTCACGATATCCGGCGGCGCAAAGGGTTCGGTCACCCTACTTGAGATGGTTGATCTAAGTGCGCGTAGCAACCCATCTGTCCATCTGAGCGTTGGCGGTCAGCTTGAGGTCGAATCGGCGACGGCCTTGCGGTCGAAGGTCAAAGTGAACCTTCATGTCCCGTCCCTCGTAGTTCAGGATTCGGAAGTCGAGCTCGTTTCCGTCGACGGGCCAACCCCGCCTCAAGTAGGTGTTGATGGGAAGAGCGTCTTGTCCGGTCATTCAACGGCAAGTGTGTTCGTCAATCCGTGCTCCAAGGTTGAGTGCTCCGCGACGCTTCGAGGCGAGATGTTGCTGGCAGCAGAGTCCACGGTCGTCTTGGCGGATGGCGCCAGCCTTGGAACTCTGAAAGCTGCCCCTGGTTCCGCCTACCCTCGAGTCATCGCGAGCGCTGTGGGCAACTCCAACGTCGGCCGGTCGGTGCGAGTTCTCGAGAATGTTCGCCTTTCCTCAGAGGGTCTGGGCCATGTGCACGTGGCCGAGAGGATTGAGTGAGTCGAGCTTGAGGTCCCGGGTCCAGTGAAGGTGGAACTCGGTCATGGCGCGGTCATGCGTTCGGTCTCGGGTCGGGTGAATCTCGGGTCGGCGCCGAACGCGACGGTTCAGGCCTTCGGGGCTGCTCCACTCGTGCTCGACGATCTTGGTGGCTCTGCCTGCCCCGGTGCGCGGATCTACGGGGTCAAGATCGATCCCCCGCTATCGTCGCGCGGGCTGCTCGACAGGCTGCGTGTCAGCGAAATGGACGTCTTTGAGCCAGCACTCGATGACCTCGTGAAATGGGTCGACGACGGCACGATCGACTTGAAGAACGTCGATCATCGCCAATGGACGCACGACCTTGCGCGACTCGTTCGGCGAACCACAGGAAGTGGCTCGCTGCGGACTGCTACCTCGTGGGCCTCGCATCGAGCACATCAATACGAGTGCACTGGACGGCTTGAGAAAGCCTTGGTCCTCGCTCACCGTTCGATGGGTTTCGGCCAGCGCGCCCGCCAGCCCGCTTCGGCTTGGGTGCTTTCCATGATCGCTGTCGCGTGCACATATCTGGCCTTCAGCGGGGACTACTCACTCGACATGTGCGACAGATCGGCGTGGGCGACCTTCGGTCGTCTGGTTGCCGAGACTCTCTTCCTTCCGACTGGGTGGGTTGGGATCGCTGGCCAGTCGACGAACACGGCTTTGCAGATTGAGGGTGTGTGGTTGAAGTTGGCTCGGCTGGTGGTTTCGGTGCCGTTTGCGTTTTTGGTGACGGCTCTCGTTCGGTTGGCTGGCGATCCGTTACGTTCGAGGTAGGGCCGAGTCTTGACCGACTCGCCAACACCGAATCCAACAATCGTTGTAAAATTTTTACGCTCGATGTAGTATCGCCTCATGGTGTCAAGGGAAGAACTTTCGCCGATCGGCGACCTCCTCGTTGATTGCTATCTGCGGACGCGTGACGAGTCGCTGAGATGGAGGTTCGAGTACGAACAGCCGCCTACGAACGATCTGCGTGGAGCGATGTTCCGGGCCCTCGTTCAGAAGAAGGTCCTAGACGACCCAGCTATGCGACTGGGTCAGGCGTACGCAGAATTCGGCAGAGTGCTGATTCAGCGCGCCGGCTCTCCAGACCTGTTGTTGCGCGCGAAGTCGACGGTTGCGATTGAGCGAGCTCTCAGGAACCCAGGTCGTTTGTTCGACCCCAACTCCTACCTTGAGAGTTCGACACTCATCGGAGCGTACGAGTTCAACCCGGAGGGTCTGGATCTGTACGTGGGAGATGCCCATCGACTTAGCGACCGGAAACGCCTCTACGTTGCCGGTGAGCTTGAGTTCGTCGGGACCTGGCAGTTCTTGGGTGATGACCCGACGCCCTTCGGCGGCGATGTCGCCGACGCTTTCGAAGAGCTTGGTGATGTGGACATCAACAGGGGTGAAGATCTGGGATGAACCGTCTTCGGGCGTACCGCCACTTGGAGGGTCTGAACCAAGAGGAGCTCGCTGAGATTCTTTCGGTTTCGACGCCGCTCGTCTCGAACATGGAGCGGGGAACCAGATCGGTAACCGTAGACCTGTCACCGATCGGCTACTCGGAGTCCCGCCTCAGACTTCCGTCGATGTCCAAGCCGCTGCATCGGCAGCGCGCCTCGACACCAGCGAAGGCCCGATACGAGGCCCATGAGCTGGTTCGCCTTGCCGGTGAAGTCTTCGGCGAACTGAGAGACGTAACACCTCGAACGCCGATCACGGCCATCGAGCGAGTGTCAGCGCCGAGCACCGTCGACGAGCTTGAGGAACTCGCCGTCGATACGCGGAGTCTGCTGCGGCACGAGGAGACCGGCCCGATTCACAAGCTCACTGCAGCGATCGAGAGGGCGGGTGTTTGCCTCGTGCCAATCGTCAGCGACGAGCGGATCTCGGGCTTGTCGTCTTGGGTCGACGGGGTGCCGGTGATCGGGGTCAACCCGAATCAACCCGGCGACCGATTCCGTTTGACGCTCGGCCACGAGCTAGCCCATCTGATGTTCCACACCAGGCCTACCGACCTGACCGAAAACGAAGCAAACCGGTTTGCTGCGGCGCTGCTCTTCCCTCTCGACGACTTCGAGGCAGCACTTCCTGATCGGCCAACGCTTCGAGACTTCGTCGAGCTCAAGTCGACGTGGGGGATCTCAGTTGCAGCGAGCGTTTACCGGGCTCACGAGATCGACCGGATCGATGACCAGCGTTACCGGGCCTTGCAGATCCAGATGTCAAAGTGGCGCAAGAATGAGCCGGCTCGATTCGACGCTACTCACGGAACCCTGTTCAACCGCCTTATCGAGGTCAACGGTGGCGTCAACGATGTCGCTCGGCGTCTCGGAGTCAACGCCAGCCATGTTCGACGGCTCACGAACTGGTCGCATTTGCGCGTCGTGTAACGCTGCTCGCTGCCACGCCCTTGGGTAAGACTGCGCCGCATGTCCAGGTGGAATCCGTGGCGGGCGTTGCGTGCTCGCGCGCATATCCGGTTTGCTCTCGATCATCTTCCGGGTGGTGCTGGCGGCGCGGTGTACGGCCGTTGGGTGATGACGCGGCGATCGTGATTGATCGTCGCACATCAACGAAGACCCACCGTGGTCGAACGGCGCGGCTAACGAAGTTCCTCGTGCGCCAACTGGACGAGCACCTCGTCGGCCACCCGGGCGGCCTGTTGTTCCGGGCCGAGCGCGGCGGGCCGCTCCGACATGTGACGTTCTACCGGCGCCAGTTCAAACCGGCTGTGCTCGAGGCGCGGTCGGTGCCTGACGGGTTGCGGTTCCACGATCTGCGGCACACGTGCGCGGCGATGCTGATCGCGTTGGGGGCGCATCCTCGGGCGGTGATGGAACGGCTCGGCCATAATTCGGTGACGGTGTCGCTCGATCGGTACGGGCATCTGTTCCATCCATCGATGACTCGCTCACCGATAGTCTCGACGAACTTCACCGTAGGAGCTCGTGAGCCTCGCGAGATCGAGCACAGCTGTCTCGACAATCTGCTCGCTGGTGCCTGAAGCGATCGTGCTGAGCCCGTTGCGCAGAGCGCTGAAGTCGTCATCGGACCGCTCGAAGAAGTCGATCGCTGCGGATGACAAAACTCGCCGGTCGAGGCTACGAGCCACAATCTGTTCGTGGTGCTGATCAAGAAGGCGGCGAACGACGAGCTTTGCAGCGTCTGAGCGAATCGCATTCGGGACAAAGTGTCTTGTCAGCGCTCCTTCAACAGCGAGAAGTATGAACAGGACAATTGTTGCCCCGCGGATAGGCATGTCGCCTCGAAGCAAGAGGGAGATTGCGACCGGTGCGGACCAGACGGCCAACGCGACTCTGAATGCGATGCCGGATTCGTAGGAGTCGCTGCGCTCCTCGATCGTGTCGACATTGAGCCCGAGGACTCGCGGCCATACGCCAAGATCCTCGCGCTCCTTCGGCCACTCTGTGCCGACTGCGAGCCTTGTCATGAAGTTGATGGGTATCTCGAACAGTCGGACGAGGAGCTGTCCGAAGAGCGCCGCAGTCGCGGCGACCAGAGCTAGTGTCGGACCGGACCCCAGCTGATCGATCCCGCTTGATAGCGTCAGCGGAACTCCACTGACTGGCTCGGCCTTTACTAGCCAGTCGCCCGCCCAAAGCCAGACGGTTATCACTACTGCAATTCCAGCGAGAGCGCGCGACTTAACCTCTTCGTGGTCACCTAGCAACCGCTCCACCGTTGGATCCCCCAGGGTCGGTCGCGGCCTGGCCGCGGTCTAGTGCTCAGCGTAATCCAGGCCAGCACCTGCGAACATGTGGTCTGACCTGGACTTTCGTTGGCGCCCCCGACAGGATTCGAACCTGCGACCTTGTCATTAGAAGTGACTTGCTCTATCCAGCTGAGCTACGGGGACGCAGCAATTGTAGTGATCGGCGCCGGGGCGAAGGTTCTCATTGAAGATGGCGATTCGAGAAGCACGCAGCCCGGTCCGAGAACCGGACCGGGCTGGTGGTGTGTCCCTGACGGCGGGCGGCATCCGTTGCAGGGACACGTACTGAGCTGGGCTGTCGAGCCCAGGTTTGGTCAGGCGCTGGCGCCTGACGCAGCGTCGGCCGGAGCTGCGCCGCCGGGCCCGAAGGCGCCCGGTCCGCCGCGGTGGCCGCCGGGGCCGCCGCGTTCGCCGCGGGCGGGCAGTTCGGCGTCGCCGTTGACGATGTCGGTGAGGCGCTGTTCCAGTTCGGCGGCGTCGAAGTTCTGGGCCCTGGGGCTGTCTGGGTTCTCGTCTGCCTTGGCTTGGGCGTCGGCGACGATCTGGTCGATGACGGTGTCGATGTCAACGCCTTGCTGGTCGGCCAGTTCGGCGATGGTGGCGCCTCCCTCGAGGGCCTCGCGGACCTCGGCTGGATCCATACCCAGCGCGTCTACCAGCGCTCGCAAGCCCTGGCCCGGCCCCCGGTGGCCCGGATGCTCGCGCACAGCGTCACCTGTGCCGGTGTCGTCGCCGGCGTCCTGGGCCCCGGCGACGGTGGTGCCGGCGAAGATCAGCCCGGGAAGAGCGATCGATGCGAGCAGTGCCTTCTTCTTGGTGGTGGTCTTCATTGCTGTCCCTTTCTGCGGGTCGACCGGTTTGTCGATGGGTTCATGGTCGAGGGCCAACATGAGTGATTCTTGAGATGAATATGAGAATCGCCTGAGAAACCTGAAATCATCGTGCGATGAGCAACCCACCACAGTTCGACACCATCGAGGTCGCAGCCGACGGGCGCCGCGGCTCGATCACCCTGAACCGTCCGCAGCACCTGAACCCGCTCTCCAGCCACACGCTTCGCGAGATCGCCGCTGCCGCTCTGTGGTTCAACACCCAGCCCGAGGTACGGGTGGTGGTGGTCACCGGCGCCGGACGGGCGTTCAGCGCCGGTGCCGACGTGTCGACCTTCGGCGGGTCCACCGCCGATGGGGTCGATCCGCGCGACGACGCAGACTCGGGCCGCATCATGGCCGAGGCCATGGAGGGCATGCGGGCGGTCAGCATCGCCCGCATCAACGGCGCATGCGTGGGCGGTGGCCTGGTGTTGGCCGCAGTATGCGACCTGCGCATCTGCGTCGACGACGCCTATCTGTCCATTCCCGAGATCGACCTGGGCATCCCGTTGGCCTGGGGAGGCATTCCGCGGCTGGTGCGCGAGATCGGGCCGGCGCTCACCAAGGAACTGGTCATGACCTGCCGGCCATTCTCAGCAGACGAGGCCAAGGCCGCAGGGTTCTTGAACCGTGTCGTCAGCCACGACGAACTGGACGACGTCGTCGAGGAGTTGGCATCCAGCCTGGCGGCCAAACCCCGCCACCCGGTGCTGTTGACCAAGGCCAGCGTCAACGCGGTCACCGAGGGCATGGTCGGCACCATGCGGCATTGGTCAGATGCCGACGGGCTGTTGATGGGCCTTCGCGACCCCGAAGGCAGGGCGTCGGCCCAGGCCTATCTCGAGAAGCTGCGGTCCAAGAACAAGTAGCTAGCTGGGCGACAGCCCCAGCTCCAGGGTGAACACGCCGGGCTCGTTCAGGCCCTGGGCCGTCACGAAGAACAGGGCGAAATCGGGTTCGCCGTCGGCGTCGGTTGGCGTGGCGAACCTCAGCCTGAAGCTGATGCGTTCGACGCCGTCGGCCAGCGCTTGTTCGACGGTGTCCAGCACATTGCAGCTGAGCTGCACGGCCGCGGGGTCGGCCTCGCAGGCAACCTCGTCGCCCAACGCAAGGCGCTCGTCTGGTGTCGGTGGGAACGATTCGTACTGCACCCGCACGGCGTTCAGCGGCCCCAGGTCTTCGAAGGGTGTTCCCTCGACTATCTGCATGGCGTGTGAGCGCAACTGGGCGCTGACCAGATCTGCACCGTCGAGCGACTGGACCTGGCTTAGGTCGAACGTGATGTAGATCTCGAGGCCCTCGCCCGGCGGCAGGTTGGGCGCCGATTCGTCGCCGACGATCAGTGTGGGTGCCGACGCCGTCGATTCGGTCAGGGTTGCACCCTCGAACACGCCGCCCTGGTTGGGCAGCACCACCCGATCTGCGGTGTCGAGCTGGGGTGCGGGGAACGGCGAGCGCACCTCGACCAGGTCGACGACGAAGATCAACGTTTCGTCCGGGCCGATCAGCTCGCCGGCGCCCGCCGGGCCATAGGCCAGGTCTGGGGGAATCACCAGCTCGCGCCGGCCACCCTCGCGCATCCCCTCGAACCCCAGGTGCCACCCCTGGATGACGCTGTCGTACCCCAGCACGAACTCGAATGGTTGGCCGCGGTCCCAAGATGCGTCGAACTGAACCCCGTCGGTGTAGCGGACTCCTACATATTGGGCGACGACCAGAGACCCAGCCTGGGCCTCGGCGCCATCGCCCAGGACGATGTCGTTGATGACCAGCTCGGCGGGCGCTGGTTCGGTGTGGACCGACACCACCGGCTTCGAGCCCAGGTCGACGTCGCCGATGATCGGTGCCGAAGAGGTAGTGGTGGTCACCACCGTTGTGGGGGGCACCGTCGTGGTGGTGGGCCCGGCCGACACGGTTGGGTCGGCGTCCTCGCCCGAACAGGCCGACGCCAGCAGCACCAGCGCCAGGGCCGCAGCGCCGCGGCCGATCAGAGTGCGTTTCATCCTGTGAGTACCTCGGCGGAAAGCGGACCCCCAAGGGTACGATTCATGCATGGCAACACAACGTTCAGCTGCAATTCTCGAGCGTCAGTCGTCCAACCCGATGTTGACGGGCAATGCCTTCAAAGAGCAGCTCGTCCAAGACCGACAGTCGGGCCCCATCACCGAGGGCACTTCCGTATCCGACACGTGGGCGGCGGTCGCTGCCACATTTGTCGTGTTCGCAGCCTCGTTCGGTGTGGGCTGGTGGCTTGCGGGCATCACCGCAGCCATGATCTTCGTCGGCATGATCGCCGGGCTCGGCATAGCGCTGTTCACGGTGTTCAAGCCCACCACCGCTGCCATCACCGCTCCGCTGTACGCGATTGCCGAAGGCCTGTTCGTCGGCGGTGTTTCGCGCTTCTATGAGGCCGAGTACAGCGGCATCGTGCTGCAGGCTGGTCTGTTGACCGCCGCCGTGTACTTCGGCATGTAGTTCATGTACGCGTCGGGCCGCCTGCGCCTCACGCCCAAGATGCAGAAGGTCATCATCACCGCCACGTTCGGCGTGTTCGCGGTGTACATGCTGAACCTGGTCATGCGGCTCTTCGGCGCCGAGGTGCCGTTCATCCACGACAGCGGCCCCGTGGGCATCGTCATCTCGCTGGTCATCGTCGGCATTGCGTCGCTGAACCTGCTGATCGACTTCGACTACATCGATCGGCTCAACCGCCAGCCCCACGAGCGTTGGCAAGACTGGTTCGCGGCCTTCGGCCTGCTGGTGACCGTGGTGTGGATCTACATCGAGATCCTGCGCCTGCTGTCCAAGCTTCGCGATTAGCCGAACGGGCCGGGCGGTCAGCCCGCCCGGCCTGCACACCTACAGGGTGAAGCGCATCCCGTTCACCAGCATCGCCGGCAGCCGGAACGACTCGGTCGAGCGGGCTCCGTAGCTGGAGGGGTCCAGCATCAACTCTGCGTCGCTGCCCAGCGCCTCGAGCTTGTCGCCCAACAGGGCAAACGCCGTGTCGTCGAAGCGCATCGGGGTAACCGGTGCCACGACCTCTCCGCCCTCGACCCAGAAGGTGGCGAAGCGGGTCATGCCCGTGAGGCGGCAGTTGCTGCGGTCGCTGAAATTCAGGTACCAGAGGTTCGGTACGTACAGGCCGGTGCCCAAGGCATCCATGGCGTCTGCGGTGTCGAGCGACCCAGGGTTCATGGCTATCGACGACGGTGCCTCGTAATCAGGCGCGCCGTTGGTGTCGACCTCGTATTCGCGCGCCGATCGAGGCGACACCAGGTGGTCTCGATATTGCCCTTCGACGATGAGCTGCACCTGGCTGGGCTTGGTGAAACCCTGCTCGCCGAAGTTGGGCGAGACCCCGTTGGCGACGTCCTCGATGATGGTGACAGCCGGCGACATCGTGCGGCCCTCGGTGGTCATCTTGATCAGGGGTGAGTCCATCGAACGGTGCGAACGCAGACCAAAGCCGCCCCACGACAGCATCGACATGATTTCGGATACTGCCGATGGGGCCAGGTAGGCGCGGTAATCGCCGGGCGCCAACTCGACCGGGGCGCGGCCCAAGGCCTCGAGTTGGCCGGTCTGCTGGGCGAGCTTGGCGGCGAACACGTCGGCCGACCAGTCGAAGCCCGCGTACTGCTGCTTGGTTGCCTTGTCGGCCCGCAGATAGACAGACCAGTCGAGGTTGAACGTGGTGCTCTCGAACCAGTTGCGCTGCCCCAGCGAACTGGCGAAGGCGCTGTACTGGCGACCCGCGGCCCAGATGCCCACCAGGTCGACGTCGGATGCGCTGGCCGTCACAAGGTCGACGATCTCTTTGCCGTCGGGAACACTGCCGGGGTTCGAGTGCGAGCTGGAGGCAGTGTCGGTTGCGTACATGAAGTACGGGTCGTCGGGCACCGTGGCCCTCTGGGCGCGCAGGGTGGCCACCGCACTGTCCAGCGCCGAGGTGTCGGTTTCGGCGTCGCCGCACAGCCCCAAAGTCATCGAGGTATGTCGCTGGCCCTCCGACAGGTCTATCGACGCGTACATCTGGCTGACAGAGCCGGCCTGGCGCACCTGCGAGTGGTTGAAGCGCACGAAGTCGCTTTCTTCACCCGACACCGAAACCAGCAACACCTCGCTGCTCGACAACTTCTGGGAAGCCTTGGAGACGAGCTGGTCCACGTAGTCGATGTTCACGACTCACCTCCGAAGACTTCGACGTCGGAGAACCGACAGGGGGGAGACGCGTGGCCCACCCATATGACCTGCGACGGTTCGCCCTTGCCGCAGTTGGGAACACCCATGACCTTGAACGTCGATGCGTCGCCGACACCGCTGAGACTGCGCCAAAACGTCGACGAAATGCCCCTGTAGCTGGGGTTGCGCACCACCGTGGTCAGCTGGCCGTCTTCGATCAGGGTTCCGCGCTCGCACGAGAACTGGAACTTGTTGCGGCTGTCGTCGATGGACCACGAGTTGTTCGTCTCGAGATAGATGCCCCGTTCGACG
The DNA here is from genome assembly GCA_041394185.1 of Acidimicrobiales bacterium. Lineage (NCBI taxonomy): Bacteria > Bacillati > Actinomycetota > Acidimicrobiia > Acidimicrobiales > Acidimicrobiales bacterium. Next base: position 30,691 of record JAWKIQ010000004.1, read on the forward strand.
CTGCCGATCAGCTCGTCGAACGACGAGTCGCCCGGCTCGAGGTTGAGGTTGGCCATGCGGTCGATCGCCGGCCGGTTCCACGAGCAGGCCCGCGAGTTGGCCACGCCGTCCAGCCCGGCACGCTGCTGGCTGAGGCCACCGCCGAGGGGCCGTTCGAGGATGCCGTCGCGGATCAGGTGGGTGCGTTCGGCCGGGGTGCCGTCGTCGTCGAATTGATACGAGGCCAGCTCGCCACCAACCGTTGGATCGAACGTGACGTTCAGCAGCTCGGAGCCGTACTGGAAAGACCCGAACATGTCGACGGTGACGAAGCTCGTACCCGCAAAGTTGCGCTCGTCACCAAGAATGCGGTCGAGCTCGAGCGGGTGCCCGATCGACTCGTGGATCTGCAACACCATCTGGTCGGGGGCCAACACGACGTCTCTGACGTCGGTTGGGCAGTTGGGCGCCGACAGCAGCTCGAGGGCCTCCTCGACGATGCGCTGCGGTGCGTTGGCGAACCCGAACCGGTCCAGCACCTCGGCCCCGCCCTGGCCCATCAAGGAGAAGCCGCCCAGCGACCGAATCTGGGTTTGGCCGGCGTCGTGAGCCACCACCCGCATGTCTGGCATCAGCTGGTTCTGTGTCTGCTCGATGCGAGCGCCGGCGGTGTCGACGAACACGATCTCGATGATGCGGTCGGTGATCGACGTGTGAGCGTCGACGATGCGTTCGTCGTTGCGAAGCTGGCGGGTGGCATCGGCGACGATCTCGACCCGATCGGCCAGGCTCGACGCCTGCCACGGCTTGTCGACAGATGAGCGGTAGGTGCCGCTGGCGCCCGACGGGGCGGGTGTTGCGCCGGCGAAACGTCCGGCAGCGATGGCCGCCCAGCGCTTGGCGTTGTCGACCGCGGCCAGGATGGCGCTGTCGCTGGTGTCTGCGGTGGCTGCGTAGCCGCTGCCCCCGTTCATCCAAACCGTGACCATCACGCCCCGGTCATCGAACGAATGCACCGGCTCGACAACACCGTTTCGCACCATGACGCGTTCGTATCGCTCGGACATGGCACGTATCGAGCAATAGTCGACATCGGTGGGCAGCAGCGAGGCCAGCCGGTCCGTCAGCATCGGGTCTGTTGACATGGCTCAAGGCTAAGGGGTCGTGGCGGGCCTACGTAGACTGTCTGTGTGCAGCACGAGGTTCTCGAGGTCGAGGTCACCAGGGGTGGGCGAGTCGAATCGTTGCACCATGTTCACTGTGTGGTCGCCGATGCTTCGGGTGACGTGGTCGAGTCGTGGGGCGACGCCGACTTCGTGACCCTGCCGCGCAGCGCCGCCAAACCCATGCAGGCCGTTCCGCTGATCACCTCGGGTGCTGCCGACGAGCTTGGCCTCACCGACGTCGAGCTGGCCCTGGCGTGTTCCAGCCACAGCGGCGAGGTGGGCCACACCGATGCGGTCGAGGCGTGGTTGGGTGCGGTCGGCGCCGGCATCGAAGATCTCGAGTGTGGGCCCCACGCGCCCTACTACGGACCGGCCGCCGACGCCCTGGTTGCCGCCGGCCAGCCGTTCACCTCGCTTCACAACGACTGCTCGGGCAAGCACGCCGGGTTCATTCACACCGCGATCCATCTGGGCGAGCGGGTTCAGGGCTACATCGAACCAACACACCCTCAGCAGGTTCGCGTCACCAGGGCGCTGGCTGCCTTCACCGGGGTCGACCCCACCGTCAACGCGCCCGGCATAGACGGGTGCGGCATTCCCGTGTGGGCGTTCCCGCTGCGTGCGTTGGCGACGGGGTGGGCCCGAATGCAGGCAGGCGGGGTCGATCCAGCCTCTGACGCAGCCGCGTTGCGCCTGCTGGACGCAATGGTCAGCCAGCCGTGGTACGTGGCCGGAACGGACAGGCACTGCACCAAGGTGATGTTGTCTTATGGCCGCAGGGTCGCGGCCAAGACCGGCGCCGAGGGCGTGTTCTGCGCTGTCGACCGCGACACGGCGACCGGCGTGGCGGTAAAGGTGCTCGACGGTGCGAGCCGAGCCGCCGAGGTGGCCATCGATCACGTCCTTGCACGCGTAACCCAGCGCCAGGCGCCCAGACCGGCCGTCTTGAAGAACTGGGCCGGCGCCGAGGTCGGCGAAGTCCGCGTCAGGCCGCGCTGAACCCGTCGCTCAGATGGCGAGCGAGCGCTTGCCCGCCATGAACCGTTCGGCCATCACCATCAGAACGGTCCAGTAGCCGTCGCTGGGCACCAGGTGGTGCCGCTCGATGGTTCTGGTCTGGGGCCGGGCTTGCGGGTGGCCGGCGTCGAGCACCCCGTCGACCGTCAGCGTCGCCTGCTCGCCGTGCAGCAGGCCTAGCAGCCCCTCGATGGGGGCGTCGAACACACCCTCGACCTCCTCGGGCTGAACCCGATACTGCGACAGCGGCCTGTCGTCGCGAAGCAAGAACGCGTGAACCATCTCGCGGTTCAGACGCCCTTCTCCGCTGTCGTCGACCAGCCGCCTGACGCCCAGCTCTACCAGCGCCGAGACGTCGGGGCGCACTCCCAACTCCTCGTCCAGCTCGCGCAGGCCGTCTATCGGAGTTTCGCCCGCGGCCAGGTGACCGGCCGACGACACGTCGAGCAGCCCGGGAAATGCGGCCTTGTGTCGAGATCTGAGCTGCAGCACCGCGGTCGCAACGCCAGACCTGTCGGCCACGATCTGGCAGTGGAACACCGGGTGCCACAGGCCCTGCTGATGCACCTGGTCGCGAGGCAAAGAGCCCGTGCGGTTGCCCGCCTCGTCGTAGACGTCGAGGATCTCGACGCCCGCAGGCGTGTCGGTCATCTCGGCCGAGTCGTCAAACCGCGCCGACCAGTGGGGCGAGTTTGTCGAACGCTTCCTTGACCTCGTCGGGCGAGCCTTGGGGCAGGCCCAGAACGGCACGCTTGATGCCGAGCGCAGCCAGCTCCTCGAGATGTTCGACCGTCGGCTTGGCGAAGAACACGCCGAACTCGATCGAGTCTGGGTCGCGGCCGGCGTCTTCTGCGGCCTGGCGTATCTCGCCGACCTTGCCGGTGAAGTCGTGGCGGTTGCCGATGGGCATCCAGCCGTCGCAGTACTCGACGATGTCGCCGATGGTGCGAGGCCCGGCTGCGCCGCCCAGGATGATTGGCGGACCACCAGCCTGCTTGGGCTTGGGCCACGACCAAGACGGTTCGAAGCTGACCCAGGCTCCGTCGAACGAAGCCTCGTCCTCGGTCCAGAGCTGCTTCATCGCCAAGATGCGTTCGCGCATGATCTCGCGCCGGTCGGTGTACTTCACGCCGTGGTGGGCGAGCTCTTCTTTGTTCCAGCCGTAGCCGACACCCAAGAGCACCCGCCCGTTGGAGATGTAGTCGAGCGTCGCGACTTCCTTGGCCAGCCAGATCGGATCGCGCTGTGCCACCAGGGTTATGCCGGTTGCCAACTTCAGGTTCTCGGTGACAGCCGCAGCGGCAGCCAGCGCCACGAACTGGTGGTGAGAGCGCCAGTACTCCTGTGGCAGTGGCGGCGCACCCTCGCGACCGCCCCACGGCGTGCGCCGGCTGACAGGGATGTGGCTGTGTTCTGGAAACCAAAGGCTCTCGAACCCACGCTCCTCGGCGTGGCGCGCCAGATCGATCGGCTGCATGGTGAGGTCGGTCGGAAAGATCGAGACACCGATTTCCATTGCTGGTTCCCCCTGGGTGGACGTAACGCGTCGTTGGTCGCCGACGATAGCGACTCGTGGGCGTTCAGCCGGTTTTGGGGGTTCGTGCGGGCCCGCCGACCGCTATCGTGTCTGCGACCGGGATGTGGCGCAGCTTGGTAGCGCACCTGCTTTGGGAGCAGGGGGTCGGGAGTTCAAATCTCCCCATCCCGACGTATCGAAAACGTCCCCGCGGGGACGTTTTCGTCGTTTTCGCTTGCGTCCTTCCTGATCTGGAGGCCCGTTTGCGCCGGATTCCGGGGGAGAGTCGCCTCCAGATCTGAGGCGGGCGTCGTTATCGAGGGTTTGGGCAGGTCACCTGGGCGAAGGCCTGGTTGTCGGAGCCGATGAGGAGGACGTCGAAGCCTCGAATCCCGGGGTTCGATCGGCGTTCTCGCCGGCGTGCAGGTCGCCTGGAACTAGTTCGTGATCAGCACGGCGTGGTCGGGGGCGAACTCGATCATTGCGGGGCCGGTCAGCCCGTTGGCGCCCGGCGCAACAAAGGTGTCGACATATGCACCGGTGGTGCCGTCGTAGCGGAACACTCCGCCGCCACCATAGTTGGACACATACAGGAGTCCGTCTGGGCCAAACGCCAGACCTGACGGGTCGGTCAGCGCCGGCGACCCGCCGGCGGGAACGAAGGCATCGATGAAGGCTCCGGAAGACCCGTCGAACCGCAGTACCGCATCCGAGCCGAGCGAGGCGACGTAGAGGTTGCCGTCGGGGCCGAAGGCCATCTGCTCGGGCTTGTCGAGCCCGCCGGATCCGCTGGCGACGAAGGTGACCCCGGAAAGTGCATCTGCCGATGGGAAGCGTCTGACGAGATCGTCCGCGTAGCTGGCCACATAGGCATCGCCGTTGCCGTCGAACTCGATCGCATGGGGGTCGGTGGCGCTGGATGTGAAGTCGCCGATCCACGTCCCGGTGGTGTTGTACTGCTTGACCTCGTTGCTGCCGCCGCTTGCAACCCACAGGCTCCCGTCCGCAGCGATGGCGATGCCGCCCGGCTGGGACAGACCCCCCGAGCCTGCGGTTATGAACTCGCCCTGGGCGACATAGCCCGCGTCGAAATAGACCACGTTGTTCGAACCCTCGTTGCTGACGAGTGTGCGTCCCTGAGGTGCTGCCAGAGGCTGCACCGGCTTGTCGCCCGTCGGGAGGGCTTGGATGAAGTCGCCCGTGGTTCCGGCGAAGCGGAAGAGTTGGTCCTGGTCGTAGCCGGCGACCAGCAGATCGGCCTCGAACCATCGGCCGTCTTCGTCGGTTGCCGAGACGGCGATGGGCTGGAAGCCCTCCGTCTGGTAGGTGTGGCTGACCGCTCCGCCCATCCCCGAGTAGGTCGAAATGGTCCCGTCGCCCCAGTTGACGATCCATTGCGCGACCGAGTCATCGCCCGGGTCGCTTGCGGCGAGAGTGATCGAGTACGCCTGGCCAACGGTGCCGAAGCTGTCGCCCGACACGGTCAGCGTGGGTGCGGTGTTGTCGATGGTCAGTGACGCAGTCGACTCGAGCCCGCTGGCGGTCACGCTCACCGTGTAGACGCCGTCGTCGTCCAGGCCCAGCCCGGACAGGGTCGCCCAATCGACCGTGGGGTTCTGGCCCGACACGTCGGGGGTGTCGTCACCGTTCAGGTCCCACGACCACGAGGCTCCGGCAGAACCGCCCGAGGCGCTGAGAACCAGCGAGTCTCCCTCAGACATCAGGTACGGCCCGCCCGCGTCTGGCGGGAGGGCATTGTTGTCGCTGCCCGGGCTGGATGGGCGCCCGGCGACTACGCCGTTGCTGGTTGTGGCGACCCAGCCGGCGCACCGTCCGCTGGCTTCGTCAGAGCCGGTCGGCTCCCAGCAGGCGCTGTCGTCGCCGTCGACCCCATTGGGGGTCAGCGAAACCGAAGTGGTCCCTGGCGCCAACGAAGCCCGATGTGTGTCGTCCCACATGTCCAATCCCGCTGGCGGAAGGTCGATAGCCGAGCCGGTGCCGAACACGACGATGTCGACCAGGTGGTTGTCGGCCTCGAGCAGCCACACGTCGTCGCCCGTGGCGCTGAGCTTCGTGGATGTGGACCCGACCGTGTACTCGAGGACATCGTCCGAGTCGATCACCGGGCTGGCTGCCGTCAGGCGGTTCAGCCATATGACCGCGTACGAGCCCGGCGCCAGCGTCGATGGCTGACCGCGGCTGTCGGTGGCCGGGAAGGTCCAAGCCAGGTCGCCGTCGAAGCCACTTCGGTAGTCGTCGTCCCACAGTTTCCAACCGGTCAAGTCGATGCTGGCGCCGCTGGTGTTGTAGAGCTCGACGAATTCGTTGTTGTCGAGGATCTGGTGCGGCATCACCTCGTTGATGACGATCGAGCCGGCCAAGTTCGATTCTGCATACAGCCCCACGACCAGCTCGATCGTCACCGATCCCTGCATGGCGGGTTCGCCGTCGTCGGTGGCTGTGACCTCGACGTCGTAGGTGCCCTCGGCGCCGTCGGCCGGTGTGCCCGACAGAACGCCAGTAGGCGATACCACAACCCCGCTGGGAAGGCCCGACGCAGCGAAGGTGACGTTGTCGCCGTCGATGTCTTGCCATGTGAGGGTCAGCGGGGTCATCGGCGTCTGCTCGGCGCCGAAGACCTGGCCGGGGTCGTCGACTGTCGGAGCGTCGTTGCCGGCGAGCACCACCAGGGTCACGGTCGCCTCGTTGGAGGTCTGGCCGGCCGAGTCGTCGAACGTGTAGGTGAACCCGGTTGTTCCGTGCCAGTTGCTAGGAGGCAGGTACTAGAAAGTTCCGTCGCCGTTGTTGGTCAGGGTGCCTTGGGGAGGGGAGGCGACGACGACGATTGTCGACGGGTCGAATCCCCCGTCTTCGGGGTCGCTGTCGTTGTCGAGAACAGACCCGGTGGTCAGGGGCACGTCCTCGTCCGTGGTGAACGAGGGCCCCGAGTCGGAAGCCGCGGTGGGTACCTCGTCCACGTCGGTGACGGACACCGTTGCGTTCGTGGTGGTCGTCGCCGAGCCGTCCGAGGCGCTGATGGTGAGGGTGTAGCTGGGCTGGGCCTCGAAGTCGACCGAGCCCGCCACGACGATGCTGCTTCCGCCCGCAATGGCAAATACGCCACCGGTGTTGCCGCTGGCGATGGACACCACGACGTTGTCGCCATCGACATCGCTGGCCGACACGCTCGCCACCACGGTGCCCGGCGCGGCGTTCTCGGTGACGTTGGGCAATGCCGAAACCGTGACCGTCGGCGTGTCGTTGACAGGCGTGACCGTCACGCTCACCGTCGCCGACACGGGCGAGTTGACTCCGTCGCTGATCGAGTACGAGAACTGGTCGGTGCCGTTGAAGTTGGCCGACGGCGTGTAGACCACACGATTGTTGGTGACTGCAGTCGAGCCGTTCTGCGCCCCCGACGCAGCCGTGACCGTCAAGGTGTCGTCGTCTGCGTCTTCGTCGTTGGCGAGAACGTCGATGGTGATGTTGGAATCCTCGGCGGCCGTCGCGGTGTCGCCTGCCGCGCTGGGGCGCAGGTTGGGAGCGGTGGTGGTTGTCGCAGCTGTCGTGGTTGTGGTCGTCGGCGCCGCAGTGGTCGTAGTCGCTGGCCTGGTGGTGGTCGTGGTCGTTGGCGCCGTGGTGGTCGTGGTCGTTGGCGCCGTCGTGGTTGTCGTCGTGGTCGTGGTGGTTGTTGGCGGCTCGTCGGCGCGGGGCAGATTGGGGGCGACGATCTCGATGGTCACGACCGCCGTCGACCGTTCGCCTTCGGAATCGACGATGGTGTACTCGATCGAATCGGTACCCACGAAGCCGGGCTCTGGCTCATACACGATGCGCCCGTTGACCAGCCGCGCGGTGCCGTTGGCTGGGCGACCGACCGATTCGATGGCAACCTCGTCGCCGTCGGCGTCGAAGTCGTTTGCGACGACGTCCAGGGTCGTCGAGCGTTCGGCCTCGCCCCGTACCCGATCGGCGCTGGCCCGTGGGGCGTCGTTGACCGCTTCGATAGTCAGCTCGACCTGACCCGCCGAACACTGGCCCTCGGGCAGGCACGCCTCGACCCCGATCGCGTCGGTGCCGTAATAGTCGGGCTCGGGTGTGTATTCACCGCTGACCTGCCACAGGCCGTCTTCGCCGCGGGTCGGCGAAGCGACTGCGTTGAACGACCCGTGCTGTGGGGTTCCCCACACCAGCGAAGGTTCGCCGGTGGCGTCGATGTAGACGGTCAGCGCGGCCGACTCGTCCTCGGCGAGCGTGACCGCAGCCTGGTGGACCTCGACGATCACCGGTGCCGCGTCGGCCGCATCTATGGGCGCGGCGCTGGGTACCACGCCCGTGACCACAGATACAGCGACGCCGGTGGCCGCCGCAGCGGTGGAACCACCCGACACCAGACCCGTTGCCAGCGGTATGTGGGCCTCTGCCGTGCCGAAGAAGTTGGCCAGCCAGGCCAGCGGGCCGCCGACGGCCCTGACCCGCCCCAGGCTGAGGTTCAGGAAGGCTCGCACCATCGCCGGGTCGAACTGGGTTCCAGAGCACTCGGTCAGCTCGTGACGGGCTGCCTCGGCAGACAGGGGCTTCTTGTAGCTGCGGGCGCTGGTCATGACGTCGTACGCGTCGGCCACGGCAACGATTCGTCCGGCGAGGCTGATGTCCTGCCCGCCGATCTTGTAGGGGTATCCCTTGCCGTCGTAACGGCAGTGATGCTGGTCTGCGGCGTGCACCCAGTCGCCCAGCCAGCCCCGAAGCGGCTCCAGGAACCGCATCGAGTTGCCGGGGTGACCCTGCAGAATCGCCCACTCCTCATCGGTGGGCTTGCGATCTGCGTTCAGAATGTCGGAAGGAACCGTCAGCTTGCCGACGTCGTGCAGCAAGGCCGCCCACCGCAGCTTGTTCATGTCGTCGGCGGAGAGGCCGATCTCCTCGCCGATCAGCTCCGAATAGGCCCTGACACGTTCCGAGTGGCCTCTGGTCAGGCGGTCGTGCTGGTTCAGTTCCTTCAGCAGCTGCACCAGGTACTCGCCGTGCAGGGTCTCTGCTGTCTGCTCGCCCCTAGCCGCTGCTTCTTCTATCGAGCGCAGCATTGCTCTGGAGTTCGAGCTGCGAAGTGTGGCCTTCGAGCGAGATGGGGCCTGGTCGGGGAAGACCAGGGTGAGCTTCATGAGGGCGACCAGGGGAGCAAACCGGCGCAGGAACCTGGTCAGCGCGTGGACGATCAGGTTCGCCGCAACGAACATGACGGCTGTCCAGATCCAGCGGTTGATTCCCAGTCGGTACGGGGGGATCAGCCACCCGGCCAGATACACAAACGCGGCCGCGGCCACGATGGGCAGCAGGAAGATCGCCACGCGCAGAGCGCGCGCAACGTTTGGACGCGCCTTCCACTGCTCGACCTTTGCAGTGTGGCGTTCGGTTCCCTGTGTGGGCCCCTTGGACGACACACGTTCCCGATCGGCGAAACCGGCCTGGGTGCAAGGAAACCCGACGCTTTTTGAACGAATGTTCAATGGCCTGGATTCGTTAAGAACTCGGCAAGGAGTCTTGTCGAAGGGTTAACGATCGCCCGAAGCGGAACGATCACACCAGCAAGGGCATTTCCATGTCTCGAAACCGGCCTGATTGGGCCGGGCAGACAAGGAGAGACAGATGAGCTTGTTCAAGGCGTTCGCACTGGCGGTTGTGCTGGCCGTGGGTGCAGCTGCGTGCGGCGACTCGTCCGACGACGCGTCGACCACCACCGAGACCCCAACCAGCCTCGCCCCGGCCCAGGACTCGACGGCTGACGAGATGGCCGATGACATGGCCGATGAGATGTCTGATGACGAGATGGCCGATGACATGGCTGACGAGATGACGGCGACCACGTTCACCATCCACATCGAGAACGTGTCGGAAGGGGCCGATGTGCCGACTCCCTTCGCCCCGGTCGTGGCCTACGCGGGTCACGGGCCGAACCCGATCTTCGCAGTCGGTGAGACTCGCAAGGCGGCCGGGCTCGAGGCACTGGCCGAAGACGGCGACCCTGCATTGCTCGCCGAGACCATCGGCGGCGTTGTTGGTGCGGTGCCAGACAGCGGCACCGAGCCAGGCCCGGCCTTGCCCGGCGACGGCTATCGCCTGTCGATCGAAGGCCACGAGGGCGACTCACTGAGCCTGGCGTTCATGTTCGTACAGTCGAACGACTGGATCTTTGCCATCGATGCACTGTCGCTCTACGAGGACGGCATGCCCATGGATGGTGACATCACCGACTACGTGATGATCTACGACGCCGGCACCGAGGCAGATCAGCCCATCGGGGAAGGCGCCGATCAGGCACCCCGCCAGGCCGGCCCCAACACCGGCGATTCCGACCCTGACGAGACCGTGCGCCTCGTGGGACCCGCCACCGGCCTGGTCCAGGTGACCATCCACGCCGGAGACATGATGGAAGACATGTCAGAAGAGGGCTGAGACCCAAATCGGAACGATTTCGGAACTCCGCGGGTTTGGGTGGTGTCTGGACCCGCGGAGTCCGATGATCGTGATGGTGACGACGATGGCCGAGATTGAGACGATGACAGCGCACGTTCTGGTGGTCGACGACGAACCGACCGTTCGCGCGGTCGTGGCCGAGTACCTGAGGCGCGACGGTGCCAGGGTGACCGAAGTCGCCGACGGCCGAGAAGCCCTTGCGGTGCTGGGAGCCGACCGGCCCGATCTGGTGGTCCTCGACGTGATGCTTCCCGAGGTCGACGGGTTCACCGTGCTGGAGAAGATCCGCAGCACCGGCGACCTGCCCGTGATCATGTTGACCGCTCGCACAGCCGAGAGCGACCGGGTCGCCGGACTCGACCTGGGTGCAGACGACTATGTCGTCAAGCCGTTCTCGCCCAGGGAACTCGCCGCCAGGGTCAGGTCGGTCCTGCGCCGCGTGCGTTCCGACAGCGGGGGAGTGGTGCTCGATCTCGGACGCATCGTCATAGACGAACCGGCCAGAGAGGTCAGAATCGACGGCGCTGCGGTCGAAACAACCCCGCGCGAGTTCGAACTGTTGGCCTACATGGCCAAACACCCCGGCCGGGCCTTCTCCCGTGGAGAACTTCTCGAGTCGGTGTGGCAGTCGTCGCCCGACTGGCAAGACCCGTCGACGGTTACCGTGCACGTGCGTAGGTTGCGACGGATAGTCGAGCTGGACCCCGACTCGCCCAGACACCTCCTGACGGTTTGGGGTGTGGGGTACAGGTTCGATCCAGCCGGAGGTCAGTGATGAAATCGTCGAGCGTCAAGCGGCTGGTCCTGGCCGGGGCCCTCGCAGCAACCTCCACGGCTCTGGTGGCTGTGTTCGTCGCCGCCGAGGCGATGTGGTTGTCGGGCTCAGAACGCAACCTGATGCTGGTGGTGTTGGTCGCAGCCTTTGCGCTGGCCGTGTTGGTGGCGGTGCGTGTCAGCCGCCCCCTGGTAGATGATCTGGGTCAGCTGGCCGACGCCGCCAGGCGAGTCGCCACCGGTGACCTGTCGGCCCGATCGGGCGTCGATCGGCGCGACGAGGTCGGCGCCACAGCCCGATCGTTCGACGACATGGTGTCCAGGCTCGAGCTGGCAGAGCGGCGCCGCGAGGCCGAAGAGGCCGAGCGCCGGCTGCTGTTCGCCTCGGTGGGTCACGATCTTCGCACCCCGCTTGCGGCCATTCGTGCCGCCGTCGAGGCGCTGCAGGACGGCGTCGCTCCTGACCCGGCGCGCTATCTGTCGGCAATCGGCCGCGATGTCGAGCACCTGGGGCGCCTGACCGACGACCTGTTGCTGCTTGCTCAGATAGATGCCGGGCGATTCGAACCGGGCCGCGACCTGGTCGACCTGGCCGAGGTCGTCGACGAGTCGGCCGAGGCGCTGCTGCCCACCGCCGCCGCCCGCGGCGTCGCTCTTTCGGTGGTGGTCGATTTCGAGGACACCTCATCGGTGTTGATCAGGGGAACCTCCCACGACCTGGGCCGCGTTGTGCGCAACCTGCTGGACAACGCGATCCGTCACGCGGGCACACCCGGTTCGGTGACCGTGACCCTGTCTCGGTCGAACGACCCTCAGCGCCCTGTGGTCAGCGTGGTGGTCATGGACGACGGCCCCGGATTTCCAGACGCATTCATCGGTCGGGCCACCGAAGCCTTCTCCAGGGCCGACGACAGCCGCGACCGGGCCAGGGGAGGCGCCGGGCTGGGCCTGGCCATCGCCCGGGGTGTGACCGAGGCCCACGGCGGCACCATCAGCATCGGCAGCGGGCCAGGCGGACGGGTAGCCATCTCGCTTCCAACAGCGTGAGACCGGGCCCCTGGGCCACAACATCTGCACTATTGCGATCGCTTGCGTCAACTTGGCGCTACCATCGTGGCTCGCCGCGGGTGTAGCTCAATGGCTAGAGCCCCAGCCTTCCAAGCTGGTTATGCGGGTTCGATTCCCGTCACCCGCTCTGATTCCCCATCGGGGCCAGGGCATCCACAATCGATCCACCTTCTGACCACAGAAAGTGCAGATCGACCTGGTCGAGATAGGTGAGCCGACCACCCGCAGTAATAGTGCAGCTCATTTTTTGAATGATCGCTCAACTATGTAGCGGCCTCGTCGATTGATTCATTGGTCCGAGAGATCGGACCCAACGCATCAACTGCGATTGCCACACACACCGGATTCGGCCCTGCTTCGGCGGGGCCGAATCTGTTTTGTCGCTGCGGGCTCGCGCCCTTCGGGCCCTCGCCTCGCAGACTGGTCGGTCGCTCCTCGGCCCTGTTCTGTTGGTTCGACCCACGCCCTTCGGGCCCTCGCCTCGCAGACTGGTCTGTGCCCCTCAACACGGTCTTCGCCGCGTGATCGCGCCGAGTGGATAGACTCTCCCCCTTGTGAACATCCCTAGCGTGACCTCAAGAGTCGAGGACCTCGGCGACAACAAGGTCAAGATCAGTGTCGAAGTCGACGAGCAGACCTTCGAAGTAGCAGTTGACGCGGCCTTCAAGAAGATCGCCCGAGAAGTCCGTATCCCCGGATTCCGTCACGGACGTGTGCCCCGCAAGGTCCTCGAGGCCCGCATCGGTGTGGGCTATGCCCGAGCCGAAGCCATGGAAGAGGCCATGGGCGGCTACTACGCGGCCGCGGTCCGACAAGAGAAGGTCGACGTCGTCGGCCGTCCCGACATCGACATCACGGGCGGCGAAGAGTCGGGCCCACTCTCGTTCGATGCCACCGTCGAGACCCGCCCGGTGGTCGAGATATCGGGGCATGGTTCTCTGACGGTCGAGATCCCCTCGCCGCTGGTTCCCGAAGATGACATCCAGGAGCAGATCGATCGCATTCGTGCCCGGTCTGCCACCCTCGAGGACGTCGAGCGAGCTGCCACCAAGGGCGACTTCGTCACCATCGACATCGAGGGAACGGTCGACGGCGAGCCCCTGCCGGGTCTCAACGCCGAGGACTATTCCTATGAGGTCGGCAGCGGTGTCGTGGGCGACGAGCTCGACGACAACCTCGAAGGCGCCCAGGCCGGCGATGTCCTCGACTTCACCGCCGAGCACCCTGTGCAGGAAGACACCGTCATCGACTTCCACGTCGAGGTGAAGGTCGTCCAAGAGCGCGTCCTGCCCGAACTGACCGACGAGTGGGTCGACGAGAACACCGAGTGGGAGACCGTCGAGGAGATGACCTCGGCGCTGACCGAACGGCTCGAGAGCGCCGCGCTCACCCGCGCACAGCACGCTCTGCGCGAGAACGCAGCCGGCGCCGCTGGCGACCTGGTCGAGGGCGACATCTCCGAAACCCTCATCGAGGCCGAGATGTCAGAACAGCTCCAGCACCTCGGATACAGCCTCCAGGCCCAGGGTCTCAGCCTCGAGCACTGGCTGGCCTTCAACGGCAAGAGCCAGGAAGAGTTCTCCGACGATCTTCGTGAAGGCGCTGCCAAATCGGCTCGCGTCGATCTGGCACTGCGGGCGATCGCCACGGCCGAAGGCCTCGACCCCACCGACGATGATGTCGATGCCGAGATCGAGCGCATAGCGGCCCAGATCGGCGACAAGCCGGCCGTTGTCCGCCAGCGCCTCGACGAGGCCGACGGTCTCATGTCAGTGGTTGCAGACCTCAAGAAGCGGTCGGCCCTCGAGTGGTTGATCGAGCACGTCGCTATCGTCGACGAGGAGACCGGCGAGTCGATCGACAGATCACTCCTTGACGATCCCCAAGACGAGTCGACCGAACCTTCAGACGACACCTCCGACGAAGAGGGCGACGAGTCCAGCGAATGAGCCAGAAAGCCGAGTGAGAATGAGCTACATCATCCCCAGCGTCATCGAGCAGACCAACCGGGGCGAGCGCTCGTACGACCTCTACTCGAAGCTGCTGAAGGAGAACATCATCTTCCTCGGCACCCCGATCGACGACGGCGTTGCCAACGTCGTGTGCGCCCAGTTGATCCACCTCGAGTCCGAGAACCCCGACCGCGACGTCAACATCTACATCAACAGCCCCGGTGGCGACATCACCGCGTTGTTCGCGATCTACGACACGATGCAGTACATCAAGAACGACATCGCCACGATGTGCCTCGGCCAGGCTGCTTCCGCGGCTGCGGTGCTGCTGGCTGCCGGCACGCCGGGCAAGCGGCTCGCCCTGCCGCACGCTCGCATCCTGTTGCACCAGCCCTATGGCCAGGCGATGGGTCAGGCCACAGATGTCGAGCTGGCAGCCCGCGAGATCGAGCGCATGCGCAAGCTCCTCGAGGAGATCCTCGCCGAGCACACCGGTCAGCCGGTCGACCGCATCCACGGCGACACCGAGCGCGACTTCGTGATGGACGCCGCGCAGGCTCTCGAATATGGCGTCATCGACGAGGTCATCAGCCGCCGAGGCGTGGTCGACAACGACGGCCCCATCCGCGCCGCCTGACACGAACGCGACACACTCGGTCCAGCACCCGGTCGGCGAACGCGACATACTGGCCGATGCGGAGCTGACCAGTAACCACCATCGGAGGCAGGGACACCAACGTGGCGAAATTCGGAGAAGGCGGCGAGCTGCTCAAGTGCTCGTTCTGCGGCAAGTCGCAGAAGCAGGTCAAGAAGCTCATCGCGGGCCCTGGTGTCTACATCTGCGACGAGTGCATCGATCTGTGCAACGAGATCATCGAAGAGGAACTCTCCGAATCGACCGAGGTCAGCTTCGACGAGCTCCCCAAGCCGCGCGAGATCTTCGAGTTCCTGAACGAGTTCATCGTCGGTCAAGAACAGGCCAAGAAGGTTCTGTCGGTCGCCGTCTACAACCACTACAAGCGCATCCGCTTCGGCAACCAGTTGGGCGATGACGTCGAGCTGGCCAAGTCGAACATCCTGCTGGTCGGCCCCACGGGCTGCGGCAAGACCTACCTGGCGCAAACGCTTGCCCGCATGCTGAACGTTCCGTTCGCCATCGCCGACGCAACCGCCCTCACCGAGGCCGGCTATGTGGGCGAAGATGTCGAGAACATCTTGCTGAAGCTCATCCAGGCCGCCGACTACGACGTCAAGCGCGCCGAGATGGGCATCATCTACATCGATGAGATCGACAAGGTGGCCCGCAAGTCCGAGAACCCGTCGATAACCCGCGACGTGTCGGGCGAGGGTGTCCAGCAGGCCCTGCTGAAGATCCTCGAAGGAACCACGGCGTCGGTCCCGCCGCAGGGCGGTCGCAAGCACCCGCACCAGGAATTCATCCAGATCGACACCACCAACGTGTTGTTCATCTGTGGCGGCGCCTTCGACGGCCTCGAGAAGATCATCGCCAACAGGGTCGGGCGCAAGGGCATCGGGTTCGGTGCCGACGTTCGCGGCGCCAACGATTCGTCGCTGGCCGACCTGTTGCCTCAGGCCCTCCCCGAAGACTTGTTGAAGTTCGGCCTGATCCCCGAGTTCGTCGGTCGGCTTCCCGTAACGGGCATCGTGCGCGAACTCGACCGCGAAGCGTTGGTCGAGATTCTCGTCGAGCCCAAGAACGCGCTGGCCAAGCAGTACAAGAAGATCTTCGAGCTCGAGAACGTCGAACTCGAGTTCACCGCCGACGCTCTCGAAGCGGTTGCAGAGCAAGCCCTGCTGCGCAAGACGGGCGCCAGAGGCCTGCGAGCCATCCTCGAAGAGGTGCTGCTGGGCATCATGTACGAGCTGCCGGGTCGCGACGACGTCGAGCGCTGCATCGTCGACCGCAGCGTCGTGCTCGACAAGGTCAACCCCACACTGGTGCCTCGCCGCCAGCCCGAGTCGGGGCCGACCAGGCGCGCCGCGTCCTAGTTCGCCAGGCGACACGACCCACAACCCGTCTGGGGCACTAATGGACTACGCCGCCGCGCTCGAACACCTCGAGCAGCACTACAGCCTCGAGTTGAACCCGGCCACCCGCGCCACGGCTCCCGATCTGTCGCGCATGCGCGACCTGGTGCAGGCGATGGGCGACCCACACCTGGGTACCCCGACCATCCACGTGACGGGAACCAACGGCAAGGGCTCGACCATGCGGCTGATCACGTCGCTGCTGGTCAGCCACGGCCTGCATGTGGGCGGCTACACCTCGCCCCACCTCGAGCGCATCAACGAGCGCATCACCTCCAACGGAGATGCCCTGGGCGACGAGGCGTTCGCAGACGCCATCGCCGATGTTGCCGCCGCTGAAGTTGTTTGCCGTCATCGCTGGGATCGTGACGCCACGTTCTTCGAAGTGTTGGCGGCCGCGGCACTGGGCTGGATGGCCATGGCCCCGGTCGATGTGAGGGTCATCGAGGTCGGGATGGGCGGCCACTGGGATGCGACCAACGTCGTCGATGCCGACGTCGCCGTGGTCACCACGGTCGACTACGACCACATGGCGACCCTGGGCCCGACCTTGGCCGACATCGCCACCGAGAAGGCCGGCATCGTCAAGCCCGAATCCAGAGTCGTGGTCGGCGACCTGGACGACGACATCGCCGACATCATCTTCGGGCGGCCCCATCAAGGTGATGGCGTTCGCCTGGGGCACGGTCTCGTCGTCGAGCAGAATCGGCTGGCCGTCGGTGGCAGGATCATCACGGTCAGCACCCCCCGCGCCACCTACGACGATGTCTTCGTGGCCTTGCACGGCGAGCACCAGGCCCGCAACGCCGCCGTTGCTCTGGCGGCGGTCGAGGAGTTCTTCGAGCGGCCCATACCTCGTGCGATCGTCGACGAGGCCTTTGCCGAGGTCAAGGTTCCCGGGCGTTTCGAGGTCATGCGACGCCAGCCGTTGGTCGTTCTGGACGGTGCTCACAATCCCAGCGCCGCCACCGTTGCCGCTCGCACCTTGTACGACGACTTCGCCACCGACACCAAGCCGATCCTGGTCGCGGGGTTCAACGCTCCACGCAACCTCCAGGAGATGTTCGCGGCACTTCGCGCCGGCTCTGCTGCGGCCGTCGTCGCCACTGCCGCCGACTGGCCCAGGGCGTTTTCGGCCGACCGGGTCGCCGAGGAGGCGTCACAGGCCGGTGCCGAGAAGGTGGTTTGGGTGCCCCGGGTCGCCGACGCGGTCGACCGTGCCATCGAGTTGGCCGGATCGGACGGGATCGTCCTGGTGACGGGCTCGCTCTATGTGGTGGGTGAAGCCCGATCGCACCTCTCGCGCAGATAGAGTCTTGCCCTCCCCCGATACTGGTGCCACTCTAGGTGGTTGGCATGTGCGGTGAGTGGCATCGTTCGATGCCTTGAGATGACGCCTCCAACAAGCAGGCGCAAAGTCACGAACCCGGAGCCTTCCTTGTCTCAGCAGACCTTCGTCATGTGCAAGCCCGACGCCGTCGAACGCGGTCTCGTCGGTGAGATCATCGGCCGTTTCGAGGCCAAGGGCCTCACCCTGGCCCGTGCCGAGCTTCGCACCATCGACCGAGAGACCGCCACGCGCCACTATGCAGAACACGAGGGCAAGGGCTTCTTCGAAGATCTGCTGGCCTTCATCACCCGCGGACCCTCGATGCTGATGGTGCTCGAAGGGCCTGCCGACGCCGGCGACGACGTCTTCGCAATCGTGCGCAACATGATGGGCTCGACCAACCCGGCCACGGCAGCCCCTGGCACGATCCGTGGCGACTTCGGCCTGGTCGTCACCGAGAACCTCGTCCACGGCAGCGATTCCAACGAATCGGCCCAGCGCGAGATCGGCATTTTCTTCGGCTGATGACGGGCCAATTCCCGGCGGGGTACGAGCACCATCAAAGCGATAACCACGCCAGCGTCGACGCTGCCTTGAGCGGCCGTGTCCCAGCACCTAGGCTCCAACCGGCGGGTGCACCTCGGAGGGCACGCATGGCAGAGTCGATGTTCACGGGTTTCGTTGGGCGAGACATGGCTGTCGATTTGGGCACCGCCAACACGCTGGTCTATGTCAGAGGCCGCGGCATCGTCTTGAACGAACCCTCGGTTGTTGCGGTCAACGTCCTCGACGGCAGGCCCCTGGCCGTTGGCCTCGAGGCCAAGCGCATGATCGGCCGCACACCTGGCCACATCCAGGCAATTCGTCCTCTCAAGGACGGCGTCATCGCCGACTTCGACATCTGCGAGAAGATGCTGCGCTACTTCATCCAAAAGGTGCACAACCGGCGCTGGGCCAAACCTCGCATGGTCATCTGTGTGCCGTCGGGAATCACCGGCGTCGAGCAGCGCGCGGTGCAGGAAGCCGCCGAATACGCGGGGGCCAGGCGTCCCGCGTTCATCATCGAAGAACCCATGGCCGCAGCCATCGGGGTGGGCCTGCCTGTGCAGGAGCCCACGGGAAACATGATCGTCGACATCGGCGGCGGCACCACAGAGGTCGCTGTCATCAGCCTCGGTGGCATCGTGGCCAGCCAGTCGGCCCGCATCGGTGGCGACGAACTGGACGAAGCGATCATCCAGTTCGTCAAGAAGGAATACAACCTCGCGCTCGGCGAGCGCACCGCCGAAGAGATCAAGCTCCAGATCGGCTCCGCGCACCCCCTCGCCGAAGAGCTGTACGCCGAGATCAGGGGTCGAGACCTCATCAGCGGTCTGCCGAAGACCGTCGTGGTCAGCTCTCGCGAGATCGAAGAGGCCATGGCCGAGCCGGTGGCGGCGATCGTCGACGCGGTGAAGGTCACGCTCGACCAGACCCCGCCCGAGTTGGCCGCCGACATCATGGAGCAAGGCATCGTGCTCGCCGGTGGGGGAGCCCTGCTCAGGGGTCTGGATACACGCCTCCACGAAGAGACGGGTATGCCGATCATCATCGCCGAAGACCCGCTCAATGCGGTCGTTCGGGGCTCGGGTCAGTCGCTCGAGGAGTTCGAGACCCTGCGCGGTGTCTTGTTCTCCGCCTCGACTGACCGGTGACGTCTACCCTGAGTCGACGTGCTGCAGCAATCCCGTGAACCGCGTCGCCCGCGCAGCCGCACGCGGGTTCGGCTGTTGCTGCTGATCATCACCGCCTTGGCACTGATCACCCTCGACTACGGGGGCTCAGACGACAGTGCCGTGGGTACCGCACGAGATGGGGCGCTCGACGTGTTGGGCCCGATCCGCTCGGCTGTCGGCTGGGTGCTGTCGCCGTTCCAGAACGGGTGGCGGGGCATCACCGACTACGACGAACTCGAGGCCGAGAACGAACGCCTCCGGGCCCAGCTCGACGAGCTGCGCGGCGAAGACCTCGAGGTCGCCGAACTGCAGAGGCGTCTTCGTGCCTACGAACAGTTGCTCGACGTCCGCGACACCGAGTCGACCGCGGGTCGGGTGCTGGCTCGCGTCATCGATGCTCCGCTGTCCAACTTCGAACGCACCATAGAGATCGACGTCGGCAGCTCCGATGGGGTCGAGGTCGGAATGCCCGTCGAAGCCGGCTCGGGCTTGGTGGGCCGGGTGGTGCAGGTGGGCAACTCGCGGTCGCGCGTCGAGCTGCTGACCGACCCGGCCTTTGGTGCCGGCGTGCGTCTGGTGCGTTCTGGCGACGCCGGCGTAATCGAGGGCAACGGCCTCGGTGAGCTGCTGACCACCAAGTTCATCGACATAGAGACCGTGGTGATTCCCGGCGAAACGGTGGTTACGTCGGGCCTCGAGGGGTCGGCATTTCCGGCGGGCATCGTGGTGGGAACCGTGGTGGCCTCGCGGGCCGACCCAGTGACCGGCAGCCAGGAGGTCGACGTGGCACCCGCCGCCGACCTCGAGCGCCTCGACCTGGTGCAAGTGGTGCTGTACATACCGCCCGAGATAGACAACCGCGGCAACCCGCCCACCACCACCAGCACCTCGACGACCGTGGTGGTGACGATTCCTCGCAGCACCACCACTCAGGCCACAACTACCACCGCGGCACAACAGACGACCACCACGGCAACGACGACCACGACCACCACCATCGCCGAGTCGACCACCACCACGGCGACCACCACCCCTGCCAACACCGACCAGACGACCTCGTCGACCACCGCGGCCGACACCACATCGACAACCGCCCAACCCGCGTCGTCATCCACCACGGCTGCGGGCGCCACCAGCTCGACCGAGGGCTGAGCCGATGCTGGCAGGCTCGCGCCTGAGGCTGGCGCTGGTGCTGTTCGGCGGGCTGGTGCTGCAGACGGCGGTTGTGCCGCACTTCGCCGTCGCCGGCCGCATAGTCGACGTGATGCTGTTGCTGGCGGTGTGCGCCGGGATGCTGGCCGGCCCCGAGCGCGGTGCCACGGTGGGCTTCTTTGCCGGTGTAGGCACCGACCTGATCGTTCAGACCCCGTTTGGCATGTGGGCGCTGGCCGCCACGCTGACCGGCTATGGCGTCGGGGTGGTCTATGGCGGGTTCGTCGCTGGCGGCCGGCTGGTGCGCTGGGTCACCATCGCCGGGTCGCTGGCCATCGGCACCATCACCTTCGTGCTGATAGGTCGTCTGATCGGGCAAGAATTCCTGGGCGATGTCGCTTTGGTGCCCGTAGTGGCTACGGTTTCGCTGGGCGGAACCCTCCTGTCGCCGTGGGCCATGCGGGCCATGGCGTGGGGGCTGAACATGGACCGGCTCCCGTGGGACAGCGGGCGTCGCTGATAGCGCCGCCTCATGGCGGGGCGGCTGACGAACTGCGATGAACGACGAACCTACAAAGGCAGCGAATACGGGTCTTCGCCTGGCGTTCCTGGGCATCGTCGTAATAGGTCTGTTCTCGGCGCTGTTCGGTCGGATGTGGTTCTTGCAGGTGCTCGCCACCGAAGAGTTCCGCGTTCAGGCCGAGACCAACCAGGTCAGGCTGGTCACCGTGCCACCCACCCGAGGTCGCATCCTCGACCGCAACGGCGAGATCCTGGCCGACAACGTGTTCACCGGCGTGGTGAAGGTCGAGCCCAGCCAATACACCGACGATGATCGCGACTTCGTGGTAGCCGAGCTCGAGAAACTGACAGGAGTGCCGGCGACCGAGATCGTGGCCCGCATCGAAGACACATCCGAGGGGTTCTTTGCACCCAGGATCGTCGCCACGGGCATGAGCGAAGACATCCTCGAGATCATCACCGAACGGGCCCTGCCCGGCGTCACCGCCGACTGGGAAGCCGTTCGTGTCTACCCACAAAAGAGCATCGCGGCCCACGTGATCGGCTATGTCGGCGCCCAGCCAGACGGTTGGCTCGACGACCATGCTGACGAGCGCTATCTGCACAGCGACCGGGTTGGCAGGGCCGGCATCGAGCTGATCTACGAGGAGATTCTGCGCGGCACCGCCGGGGTGCGAAAGATCGAGGTCGACCGCCAGAACAACGTCGTGCGCGAGTTCGGTGAAGACCCGCCCGTCGACGGCGAAGACGTCGTGCTGACCATCGACATGGATCTGCAGCGAGCTGTCGAGTACTACCTAGACCAGGGCCTCAAAGAGGCCCAGGGCCGCAGCTCGGCCGACGATTCGCGCTACAACTACCCGGCCTATGCGGGCGCGGCCGTTGTGCTCGATGTGCGCAACGGCGATGTGTTGGCCATGGCTTCGTACCCAACCTATGACCCCAACTGGTTGGTTGGTGGTATCACCGATTCGGTCTACCGGGCGACGTTCAACGACCCGTTCATTCCCGGCCGGCTCAACAACCGCGCGATCCAAGGCCTGTATGCGCCCGGCTCGGTGTTCAAGCTGATCACCGCAATAGCGGCTACCAAGGTCGGTGCCATCAGCTCGCGCGACCTGTTCGTCGACACTGGCACATACACGGTTCCCGTTCCCGGCGGCAGCACCCACCAGAACGCGGGTGGTGCCAGCTATGGCCCGCTCGACCTGTCGCAGGCCATGACGGTGTCTTCTGACACCTACTTCTACTCGGCGGCCTACGAGACCTATGCGCTGGGCGGCGACGAGCGATGGATCATCCAGGATGTAGCGCGCGACTTCGGGTTCGGCAGCCCGACGGGTGTGCAGTTGCCTTTCGAACGCGGCGGTCGAGTACCCGATGCCGACATCAAACGAGCCCTCTTCGAGTCGGCTCCCGAGGTCTACCTGGCCGAAGACAACGCTGTCATCTGGGTGCCTGGCGACACCATCAACATGGCGATCGGTCAGGGCTTCTTGTCCGTCACGCCACTGCAGCTGGCCAATGCTTACGCGGCATTCGCCAACGGGGGCACGCTGTTTCAGCCCAACATCGTCGACAAGACGCTGTCGCGCGACCCGCTCACCGACGGCGAGGTGGTTCGCGAGTTCGACCCCAGGGTGTTCCACGAAGTCGACACCGTGGGGGCGCCGGTAGACATCATCCGCGAGGGTCTCGAAGGGGTCACCAGGGCCCGCAACACCATCTTCGGATACACCGAGGGCACAGCCTTCCGGGCCTTCTACGACGCGGGTTGGGACAGCCGGGCCTGGCCGGTCACGGGCAAGACGGGCACCGCCGAGAACGACGGAATCAACAAGACACTGGGCCGATCCAAGGAGGACACGGCGGTGTTCGTCGGCTACGGACCCAGCAACGACCCCCGCTATGCGGTGGTGGTGCTGATGGAGGAGGCCGGCTTCGGTGGCACCGCGGCCGCACCGGTCGCCGTCAACATCTTCGACGCCCTGCGACGCCTGGAACAGGACTGGGACGCACCCGAGGACCTTCCCCTGGAAACGGCCACACCGGCAGGCCCGCAGTGCGACGACATTCCCATCACCGTGCTGCGCGACCCCAGCATCGAGCTGAGGGTGCCAGAGGGGTGCCCATACGGCATCCCCACGCCGGTCGTGGGGGCGACTGAGCCCGAGGAAGGTGCGGCCCCGGCGCCTACTGGCGAAGCCGACGGTGCCGCGTCTGCGGCGCTGTCGGGCATCGTGCCGGTGGCCGGGCTGTTGGCGGCTTCGCGGAGGAGGCACCGTTGATCACCTCGCTTCCCGTCAGGCGCGACCTGCGCTCGCCCATTCGTTACGTCGACTGGTTGTTGCCCCTACTGTCGGTGGCCATCTCGGTGTTCGGCGTGTTCATGAACTACAGCGCAACCTGGCGCCTTCAGCAATTCAACGGAGACGACCCGTACCTGTACGCCCGTCGCCAGGCGATCTTCGTTGTGGTCGGTGTCATCGCCATGTTCGCCATAACGGCCGTCGACTACAGGGTGCTTCGCGAGTTTGCGCCCCAGATCTACCTGCTGACCCTGGTGGTGCTGGTTGCGGTGCTGTTCATGGGCAAGGAGGTCAACGGGGCAAAGGCCTGGTTCCAGCTTCCGGGTGGCATCCAGATCCAGCCCTCGGAATTCGGCAAGATCGCCGTCATCGCCGCCCTTGCCGCGTTTGCATCCACCAAGGCTCAGCACTTCGATCTTCACGCACTGCTGAACTCGCTGCTGATCATCGGTGTGCCCATGTCGTTGGTGTTCCTCGAGAACGACCTCGGAACGATGCTGGTGTACGTGTCGATCATGATGGGTGTGCTCTTTGTTGCGGGCACCCGCGTCCGCCACATCGTGGTCATGACGTTGCTAGGTGTGTTGGCGGCCACCGTGCTGTTCCAGTTCGACGATCTCACCGGAATCGAGCTGATCGGCCCGGCCCAGGAACAGCGACTCACCGCCTTCCTCGACCAGGAGAGCGACCTCGACGTCGCCAACTACAACCTCCAGCAGTCGCAGATCGCCATCGGTTCGGGCGGTTTGACCGGACGCGGATATCTGAACGGCATACAGACCAACCTCGATCTGGTGCCTGCCCAGGAAACCGACTTCATCTTCACTGCGGCGGGCGAGGAGTTGGGCTTCCTGTTCGGTTCGCTACCCCTTCTGGCCGCCTACCTGCTGCTGGTGTGGCGCATCCTGCGGGCGGCACAGTTGTCGGCCGACATGTTCGGAACCCTGCTGTGCGTGGGGGTCATGTCGATGCTGTTGTTCCAGGTGTTCCAGAACCTGGGGATGACGATGGGCATCATGCCCATCACCGGTATTCCATTGCCATTCATGAGCCATGGTGGGTCTTCGGTCATCACAGCGTTCATCGGCGTGGGTCTGGTCATCAACGTCAGGGCGCGCCGTTTCGCGGGCTGAACACCAAGCGCTGCGGTTGGCAGTGCCTAAAAAAGCGTTCAGTGCGGTTACCATGACGAAATCATGTCGTCATTGTGGCCGCGTCTCGAACCGTTGTTGATGCGCGTGCAGAAGCCTGCGCGCTACATCGGCTCCGAGGGCTTCATGACCGTGCCCCGCCATGCTCCCGGCAAGGTGTCCTGGCTGGTCGTCTACCCCGACACCTACGAGATCGGGCTGCCCAACCAGGGCATCCAGATCTTGGCCGAGATACTGAACGAACGCGACGACGCGGTCGCCGAGCGTTCGTACACGCCGTGGCCAGACATGGCCGCCGAACTCAGGGCTGCCAACATTCCGCTGTTCTCGCTCGAGACCCACCGCGCGGCCGGCGAGTTCGACGTCATCGGATTCAACCTCGCGGCCGAACTGGTCTACACCAACGTTCTCGAGACCCTCGATCTGGCCGGTGTGCCGATCCGCGCCGCGGCCCGAGCAGACGATGACCCCATCGTCGTCATCGGGGGCCACGCGGCGTTCAACCCCGAGCCCATGGCCGACTTCGTCGACGTGGTTGCACTGGGCGACGGCGAGGAGTTGGTTGGCGACATCACCGAGGTGGTTCGCCAGTGGAAGGCCGCCGGCAAGCCGCAGGGGTCGCGTCGGCAGTTGCTGCGCGAATTAGCTCAGATACAGGGCTGTTACATCCCGTCTCTGTACGACGTCACCTATGACGGCCACGACATCGTCGCCATCGAACCCAACGCTCCAGAAGCCCCCGAGCTGGTCCAGAAGCGCACCGTCGCCGACCTGGCCGATTGGCCCTATCCCAAGACGCCACTGGTTCCCCTGACCGAGGTCGTCCACGACCGCCTCAACGTCGAGATCTTCCGCGGGTGCACCAGGGGCTGTCGCTTCTGCCAGGCGGGCATGATCACCCGCCCGGTGCGCGAGCGGCCGGCCGACCAGGTTCGCACCATGGTGACCCAAGGCCTGTCTCGCACCGGCTACGACGAGGTCGCGCTGACATCTCTCAGCACCGCAGACTTCTCGGGCATCGAAGAGGTCGTCGACGCCATCGTCTCTGACCCCACCAGCTGCGGCCAGACCTCGATCTCGCTGCCCAGCCTCAGGGTCGACGCGTTCACCGTGGGCCTGGCGGCCCAGGTGTCCAACGCCAGACGCTCGGGCCTGACCTTCGCCCCCGAGGCCGGCACCTGGCGTATGCGCCAGATAATCAACAAACTGGTTCTCGACGAAGACCTCTACGGCGCTGTCGAGTCGGCATACAGCCAGGGTTGGCAGCGCATGAAGCTGTACTTCCTGACCGGCCTGCCCTCCGAGATGGACGAAGACACCCTGGGCATCTACGACCTGGCCGCCAACTGTGTAGAGCTTGGCCGCCAATACACCAACCGCGCTTCGGTGACGGTTTCGCTCGGCGGGTTCGTCCCCAAGGCCCACACGCCCTTCCAGTGGTTCGGGCAGAACTCGGTCGACGAGATGAGGCGCAAGATCGGCCTGCTGCGCGACGCCAGCCGCCGCAACGGCCGGGTCAACCTCAAGTGGCACGACGCCAAGGCATCGATGATCGAGGGCCTGGCGAGCCGCGGCGATCGCCGTCTGGGCGCGGTCATCGAGCGGGTTTGGCGCAACGGTGGCGTGTTCCAGGAGTGGGGCGAGTACTTCGACTACGACCTGTGGGTCGACAGCTGCGAGGCCGAGGGGGTATCGCTCGACCACGTCGTAACCCGGCATCGCCACGAAGACGAGATCTTGCCGTGGGAGCACATCCACGCCGGTCTGCACAAAGACTTCCTGTGGCAAGACTGGCAAGACGACCTGGCCGGCCACGGAATCCCCGACTGTAGGTGGACTCCCTGCTACGACTGTGGTGCATGCACCGAGTACGGAGTCGAACACGTCGTCGCTTCGCCGGTGCCGCCCGCCGGGGGCAGTCAGGGCACAGGCCAAGACCTTCCCGAGACCGGCTGGGTGCCGGTCAGCTTGTCGCGTGCCGAGGTTCGCACGTGACCACCAACAATTCGATTCTGCGTATCCGTTACTCGAAGCTGGGCAAGGTGCGATACACGAGCCATCGTGACACCGCCCGAATCTGGGAACGAACGCTTCGAAAGGTGGGGATGCCGGTCGCGTACAGCGAAGGCTTCTCCCCACGACCCAAGCTGGGCTTTGGCCTGGCGCTTCCTACCGGCTACGAATCCGCCGGTGAATACCTGGACATCACCGTCGCTGCGCCCGATGAACTCGATGGCGCCCTCGTCGGTGTGGGGTTGGCCGATGGCCGACGTTTCGACATCGAGTCGCTGTCCCAGTTGCTCTCGCAGGCACTGCCCGATGGGATCGACGTCCAGGCCGTTGAGGTGCTCGAGAACCGTGGCGAATCACTCCAGGAGCAGATCGTCATGTGCGGGTGGGAGTTCGAGATCTCCGATCTCGAACCCGAAGACGCCCGCGCCGCGGTGACCAGAGTCCTCGAATCGGTGTCGTTGCAGACGACACGAGAACACAAGGGTGCCGAACGCACCGAAGACATCAGGCCGTCAATTCACCGCCTGGAGGTCATCGGTCCGAGCGATTGGGGCACGTGGTTGCAGGCCGACTTGTCGGCCAAGCCACGTGTCGTTCGCCCCTCCGAACTCGTTCCGGTCCTGGCGCCGGGTTGCGAGCTGACGAGGGCCAAGCGCACCCACCAATGGAAAGAGCAGGCAGGTTCGCACCTGGAGCCACTGGCTCCGGTAGCGCCGCTCGCTCCGCACGCCATGGTGCGTGCGTCATGAGAAGGGAAACCAGGAGTGAACGACACTCCCGACACGGGACACGTCGTCGAGTCTCAGCCCGCATCAGGCGGGTCAGGGCCGACGATTCGTCGCCGTCGAATCGTCACACAGGACCAGAAGGAGTCATCGGCTGACACCGAGGCTCGGGCCGACAAACAGCCGCCCGAGCCCCAAGCGTCTCCAGACAACGAGGCAGCCCAGGCGGGCGACTCGGGCGAGGCTCCTCGCAAACGCACGCGCCGCATCTCGGGCGCGTCAAAACCACGAACCCCCAGGGGTGCTGGTGCAAAGCCTGCGCCCAACGCATCCGAGGCATCCGAGCCGGCGCCTCGAGACACCACAGACCAGGCACAACCGGGCGAGGATGCCAAAGAGGCTGCGGCCAAGCTTCCGCCGCTGCCCCCTGCTGCTACGCCCAAGCCGCGCATCGGCGACAGCAGGCCGGCACCCGCCGGTGCCGCCGATGGCGAGCAAGACCAGGCCAAGTCGGGCGAGGGATCGGGCCAGCGCCGTCGGCGTCGAGGGGGCCGGGGTCGCGGCCGTGGCAAGCCCTCGCAGGCAGCCGAGAACGGCCAGAAGCAGCCCCAGGGCGGCTCGTCAGGTCAACGTCAGGGCGGCCGCGGCGGTGCTTCGCGCAAGGACCTGGCACCGGTCGAGGCAACCCTCGTCGACGATGCGCCGGTCGAGCTGGACGAAGCCGAGCTGCAGCGCAGGCGCGGACGCGAGCGCAAGGGGCGCCCTGCGGGCCGTTATCAGATGGCGGTTCACGTCCACGGTGACGTCACCCACATCGCCGTCCTGGAAGGCCGCTCACTCATCGAGCACTACGTCAGCCGCCCGGCCGACGATGTTTCGCAGATCCACGGCAACATCTATCTGGGGCGAGTCCAGAACGTCCTGCCGGGTATGGAGGCCGCCTTCGTCGACATCGGCACACCCAAGAACGCGGTTCTCTACCGTGGCGATGTCACCTTCGACCAGGACGATCTCGACTCGGCCGGGCCATCACCGGCCAAGGGCCGCAAGTCGCGCAAGCGGCCCAAGGACGGCCCCCGAATCGAAGACCTGCTGAAGGCCAAGCAGGCGATCATCTGCCAGGTCACCAAGAACCCGATAGGGCACAAGGGCGCTCGCCTCACCACCGAGGTATCGTTGCCCGGCCGTTTTGTGGTGATGGTTCCCAACAGCGCCACCTACGGCATCTCCAAGCGCCTGCCCGACAAGGAGCGCAAGCGCCTGCGCTCGATCCTCGACCGCATCAAGCCCGAGGGCCACGGCCTGATCGTGCGAACAGCAGCCGAGGGTGTCACGGCCGAAGAGATCGAGCGCGATGTTGCCCGGCTGGCCCAGCAGTGGACCGAGATCGAGCGCCTGGCCGGTTCGGCCAAGGCCCCAGCCCTGTTGTTCCGCGAGCCCGACATGGCGGTGCGGGTCATCCGCGAAGAGTTCAGCAAGGAGTATCGCGGGGTCATCATCGATGACCGTGCCCTGTACGAGCAGGTCAAGGGATACATGGAGACGGTCACCCCTGCGTTGGCCGATCGCATCGAGTTCCACGATCCCAAGGTCGAGACCCTGCCATTGTTCGAGCGGTTCCACGTCGCCGAGCAGTTCAGGCGGGCGATCGATCGCAAGGTGTGGCTGCCCTCTGGTGGCTCGCTCATCATCGAACACACCGAGGCCCTCACGGTCATCGACGTCAACACCGGCAAGAACGTCGGTTCGTCGAACCTCGAGGAGACGGTGTTCTCGAACAACCTCGAGGCCGCCGAGGAGATCGCAAAGCAACTGAGGCTGCGAGACATCGGCGGAATCATCGTCATCGACTTCATCGACATGGAGGTCAAGAAGCATCGTGACGAGGTCATGCGGGTCTTCCGCGACGCCTTGGCGCGTGACAAGACCCGAACCCAGGCCTATGACATCACCGATCTGGGTCTGGTCGAGATGACCCGCAAGCGCATCGGCGAGGGCCTGCTCGAGTCCGTCACTTCGGCCTGCGAACAGTGCGAGGGCAGGGGCATCGTCTTCCAAGACAACGCCCTGCCCAAGTAGGTTTGGCGATAATGCAGAATTTCTTCGTGCGCGCCCGGCGACGGTGCCGTTAGAATGGTCGGCCGTATGTATGCAGTAATCTCAGCCGGCGGACGGCAAGAAAAGGTCGAGGTCGGCCAGACCGTTCGCGTCGACCTGCTGGGCGCTTCCGAGGGCGACGATGTCGCCTTCGATCTCGTCATGTTGGCCGACGGCGACACCGTCTTGGCGACCCCCGATGAACTCGTGGGCGCTTCGGTGACGGGTCGGGTGCTCGGCGAGGTCAAGGGCCCGAAGATCAACGGGTTCACCTACAAGAACAAGACCAACAACCGTCGTCGGTTCGGCCATCGCCAGCGCTACACCGACGTCGAGATCACCTCCATAACGAAGGGCTGATCCAATGTCGAAGACGAAGGGCGGCGGCTCCACACGCAACGGGCGCGACTCCAAGGCCAAGCGTCTTGGCGTCAAGGTGTTCGACGGCCAGACGGTGACTGCGGGCAGCATCATCGTTCGCCAGCGCGGCACCCGTATCCACGCGGGTGACAATGTCGGCCGCGGCAACGACGACACCCTCTTCGCCACCTCCGATGGCGTCGTCAAGTTCGGATCTCGTCGGGGCCGCAAGCTCGTCGACGTTCTTCCGGCCTGAACCCAGGCTTTCTGACAAACTCAGAAACGGGCCCGCCGACGCCAGCGGCGGGCTGTTTCGCGCTCTGAGCCCCGCGACTCCCAGCCTGGGGCTCGTATCCTCGTTCACATGTCCGAATTCGTCGACCAGTGCCAGCTTCACTCACGTGCAGGCGATGGTGGAGCGGGCTGTGTTTCGTTCCGTCGTGAGGCCCACACGCCCAAGGGAGGGCCAGACGGTGGCGATGGCGGCGACGGCGGCGACGTTTGGTTGGTAGCCGATCGCAACGTCTCTTCTCTGTTGGCGTTTCGCGACTTCCCATTTCGTCGTGCCGACAACGGTGTTCACGGTCAGGGCAAACGTATGCACGGCCGGCGGGGTGCAGACCTCGAGGTGCCGGTGCCCGAGGGCACCACGGTCAAGTCGTTCGACGGTGAGGTCTTGGCCGACCTGACTCAGCAGGGCGACCGTTGGCTGGCCGCCGAAGGTGGCAAGGGCGGGCGTGGCAATGCGCGGTTCTTGTCGAACCGGCGCCGGGCGCCGAGCTTTGCCGAGCAGGGCGAGGTGGGTCAGGAGACCTGGTACAACCTCGAGCTGCGTCTGCTGGCCGATGTGGCCCTGGTGGGTTTCCCCAATGCCGGCAAGAGCACGCTCATCTCCGTGATCTCGGCCGCGCGACCCAAGATCGCCGACTATCCGTTCACCACGCTGGTGCCCAATCTGGGCGTCGTGCGCAGGTCGGGTCGCGAGATGGTCGTGGCCGACATCCCCGGCCTCATCGAGGGCGCGGCCGAGGGCAGGGGATTGGGGCACCAGTTCCTTCGTCACGTCGAACGGGCCAGGGTTCTGTTGATAATGGTCGATCTGGCCCCCGTCGACGGTCGCTCGCCCGAAGATCAGGAGCTGGCTTTGCTGACCGAGTTGGGCGCCTACAAGCCCGAGCTGCTGGCCCGGCCTCGGCTGACCATCGGCACCAAGGCCGACATGGTGCCAAACCTGGACGAGATCGGGTTCGACGGTCCGGTCATTTCGGCGGTGACCCACGATGGGGTCGATCGTCTGGTCGAACGCCTGCTGACAATGGTCACGGAGGCCCGTCAGGCCGAGCCGACATCGGGTGAGGGGTTCGTGGTTCACCGCCCGGCTCCCGAGGGTGTAGAGGTCGTTCGCATCGACGATCAGACCCTCGAGGTCCTGGGGCGCGACGCAAGGCGAGCGGTTGCGCTTTCGGATCTGACCGACATCGACGCGCTTGCGTACGCCCAGAATCGCCTGGCGCAGTTGGGGGTCTATCGTTCGTTGGCGCGCGCTGGTGCCAAGGACGGCGACACCGTCATCATCGGCGACTTTGCATTCGACTACGAATCAGACGTCTGAGGTCACCTTGAGAGTCGTCGTCAAGATCGGGACATCCTCGGTCACCGCACAGGCGGGCGAGGTCGACACGCTGGCAATAGACAAGCTGTGCGGCGACATGGTCAACGCTCGCCGTTCGGGCCACGAGGTGGTGTTGGTGACCAGCGGTGCTGTCACCGCCGGGTTGCAGGTTCTGGGCTTGGACAGGCCTTCCGACATGCGGACGCTGCAGGCCGTGTCTGCGGTGGGCCAGATAGAGCTGATGCGCGTTTATCGCGAGACGTTGGCCCGTCATGGCGTGGTGGCCGGTCAGGCCCTGGTGGTTCCGCTCGATTTCATGGTGCGCCAGCAGTACGTACACACCAGGGGCACCATCGGGCGGCTGCTCGAGATGGGCGTGCTGCCGATAATCAACGAGAACGATGCCATCGCCGACGACGAGCTTCGTTATGGCGACAACGACCGAATCGCCGCACTGGTCGCGAACCTGATGGACGCTGATCTGCTGGTGCTGTTGACCGACGCTCCGGGGCTTCTGACCGCCGATCCGAGGATCTCCAGCGACGCTTCGCTGATCGAGGAGATCTCGACGATCGACCGCGAGCTCGAACGTCTTGCCGGTGGTGCCGGCGCCAGGGGCAGCGGTGGTATGTCGTCGAAGCTGGCTGCGGCCAAGATGGCCTCGTGGTCTGGGGTGCGCACGGTGATCGCTGCGGCAAAGCGGCCGGGTGTGGTCATCGACGCCATCGATGGGCGGCCCGGTGTGGGCACCACCGTGCTGGCCCACGAGAGGCGGCTGGCCGCCCGGAAGCTGTGGATAGCGTTCGCGGTGAATCCCGAGGGCGAGATCGTGGTCGACGCCGGGGCTCGCGAAGCGCTGGTGGCCAAGGGCACATCGCTGTTGCCAGCGGGTGTGCTCGAGGTCAGGGGAGAGTTCGGCCCCGATGCCGGGGTCGAGATTCTGGGGCCAGACGGCACGATGTTTGCCAAGGGTCTTGTCAGGGCCGATGCCAAGTCGTTGCGTTCGGTGGCTGGGTTGCGTACCAGGGACATGCCGGCGGGTCTGGTGAACGAAACCGTCCACCGAGATGACATGGTCGTGCTCGCCGGTTAGGCGAGCCGCCGTGGGTACTGGTCGTGCTCGCCGGTTAGTGGACGGGGTGTTTGGGCCTCGGGAACGGGTCTCCGAGCATCTCGCCGATGGCGATGAGGTCTTCCAGGCCGAGGTCTTCGAAGCGCACTCGCATCTCTGCAGGTCCGTCCGATGACACGAACAGTGATACGACGCGTCCGCTGACCGTGGCTTGTTCGGTGCGGATGGCAAGCCTTTGTCCCAGGGCGACGTCGCCCAGATCGGTCAGCAGCTTCGCTCCGCCAATTCCGATGTCGACGATTGTGCCTTTGGCGGTGGTTGCGCTGTCGACGGCGCACACACACGGCCATTGGCCGCTGGCGCGGGTGCGCACCCGCCGTTCTGGGCCGGTGCTCGGCAGTTCGACTACCAGCGATGGGGTGGTGGCCTGGCTGATCGACCGAAGGACCGCCCAAGCTGCGCAGGTGCCATCGCTGGTGTTCCAGCGCAGTAGTACCTGGTCGCCGGGCCCGAGATCTGTGCCGGCAAGAGAGTCGTCGCACGACAGACGCACTACGTCATCGAGCGATGCGACAGTGTTGCAGCGCAGCAGGCGTACGTCGGCTCCCCAGGCCACCTCGACTGTGAGCACCGTCCCAGGCGGGGGGGCGAGCATCAGATACCTCCGCCGTCTGCCAACATGTCCGACATGCCCTGTCCATCGGCAGCTACCAACCGTGTTTTGAGCATCGTGGCACTGGTTCTCGTCGCCCTCTTGTCGTCGTGCTCGAGCGACAGCGGCGACAGCACCGTCGCTTTCGACGACCAATCGACCTCCGAGCCGGCGCCGGCCCAGCCCGACGCCGACGCAGATTCCGCCGAGTCGACCGCTGTGGCCGATGACGATACGACCGCCGCCGCGGCTGAGGACACCGACCCCACCCAACCATCGACCACGGTCGAAGCAACGACATCGACCACACTTGCCCCGGCGCCCGAGCAACCCGACCTTCCGCAGGATTGTCTGGGGCTCGATGCGCCGCTGTTGTCGGTGCAAACGACCTTCTCGGCCGAGGAGCGGCTGTTTGGTATCGGGTTCGACGGGCAGCCGATGTGCCTGTTGTTCCTCGATTCGGGGTCGAGGGTCGTCGCCTGGAGCGCCCAGGCAGACAAGGTCGTGTTCAGCGACGGTCGCGTCGAGGCGCTCGACGCCGGCGTCGACGGCCAGGCCGCCGACGGCTTGGCGCGACAACACACCCAGTTCTCGCGCCCGACCGGGTTCAACCTGGTGTGGGTGGCCGATGGCGCCGTCGAGGTGTCGAATCTCGATGGGGGCTTCAGGCGGTCGCTGCCGATCGGATTTGCCGTGTCGGAGGTCGACTACCACCCCGACGGCAAGAATCTGCTGGTGGTGGGCGCCGACCCAGCTTTCGCCGGAGACTCGCTGTGGGTGACCAATATCGAGGGCGGGGAAGGTAGGCCCCTGCTGTATCCCCAGAACGGCGGTCGAATAGCCGAGGTGGCGCTGGGTTTCGACGGTGCCCAGATCTTGTTTGTCGTCGAGAGCCCCGAAGGTGCCACCACGCTGCACCGCTTCGATCTCGCCGGCGCGGCCAGGGAGGTGACCCTCGATGACGGGACGGTCGACGAGATCGTGCTCGACCCATCCGGTGGCTATGTCCCCGAACTGCTCCACGAGTCGGCGTCGCCCCTCACCGATCTGGTGGTCGGATCCGACGGCAAGCTGATGGCCTTCGCCGAAGGGACGTGCCAGGGCGGACGAGCCGTCGAGGTCATCGACCTGGCCGCCGGTGGCTACCCGTTGCCGGTGATGGCTGGGCGATCGGGCCGTCCGGTGGGCTTCATCTCGCCGTTCGAACTCCTGGTAGCCGTCGACCTGCCCGATTGCGGAGCCCAGTTCGATCTGTATGCCGTGGACGTCACTACGGGCGCGGAACGTCTGGTGCGAGCTCGTGTCGAGAGCGCGGCCGTGCGGCGGATAGATCCACCCCCCACCTTCGGTCTGAACAACGTATCGATCCTGACCTTTGCGGTGTAGGTGTTGGGGGCTGCCTAGGCGATCGCCGGCAGATCCTCTGGCAAGAGCTCGACCAGGTCGCGTTCGCTCGGATAGTCCATCTGGGCGACCCTCGACGCGTGTTCGATCATCATGTCTTCGAACAGCTGCCTGGCGGCTCGTCCGTTGCCGAACTGTCGATCTCGCGGTGTGCTGGCGAACCTGCGCCTGACCGTCTCCAGCACCATCCCCGATCCGTAGCCAGATGCCGCGGCCGTTCTGGCGAATATCGCCACCAGTTCCTCGTCGGTGTAGTCGGGGAACTCGATCACCCTGGCGATTCTCGATCTCAGCCCAGGGTTGCTGTCGAGCAGCGCGTTCAGCTCGTCGGGGTAGCCGGTCAAGATGATGACGACCCGGTCGCGGTGGTCTTCCATCCGTTTGACCAGGGCGTCGACGGCTTCAGCGCCGTACTCGTCGGTTCCGCGGACCAGCCCGTATGCCTCGTCTATCAAAAGCACCCCGTCGACGGCAGATGCGATCACCTCGTCGACCTTCGTAGCCGTCTGGCCCACATATCCGGCCACCAGGTCGGCCCGATCGACCTCGACGAGGTGGCCCTTCTCGAGCAGCCCCAACGCCCGGTAGATACGGCCGATCAGGCGCGCCACCGTGGTCTTGCCCGTTCCAGGATTGCCCACGAAGGCCAGGTGATGGGTCATCGCCGGCACCATCAAGCCTCGCTCGCGGCGCATCTGCATGATCGTCAGCAGGTCGCACAGCTGCCTCACCCGCTGCTTCACAGGTTCGAGCCCAATCAAGGAATCGAGCTCGGCGATCAGCTCGCGCAGGCTCTGCGGTTCCTCGGTGGTTCGCCCGGCATTGGTGCCATGGTCGTCGCTCAGTTGTGCCGGCACGCCCGCATCGTTGGCCGCCGTCGTCAGCACCTTGCGAAAGCCGTCGATCGCAGCCAACTCGACGTGAGATACGTGTGCGTCCAGCGATGCGATGGTGTGCATCAACTCGACCGCCCTGGTCAGGTAGGTGGCGGCGCGGCACCCATGGTCGGCTTGGTCTGACCCCACCAGGCGGTGGAACAGCGGTGACGGCTGCTGAAGGAAGGTCCTGGTCCGCGTGAAGAACTTCGAACGGCGCAGTTCGGCGGGAGTCTTGGTCTGCAGCCCGGGAATCTTGGGGGCGAACACCTCGACGAAGCGCAGCAGCTCCTCGTCGGTGAGCATGCCGTCGACGTCGATCATCGCCCTGCATATCTCGAACGCATCGCGGGTGGCGTCGACCTGCAGGTCGTCCAGGCTGGCGACGAACCCAACTATCGCCGACTCGAACGCGCTGGTGGTCGTCGAGGAAGTCATGGTTCTCGATCGGTCGAACCGGTTCGGAGATGAAGCGCGCGTTCGCATCTGGCAGGGGGCGTCAAATCCGATGGGGCCTGCCGCCGAGCCGATTAGTAGGCTGTCGGAATGGCCGAACCCTCGCCCATGCAACAGCTCGGAGCGCGCGCCAAGGCTGCGTCGCGTCAACTGGCCACGATCGGCTCGGCGACTAAGAACGACGCCCTCTTGGCCTGTGCCCAGCTTCTCGTCGAGCGCACCGACGATCTGTTGGCGGCCAATGCCCGGGATGTCGAGCGTGCAGAGGCCGAGGGAACCGCCCCCACCCTCATCGAGCGCCTGCGCCTCGACGAAAAGCGCGTCGCAGCCATGGCCGACGGGTTGCGCCAGGTCGCGTCGCTGGAAGACCCGGTCGGTTCGGTGCCGCGGGGCTGGGTGCGTCCCAACGGGCTGCGCATCGAGCAGGTCAGGGTGCCCCTGGGTGTCGTGGCGATCATCTACGAGAGCCGACCCAACGTCACCAGCGACGCTTTTGGTCTGTGCCTCAAGTCGGGCAATGTCGCATTCCTGCGCGGATCGGGCATGGCCATTTCTTCCAACACCGCCATCGCCGATGTCCTGCGGGAAGGGCTGGTCAAGGTCGGCCTGCCCGCCGATGCCCTGGTACTGGTCGAGGACGTCTCGCGCGAGGCCGCAGTCCAGTTCATGCAGCTCGACCAGTACGTCGACTGCCTCATCCCCCGGGGTGGCAGGTCGTTGATCCAGTCGATCCTCGACAACGCCACCGTGCCCTACATCATCGACGGAGACGGCAACTGCCACGTCTACGTCGACGCTGCGGCCGATTTGTCCATGGCCACCGACATTGTCGTCAACGCCAAGATGCAACGGCCATCGGTGTGCAACGCGGCCGAGTCCCTGGTGGTTCACTCTGCGGTTGCTGCCCAGTTCCTGCCAGCCGCGGTGTCGGCGCTGCAAGGCTGCGAGTTGGTCGGAGACGAGGCTTCGCGGGCCATCGTCGCCACCATCGGTGAGGCCACCGAGGAAGATTTCGCAACCGAGTTCCTCGACTACAAGATGTCGGTGAAGGTCGTCGATTCGCTCGACGAAGCCATCGAGCACATCAACCAGACCTCCAGCGGTCACAGCGAGGCCATCGTCACCAACGATCTGTCGGCCGCCGACCGTTTCGTCAACGAGGTCGACGCGGCAGCGTGTCTGGTCAACGCCTCGACACGGTTCGTCGACGGCGAAGAGTTCGGATTTGGTGCCGAAATCGGCATCTCCACCCAGAAGCTGCACGCCAGGGGTCCCATGGGGCTCGAGCAGCTGACCACCATCAAGTACGTCGTTCGTGGCCACGGCCATGTGCGAGGCTGATCTACCCGGCCATCCAGACCCAGTCCCCCATCAATATCAAGGAAGACCTTCCACATGACAGCTCCCGAGAACATCACGCGGTTTGCCGACGTCCCATCGGTTCGCGAGAAGCTGAAGGACGTCGAGTACCTCGCCGACGAGGGCATCGCCAGCGTGGTGTTCCTGGCCGACCGGCTCGACAAGCCGATTCTGGTCGAGGGTCCGGCCGGCACCGGCAAGACCCAGCTCGCCAAGTCGGTTGCCGAAATCCTGGGGGCCCGGCTGATCCGCCTGCAGTGCTACGAAGGAATCGACGAGGCCAAGGCCCTGTACGAGTGGAACTACAAGAAGCAGCTTCTTCGCATCCAGGCCGAGAGCGGCCAGGACCACAACTGGGAAGAGCTGCACGATGACCTGTTCAGCGACGAGTTCTTGCTGACCAGGCCGCTGCTCGAAGCGATCCGTGCCGACGACCCGGTTGTGCTGCTGATCGACGAGATCGACAGGGTCGAGGTCGAGACCGAGGCCCTGCTGCTCGAGATCCTGTCCGACTATCAGGTCTCGATCCCCGAGCTCGGCACCATGACCGCCAAGCAGATCCCGATGGTGTTCCTGACCTCCAACAACACCCGCGAGCTGTCAGAGGCCCTCAAGCGTCGGTGCCTGTTCCTGCACATCGATTACCCACAGATGGATCGCGAAAAGCAGATCGTGCTGACCAAGGTCGAGGGCATCAGCGAGAACCTGGCCGACCAGGTCGCCCGCATCGTGCGTTCGATCCGCCAGCTCGAGCTGAAGAAGTCGCCTTCTGTGTCGGAGACTCTCGACTGGGCTCGCACCCTGGTGTTGCTCGGCATCCAGAGCATCGACGCCGAACAGGCCAAGGAAACCCTGCACATCTTGCTGAAGTACCAGACCGACATCGAAAAGGCGTTCAAGGAACTGTCCGACTGAGTCTGGGTTCGGCCTTCGGCCGGGTACGCCTTTCGCCAGCCGGCGAAACGCTTACCTCGTAGGAGGACGGGTCCGAGGGAGAAACTCCATGCTAGATCTGCTATCGGGTTTCATCGTCGAGCTGAGACGTGCCGGGCTGCCGGTTTCGTTGACAGAGAACCTCGACGCGATGAACGCGGTCACCCACATTCCCATCGAAGACCGCGACGCGTTCAAGTATGCGCTCGCCGCGACGCTGGTCAAGAACGACAGCCACTGGCGGGCGTTCGAGACGGTGTTCGAGGTGTACTTCTCGCATCGCGGTCCGCAGTACAACGTCAACGAGGACCAGCTGGCCGAGGGCGACCTCGAACAGTGGCTCCAAGAGCAGCTGCAGCAGATGCAGGCCCAGCAACAAGACGGCGCCGGCGGTGGCGACATGTCGCCAGAAGAGCTGGCAGAGATGTTGTACAGGGCGATGATGCAAGGCGACGACGCCCTCATGCGTGCCATGGCCAGGGCCGCGGTGTCCAAATATGCGGGAATGGAACCGGGCCGACCGGTGGGCGGCACCTATTACCTGTATCGGACCCTGCGAAACCTCGACCTCGAGGGCATGCTCGACCGGCTCATGCAAGAGGCCGAGCAGCAGGCTCCTCAGGGCCTCACCGAGCTCGAGAAGCGACTCGAGCGAGAAGAGTTCCAGCATCGCATCGACGAGCTCAAGAAGGAGATCGAGGCCGAGATACGCCGACGCCTCGTGGCCGACCGTGGCGTCGAGGCGATGGCCAAGACGCTGCGCAAGCCGCTGCCAGAAGACGTCGACTTCATGCACGCCAGCCGTGACGAGATGGCGTCGATCCGCAAGGCCATTCAACCCCTGACCCGCAAGTTGGCAGCCAGGTTGGCCCGCAAGCGCAAGCACAAGCGGCGCGGTCCGCTGGACTTTCGCTCCACGGTTCGGGCCTCACTGTCATACGGCGGCGTTCCGGCCGAACCCAAGTTCAAGTATCCACGACCCAACAAACCAGAGCTGTTCGTCGTCGCCGACATCTCGGGCTCGGTTGCTGCTTTCGCACGGTTCACCTTGCACCTTGTCTATGCGTTGCAGGCCCAGTTCTCCAAGGTGCGCTCGTTCGTCTTCATCGACGGCATCGACGAGGTGACTCATCTGTTCCAGGGCGAAGAAGACATCACCCGGGCGGTTCATCGGGTCAACACCGAAGCCGACGTCATCTGGGTCGACGGGCACAGCGACTATGGCCACGCATTCCAGGTGTTCTGGGACAACTGGGGTCACGAGATCGGCCCCAAGAGCACCGTGCTGTTCCTCGGTGATGCGCGCAACAACTATCACGCCACCAACGCCTGGATCTTGAAAGAGGCGCGCAAGAAGGCTCGCAACGTCTTTTGGCTCAACCCCGAGCCCCGGTCCTATTGGGACACGGGCGATTCGGTCATCGGCGACTACGGCGCGCACTGTGATGGCGTGTTCGAGTGCCGCAATCTGCGTCAACTGGAGCGCTTCGTCGATCACCTGGCGTGACGCTCTGCGTTTGACCCCGAGCATTCTTACGATTCGGCGACGAATGCCGGGGGCGACGTGTGGCCGCTGGGCGCGGCGGGGCAGACTCTAGGCGTGGTGGGTCTGTCCCCGAGGTTGCGAACGCTGAGACCTGTCGCGCTGGCCGGCGCGGCACTCTTTGTGCTGGCCGGGTGCGAACTGGGCCAAAAGGTCGACGAGCGAATGCACCGCCCCGAAGTCGTCGATCGTTTCCTGGTCGCCGACGACGGCTCCGACACCACGGACGCCGCCAGCACAGATCCAGACACCACCACGACGACCCAGGTCGATGGTTCTGTGTCGGTCGATGGCTCGGCCGATGCCGACGACGGGCCGGCGCCCGCTCGCCCGACCACTTCGTCGGTGCCTGCGGGTGTCGAACTGCAGATCTCGGGCTGGTGGAAACTCGAGGAGGAACTGCCGGAAGGCACGCTCGACCTTCGGGCCGATATCGACGTCGACCTGTATCCCATCGACGACGAAGCCCTGGTCGACCTCGGACTGATCGACGAGGCCGACGCGGGCCGATTCAGGCTCACACGCTGGTATCGGGCCGCCGGCTCGGTTCGATTCGATCTGATCGAGAGCCAGTGCCGGCCGGCGCCACATGTAGATGACTGCAATCTCGTGCGGGCAACCGATGGTTCGATCGAGGGCATCGTGGCCGTCGACGGCGGTGTCGCCAGGCTGGGGCTCGAATGGCAGGGTCTGGGTGCGTACGGCTCTCAAAAGGCGCTGCCCGAGGTAACGGTCGAGATCACCGATTCGTCTGGGTTCCGCACCACTCGCAGCCTCACATCGATGGGCGATTCCATCGCCACCCGAGTTGTGGGAACACCCGTCGAGCTCATCATCGGCGACCCCGACAGGTTGTTGCGGGCGATCGGATTCTCGGCCGAGGGCGAGCTGCAGATCGGCTAGCGCGCTAATCCGGCCGGATGGAGGGCCGACGAACGATGAGTGAATCGTCGTCACCTGATCGCGGCCATGTTGTTGCTGGGCGCGTGTGCTCCGCCGGTGTCGGCGGCAGAGAGGTTCGACCGCTCGGAACCCGACGGCACAGTCCAGTCGGTGCCGACGAGGTCGGCGGTGCGCATCATCACCGATCCCTCCGAGCTGCCCAGCGGCGCCGCCAGGACCGATCTGGACATCGTGATGGTTCCGGACCCACAACAGCATCTGGGTG
Organism: Acidimicrobiales bacterium; assembly: GCA_041394185.1. Taxonomy (NCBI): domain Bacteria; kingdom Bacillati; phylum Actinomycetota; class Acidimicrobiia; order Acidimicrobiales; species Acidimicrobiales bacterium. Next base: position 71,134 of record JAWKIQ010000004.1, read on the forward strand.
AAGACGACGAACCGCGGCTAGTGATGCGATGGCGCCAGGTTGCGGGTGACGACTGGTTCGACGCCGAGATGCACGCCGACGTCGAGTTGCGCCTCGTGCGGGTGGCGCCCGAGGACGGGACTGTGCCCGACGGCGAAGTCGAGCCCGGTGCGCCGGTCGAGTTCGTAATCGACGGACGCGTCAGGTTCGACCTGGCAGCCACCACTTGCGAGGCAACCGGGGCCCGTCAGGTGTGTAGAACGACCTCGGTGGTCGATGCCGCGATCGGCGGGTCGGCGGTGCTGGAGGGAGACAACCTTCGGATCGAAGCCGACTGGGGTCGCTTTGGCTTCGAGGCATCGCCAGGTGTGCCAGCGGCGACGTTTGGGCGCTGGGGAACCGACGCCCCTCACGGGTCGGACCCGTTCGCCGAGACCACGTCGATGGCGCTCGCCTATGGGCTCGAGATGTCTGGCCTGGTCGGCGGTGCGGTGACGCTGGAGGCCAAGAACGGCACGGAGCTGAACTTGGCTGCGTCGCTGGGCGTCGGCAATGGTGAGGGCCGCTTGGTGTTGGAGGGCTTCTGATAGCCCGACTGGGCTAAGCCGGGCCGCGTGAGTAGGTGAGCTCCTCGGCGGCACGAAATGCGAGGTCCAGCGACTGACGGCCGTTGAGACGCGGGTCGCACATGGTCTCGTAGCGCGACTCGAGGTCGGCCGTTTCCAGCGACTGGCTGCCGCCGAGACACTCGGTCACGTCGTCGCCGGTCAGCTCGATGTGGAGGCCGCCAGCCCAGGTGCCCGCCGCGCGATGGGCTTCGAAGAAGGCCTGCACCTCGCGCATGATGGCGTCGAAGTGGCGGGTCTTGGTGCCGGTTTCGGTGGAGAACGTGTTGCCGTGCATGGGGTCGCAGGCCCAGACCACGGGGTGGCCAGACTTCTTGACCGCCTCGAGCAGTGGTGGCAGGCGTTCGCCGAGCACGTCGGCACCCATGCGAGTGATCAGGGTCAACCGACCCTCGATGCGACCCGGGTTCAGGGCCTCGCACAGGGCCACCACCTCGTCGGGCTCCATGGTGGGCCCTACCTTGCAGCCGATCGGGTTGTGAACACCCGACAGGAACTTGATGTGGGCACCGTCGAGTTCGCGGGTGCGTTCACCGATCCACAACATGTGGGCCGAACAGTCGTACCAATCGCCAGTGATGGAGTCTTGGCGGGTGAGAGCCTGTTCGTATTCGAGAAGCAGCGCCTCGTGGCTGGTGTACAGGTTCACCTGGCGCATGGCAGCGTCGTCGAGGTCGATACCCGCCGACTGCATGAAGCGAAGGGCTCGATCGATCCCGTCGGCGATCTGTTCGTAGCGCCGGCCTGCTGGACTGTCGGCGACGAACTCCTGGTTCCAGCGGTGGACCTGGCGGAGGTCGGCGTAGCCACCCTTGGTGAATGCGCGCAACAGGTTGAGGGTCGAGGCCGACTGGTCGTAAGCCCTCAACAGGCGTGCTGGGTCGGGAATGCGAGCCTGTTCGTCGAAGTCGATGTCGTTGACGATGTGGCCGCGAAACGACGGCAACGAAACCCCGTCGCGGGTTTCGATGTCGGACGAGCGAGGTTTCGCGAACTGCCCTGCGATCCGGCCGACCTTCACCACCGGAACTCCGCCCGAATACTGCAGCACTGCGGCCATCTGCAGAATCACCTTGAGCTTGTCGCGAATGGCATCCGCGGTGCCCACGTCGAATGACTCGGCGCAGTCGCCGGCCTGAAGCAAGAAGGCCTCGCCCCGAGCGACCCTGGCCAACTCGTCGGTGAGGTAACGGGCCTCGCCGGCGAAGATCAGGGGTGGCCGCTTGGCTAGCTCAGAGGTCACCTGCCTGACAGCTTCGGCATCTGGCCACACAGGCTGCTGCTTGGCGGGACGGTCGGTCCAGCTTGATGGGGTCCAGGTCATCGTCATGGGACTCACATGGTGCTCTACGCGCAAGCGCCGCCGCCACTGAAATTCAGCAGACGACGGCGCTGGGCTGCGGGATGGGTCTGATCAGGCAGCGACGATGCGCTCGGCGTCCTGGCGCAGGTCGTTGACGGCACGCTTCACGAGCCTGCGGGCAGCTTCGGCGGTTACGCCGAGTTCCTCGCCGACCTCGCGGTAGCTGCGCTTCTCGCCGTCATTGAGCCCGAAGCGCTGCTCGACGGCACGGCGGGCCCGGGCGTCGAGGTTGTTCAGCAGGCCGACGACCAGGTCCTTTTCGGTGCGGTCGAGGATCTCGGCCTCGGGGCCGTCCTTGGCATCGGGAACCAGGTCCATCAGCGTCGAGTCGCCGTCGTCGCCAACCGTGCGGTCGAGCGAGGTCGGCGTCGAGATGCGCTGCAGCCAAGCGTGTTCGTCGTCGAGGGCTTCGGTGTCGCCCGAGTTGGCACGCAGGGCGGCCCGAAGGCTGGCCGAGCGGTCCGAAGGCAGGCGCACGAGGCTCGCCTTCTGGTCGAGGGCCCGGCCTATCGACTGGCGAATCCAGAAAGTCGCGTAGGTCGAGAACTTGAATCCCTTGCGCCAGTCGAACTTCTCGACGGCGTGCTCGAGCCCGAGGTTGCCTTCCTGGATCAGGTCCAGCAGTTCCATGGCCGGAGGCAGGGGGTAACGCCGGGCGATCGACACGACCAGGCGCAGGTTGGCCCGAATGAAACGGTCGCGGGCTGCCGCAGCGGTGCTCACATCCTTGCGGAGGCGGCGCTTGTCGGCGGCGCTGAGATCCTCGCCACTCTCGAGCCGTTCGCGGGCCTCGCGGCCGGCCTCGATCTGTTGCGCGAGCATGCGCTCGTCGTCGGCGGTGAGGAGGGCAACTGCGCCGATCTCGTTCAAATACTGTCCAACTGAATCGCTCATCGGATCCTTGACTTCTTGCTCACTGTCATCTGGGGGAGTTCGGTTGTTCGCCTAGTGGGCTGTAAGGCGAGCTTGTTATTTCGACTCCGTGCGTGGTTCAACGGTGCGCTAGCGCGAAAACTTCCCGTCAACACTGTGAAAGCTATCACACCACTGCCACTTCTTTGGTGTACCCGTTACTGGGCGGGTTCAAACCCGAGGCTGGACCGGCGCCGCTCGCAGTTGTGAGGCGATGGGCGCTCAAGCCGGCCGTCAATTGTCGCATGTTTTCTCCTGGAAATACAGGGGTTATTCGGCGATCGCGGCGGTCGACTTGAGACTCACCGGCGGCGTGAGGGAGTCGAAGCGGTGACCAACGATGGGGATATCTCGGGGCCTCCAGGCCTTTTTGATCAAGACGCCCACAGCGAGGGCGGATACCTGCGCGATGCTCAGGTTCGATTGCCTAGGCGCGGCAGCGCCGGGCGCCGCGCTGCGGGCCGGCCTTCGGTGCCGCTCGGCGCCACGCGGGTTACCAGCCGGGCGCGCTACACGTCCACAGCGAGACCTCAAAGGTCCACCCGGGGCATCGTCGCCCCACTGCTGATCCTGCTGGTGTCTTTGGGCGGGCTCGCCTATGTCGGGTATCACCAGTACCTGAGCTCGGAAGAAGGCTCCCAGGGTGCCGCCGCCCAAGCGGGTGAGGTTGTCGATGCGGGCACCAGTACCACTGCACTTCTGGTTCAAACCGACGGAGCCGGCGACAGCGTGGGGTTCACGATGATCTCGCTGCACGAATCGGGCGACGCCGTCGTGTTGTTCGCCCCCTCGACCCTGATGGTCGAGGTGCCTGGCATCGGGCTCGACACCTTGTCCGAAGCGACCCGAATCGGCGGTATCGAGTTGTCTTCGCTGGCGGTCGAGAACCTGCTGACGATCGGCTTCGACCACATCGTCGAGCTGACACCGGCCGATGTGACCGAGCTGGTGCGCTCCTTCGATCCGCTGCTGGTCGACAACCCGCGCCGTCTGGATCAGGCAACCGACCGCGATCGCATCGAGGTTCTGTATCCGGCCGGAGCCCTGCTGTTGGAAGCATCCGATGCCTCCGACTATCTGGCTCGCCGCGGAGTCGCCGAGACCGAACTGCAGCGCCTGGTGCGACACCAAGAGTTCTGGGTTTCGCTGCTGGAAGCCCGCTCTGCGGTGGTGGCCGACGAGCGCTCGTTCGGTACCGATTTCGACGACTTCCTCGACGAGTTGGCCGCCCGCCGCACCGAGGTCGAGTATCGGATACTCGACGTCGACCTCGTTGGCGGAGAAGGCGAGCTGTACAGCGTCGACCGTGCCAGTCTCGAGGACTCGATCGTCAGGCTCGACCCCAGCCGCGCAACCGGTTCGGCACGCACGAGGGTGCAGTTGCTGAACGGTGTCGGTCGGCCGGGGTTGTCTGCGCCTATCGCTCGGCTGATCAACCCGGCGTTCGCGTCGGTCGAGCTGGTCGACAACGCCGCTCGGTTCGATCATCGTGTTACCCAGGTCGTCTACTACCACGATGAACAGCGCGAGGCGGCGGTCGCCATCCGTGATGCCCTTGGGGTTGGCGAGGTCGTCAAACAGCTCGAGCCGATCGACGTCGTCGACATCACCATCGTGGTCGGTTCCGACCTGGCAGACCTGGTCGAGATCCAACCCGACGTGGCGCCGGTCGTCGACCAGGCCGGTACAAATGCCATCTCGGGACCATGATCGGCAACGCGGTGTTCGTGCCGATAGCGTTGTTCGAGTGCCCGACCCTGACGCCACGGATCTGACAGTCGAAGATCTTCCTGCGTTGGTCCGCGCCGCCATCGAGGGGGCGTCGGAGATCAAGGCCAACGACATCGTCGTTCTCGACGTCGGCGACATGTTGGGCGTGACCGATCACTTCGTCATCGCCAGCGCCCCGAACGTTCGTCAGGTTCGCCGCATCGCCGAAGAGGTCGAAGAGCAGGTGAAGAAGGCAGGCGGGGCCGGCCCGGTGCAGATCGAGGGCATGCGAGAAGGCATGTGGGTGCTGCTCGACTTCGGCGCCTTCGTGGTGCACGTCTTCCACGCCGACAGCCGCCGCTTTTATGACCTCGAACGGCTTTGGAGCGAGGCGCCCAGGCTGCGCTGGGTCGACGAGGAAGCGCTCAGCTAGAGCTGCGGGCGATCCAGTCCTCGATCAGCTTGCCCGCAATCGACATGCCACCTCGAGGGCACGGCGGCAGGTCGTCGTAGCTGTACCAACCGGCCTCGACGATCTCCTCCTCCTGAATCTGAAGCTCGCCGCCCGCATAACGTGCAGTGAACCCGATCATCAACGAGTGCGGGAACGGCCACGGCTGGCTTCCGAAGTAGCGGATCTGGTCGACATCGATGCCGACCTCTTCTTTGATCTCTCGTGCCACACACGTCTCGAGATCTTCGCCGGGTTCGACGAAACCGGCCAGGGTCGAAAAGAACCTGCCCGGAAACTGACGACCGTGTGCCAGCAGGGCTCGCCCGTCTTCGCGCTCGACCAGCACGATGACCGCCGGCGCCAACCTCGGGTATGCCAGTAGCCCGCAAGACGGGCACACGCGGGCCCTGTCCGAGGTGTGCAGTTCTGTTGCCTCACCGCAGCGGCCACAGAAGCGGTGGGTGCGATCCCATTGAACGATCTGTTCGGCCTTGCCCGCCAGGGCCCACTGGGTTTCGGGCACCCTCGAATAGAGGGTTCTCAGGTCGAGCAGTTCGTGCCAGTCGGGTGGTTCTTCCTCGTCGTCGAGGTCGACGGCCCACACCGGCCGCCCATCGAGCATTCCCAGGAAGTGTTGTGCCCGGTGGCGTTGGATGGCGGGCATCGGCCCGAACGGCAATGACTCGGCCCCGGCTTCCACCACCACACGGCTCGACCTGACGATTATCCAGTGCGCCTCAGATGGGTCGGCATCGTCTGGTGGGGTCACTCTTGGTTCGAAGGCCATGACGAATGACGCTACTCGCCTGGCGAGGGTGGTTGTAGTGTCGCCGCGCGTGGACGAGCAATCGAAGGCGGCCGACGTCTTGTCGCTCGAACAGATCGCCGACGGTCTGTTCGTGGGAACAAGCCCCGATTACGAGTGGGGCCGCATCTATGGCGGGTTGGTCGTGGCCCAAGCCCTGGTCGCAGCCGGCAACACGGTGCCAGAGGGCGTGCATCCACACTCGTTGCATGCCTACTTCATCCGCGGCGGCGATCCGGCGCAAAAGATCGTGTACGACGTAGAGCGGGTGCGCGACGGGCGCTCGTTCGTCACCAGGGCGGTGCATGCCAGGCAGGCCAACGGGAACATCTTGATGATGATCGCCTCGTTCCACCGAGACGAAGCCGGGTTCGAGCGGCAGAACACCGTGATGCCCCAAAGGCTGCCCGACCCCGACGAGCTCGAGAAGTCGGGATGGATGACCGAGATGGACACCCGCGAGCTTCCCGGTGACGGATCGGGCAGGTTCGCGATGTGGGGCCGTTGGAGCGGCGAGGAGCTGTCCAACCGCATGCAGCACGCCGCGGCGCTGGCGTTCATGTCCGATGCGATACCGATGGACTCCATCGTCGACGCCCATCCGGTCACCCCCGAACCAGGCGAGTGGGGCAACCATTTCATGTCGGCCAGCCTCGACCACGCCATCTGGTTTCGGGGTCCACTCCGGGCCGACCAGTGGCTTTTGTACGAATCGACCAGCCCGGGACTGCGCGGAAGCCGGGGCACCACGTTCGGAAATGTCTTCACCGCAGACGGTCAGCTGGTTGCATCGGTGGCCCAGGAGGGCCTTCTGCGCGAGATCGGAGGCAGCTAGCCGTGCCCGACGACCGCTACACCCACGGGCACCATGACGCCGTACTGCGATCGCATCGATGGCGCACCGCCGAGAACAGTGCCGCGTACCTGACGCCGTTGCTGGGGCCCGGAATGTCGCTCCTCGACGTCGGGTGCGGGCCCGGCAACCTCACCCTCGACCTGGCATCAGTGGTTGCCCCCGGCCCGGTGGTCGGGCTCGACCGTTCGGCCGACGTGCTCGCCGAGGCTTCGGCACGGTTGGGCGGTGACTCGACGGTCGAGTTTCGCACCGGCGACGTGTACGACCTTCCGTTCCCCGACGACAGCTTCGACGTCGTTCACGCACACCAGGTTCTGCAGCACCTGTCCGATCCGGTGGCGGCGCTGCGAGAGATGTACCGCGTCGCCCGCCCGGGCGGGTTGGTGGCGGCCCGCGACGCCGACTACGCGGCGATGACCTGGCACCCGTCCGACGCCCGACTCGACCGTTGGATGGAGATCTACCAGGCCGTCGCTCGCTCCAATGAAGCCGAGCCCAACGCCGGGCGACAGCTGCTGGCGTGGGCCCACGCCGCGGGTCTCGACGACGTAAGCGCTACGGCCAGCGTTTGGTGTTTCGCCGACAACGACTCGCGCCTGTGGTGGGGCGGTCTGTGGGCCGAGCGCAGCACATCGTCGGCGCTTGCAGCCCAGGCGATCGAGCTGGGCGTCGACGCAGCCGAGCTGGCCAGGATTGCCGGCGGTTTCGACGATTGGGCTGCCGACCGGGACGCGTGGTTCATCGTGCCGCACGGCGAGATCGTGGTACGCGTCACGTGACGTAGTGCCCTGCCCAGCGGCGGCCCGGCGCGGCCACCCTTTGATGGTGACCCGCGAACCCGCGGTGGCAACCGTCACCGTCAACCCCGCACTGGACGTAACGCTCACGGTCGATCGGCTCGTCGCCGACACCAAGCTGCCGGTGACCGCTCATCGTCGCGACCCCGGAGGCGGGGGGATCAATGTCTCGCGCATGCTCGCCCGGCTGGGGGTCGCTTCGAAGGCGGTGGTGCTGGCGGGCGGCCCGGTCGGCGACGAACTGCTGGCGGGCATCTCCGCCGACGACCCGACGCAACTGATTCAGGTCGCAGCCCTTCCCGCCAGTGACAACACGCGCGAGAACGTTTCGGTGATCGTCTCGTCGGCCTCGGACCAGTATCGGCTGGTGGTACCAGGGCCTCCGGTTGCCGATCCCGAGGCGCTCATCGACCTCGTCGTCGAGGCCGTCGGGCAGACGCGGTTCGTGGTGCTGTCGGGCGGTCTGGCGCCCGGCCTTGCACCCTCGTTCTATCGCCTGCTGGCCGGCCGACTCAGCGATCGAACGGTCGTGGTCGACGCCCTCGAACCAGCGACCGTGGCCCAGGCTTTTGCCGGTGGCGCCGAGGTGGTCAAGCCCAACGAGCACGAACTGGCCTCTCTGGTCGACACCGGTGCGGGCTCTGTCGTCGAGCTCGCTGCCGCGGCCCGCGCCGCGCTCGACCGAGGTCGGGTTGGCGTGGCCGTGGTGTCGCTTGGGCCGCGAGGGGCGCTGGTCGTTCCGCGCGTCGGGGGTGCTGTGTGGCTGGCTGCGCCGCCGGTGTGCGTGCGCAGCACCACAGGGGCCGGTGACTCGATGGTGGCGGGAATCGTTGCCGGTCTGGTCGCGGGCCAGTCGGTCGCGATGGCTGCCCGTCTGGGTGTTGCGGCAGGTGCTGCAACTGTCGAGATGGGCGGCACCCAACTGGGGGAGCGGGGCCGGATAGAGCAGTTGTTGTCGCTGATAGAGGAGACGACGATCGATGAATGACACCGCCACGCTCACCAAGGTGGCAGCGATTGCTGTCGGCAAGCCGACCTTCGATGTTCAGCTGGCGCAGGCCAACGTCCAGGCTGCCTTCGAGCTGCTTGGCGAAATGGTTCCCCAGCTTTCGGGACGCGCAGAGATGGTCACCGAGCCGCACGACGTCGAAGCCATCGTCGGGTCGTCAAGTCCTGTCGACGTGGCCGTGCTGATACAAGCGACCTTCACCGACGCACGATTCGCGGCGGCCCTCGCAGGCTGGGCGGGTCGAGTGATCGTGTGGAGCTTCCCCGAACAGCCCACGGGCGAGCGCCTGCGGTTGAACTCGTTGTGCGGTGCGATCTTGGCCGCCAACCAGCTGGCGATCGATCAGGTGCCCGCGTCGTTCGTCCACGGTGCCCCGGGCCCACAGGCACAAGCGCAGCTGGCCGCCGCTCTCGCCGGCGCTCCCGCCGACCGTCCCGCGATCAACTCTGCGCCGCGAGTGACCGAGGGCGAAGCCTCGGTTGCGGCCCGGCGTGTGGTCGCTGTGCTCAGGGCCGCCAGCGTTGGGGTGGTTGGCGACGGTCCCGACGGGTTCGGTCCGTGCGAGGTGGTCGAGCGGTTCGGCGATGTTGACCTTCGCGCCGACCGGCGACAGCTGGACGAGCTGTTCGCGGCCGCGGATGCCGTTTCGACCGACGAGCTCGAAGCTGCTCGCAACGTGGTTGCGGGTCGGCTCGATGGGCTCGACCAGATGCCTGCCGGCGAAACCGAACCCAGCTTGCGTCTATACGGCGCGCTGGGCGCCATGGTTGCGCAGCGCGGTTGGTCGGCGGTGGCGACGCGCTGCTGGCCCGAGTGTTTCACCGACAGGGGAGGGGCAATCTGCTCACCGTTGGGGATGCTGGCAGACGACGGCGTACCCGGCGCCTGCGAGGCCGACATGTTGGGCGCCACGACCATGTTGGCGCTGGGCCAGTTGGCGGGCACGCCAGCGGTGTTGCTCGACCTGGTGGCGGTCGACACTGATGCCGATTGGGCGGTGCTGTGGCACTGCGGGGTGGCGCCGACATCCACGGCCGACCCCGACCAGCCAGCCCTCGCCGGGCGTCACCCCAACCGCGAGCTGGCGCTGACACATCAGTTCTCGATGAGGCCCGGTCGCATCACGCTGGCCCGGTTCTCCAACAGCAGGGGAGTCGACAGGCTGGTGTACGCAACCGGTGAGGTGCTGGCGTCACCGCCGGCATTCAGGGGCACATCGGCAACGGTCCGGTTCGACCATGGGGCCGGAGATGTGCTGTCGACGGTGCTAGCTGAGGGGCTCGATCACCACCTGGCGCTGGTCTATGGCGAATTCGCCGACGAGCTCGAAGCGCTGGCTGCCGAGTTGGGTGTGGGTGTTGTCCGCCTCTAGTAGCTGCTAATCGACATGGGTTGCGGCGCCGGCCAAGGTCGCGTTGTACAGCAATATCAGCAGAAACGCCGTCACAGCCGACAGCGCCATGGTGGCGCCCGCAGCCGTGCCCGCATGGAAGCTGATCAGCAGCCCGGCCGTCACCGAAACGGCGCCGATGGCCACCGAGGTGACCATGATCACGGGCACTCGGTTCACCACCAGTGACGCGGCGGCGGGTGGCGCTATCAGGAACGAGAACACCAACAGGTTGCCGACGGCTTGGAACGAGGCGACGATCGAGATCGCCAGCAGCGCCAACAGCAGGGCGTGCGCCAGGCGGGGTTTCATTCCCAGAAGCCGGGCCAGGGTTTCGTCGAAGGTCAGCACCAGAAAGGCGCGGTAGAACACCACGACCACGATCACTGCCACCGCCGCAGCAATCGCCTGGCGGGTTATGTCGGGTCCGTCGACGGCGGTGATCGAGCCGAACAAGAAGCGGTTGAGGTCGCCCGTGTACGAGCCGCCGGCGCCCGACATGATTACCACCGCCAACGCCAGGAACCCTACGAATAGAACACCTATCGAGGTGTCGTCTGGCAGCGGCGACCGGGCGCTTATGGCTGCGATGCCGCCGACCATCACCAGAGCGGCCAGCAGTGCCCCCAGTGTGGTGTTGAACCCCAGAACGAACGCTATGGCGATGCCGGGCAGAACCCCGTGCGCCAGGGCGTCGCCCAAGAACGCCATACCTCGCAGCACAACCCAGGTTCCGACCACCGACGTGGTGACCACGGCCAGCAGGGCGGCCAGCAAGGTGTTTCGCATGAACGAGTGATCGATCAGCGGGTCGAGCCAGAACGCCTTGGCGCCGGTCACCGGGTTGGGCGACACCGGCAAAGCTGCCAACACGACCAGCAGGGCTAACAGCGAGCCCGCCAAGAGCAACCTTCGTGAGCCCGCATTCGACATCGCCACCAGACTACGGCCGAAGCCGTGGCCAGCCGACAGAGGGAGCGACCCGGCCCGCCCACCGTTGGACGGGCCGGGTCGGCGCCCTTACAGATTTGATCCAGGGGTTGTGAAGTCGGCGATGCCCGTGAGGTCGGTTGCGGTGCCATTGCTAGTGAAGTCGCTGCGAACGAGGCTCACCGTGCCCGAACCCGGCGACTCCTGCTCAGCCTGCAGACCCTTGTCGGCGTTGCTGGTCACCGCGCTCCGAACGATCCTTGCTCGCAGGTCGCCGTCCGATAGCTCCTCGACCTGGATGCCCTCATCGCGATTGCCTGTGATGGTCGAGCGGACGACGTTCAACGCGACGCTGCCGCCCTCCTCCTCGGTGACCTTGAGACCACGCCGTCGCCTGCCGACAGGGAGGTGCGGGAGATGCTGACGATGTTGTCGCCCTCGCCGAGTTCTTCGAATTCGGCGTTGTCCGCGGTTTCGGCCGAATCGATGGTCGAGTTGCGAATCTGGGCACGGATGTCTCCGCCGTCCTCCTCGGTGATCTTCACGCCCTCATCCAGGTTCGAGTTGGCAGTGACGTTGCGCGCATCGAGAATGGCCGAGCCCTCGCCGGCCTCGTCCAGGTCGATGCCCTCGTCGTTGTTGTCACTGAAGACCGAGTTGCGGATGAGCGCAACCATGTCGCCATCGTCTGCTTCGTCCATGTCGAACGCGTCGTCGAGGTCCTCGATCATCGATCCGGTGTCTCCGCCGCAGTAGGTGGCTTCAGAGCACAGGATCTCGGCGGTGGCCCCGTTGTCCACAAACGTCGACCCAGACACCTCGGCCCAGTTGGCCCCTTCACCGGTCTCGTCGAGTTCGACACCGTCAGCGAGGTTGCCGGCGAAGGTCGATCGTTCGATTTCGGCGCGAAGGTCGCCAGGTCCTCCCTGATCGACCCGCAGCCCGTCGAAGTCTTGAGGACAGCCGGTCGCCTGGGTGATGTCGAATCCGGCGACACGGCCACTGTTGGTGATGGTCGTGCGGTTGACTTCGATCTCGATCGTGGTGCCCGAGTCCACGGGATGAGGGTCGGTGCACAGCGGGTGAATGAAGTCGTCGGTGTTGTACCCGGTGGTCGACTGTCCATCGACCAGGATTCCGTGGAACTGCGAGTCAACCACCTCGACGTTTTCGAGTTCGATCTCGACCTCACCACCACCGGCGGGCAAGAAGACCGCCAGACCGTTGTTGAAGCTCGAGTTGAAGCTGAGCCGCTTGATCGAAAGGTCAGCGCCGCTTCGAGAAACGAACAGACCGCTGTCCCAGGTGTCGGTGTCGGGCGTGGCATCGGCGCCCGACAGGGTGCTGCCGCGGCCGTTGATACTCAAGTCCTGATCACCCGTATAGGTGATCTCGCTAGTCACCGCGACTGTGAAGGTGTCGGTGAAGACGATCCGGCCGACTCTCGGGTTTGAGTTCGCGTGTTCGACTGCGGCGGCGAACGAGCCCGGACCTGCGGGCGCGTCGTTTGTCACCAGGACGGTGTTCGAGCGTTCGTCGCGCTCGCTGTCTCGGTCGTCGTCGCGTTCGCGTCCCCCGGCCGATGCCGGCAACGCGGCCGAGGCGAGTGCCAGGGCAGCGACTCCGATCGACACAATCGAGCGAGCGGTTCTACGTTTCATTCTTCGAGCCAATCGTTAGCGTCTGATGGTTGGCTCGAACCTATGCAGGCAAGGTGAACACGAGTTGACCACTTCGTGGCTCTGCGGTGTCGTCTCCGAAGACGATGCGAGTCGCCCGAAGCAGCGGCTGGCCGTGTTCCGCCGCCGCCAACCCACTCAGCGTGGTTTCAGCCGCGACGGAAGGTGAGGAGACGCGTCCGCGGGCGCGGTTGATCGACTGACCTTCGGGGCTTGACGCTGTTGCCCTGCGGCCTTCAACTCATCGAGGAAGTCGGCATACCACCGCGGTGAGTTCCACTTCCGTTGCAGCGGCCAGCCGATGTCGACATCGCACAGATGGCTCCGGGCGAACGCCAGGTCGGTCTTGTACCAATCAACGGGCAGGATGCTCTCGAGGTCGATGAAGCACGGTGTGTTCCCCAGCAAGATGACGTTGTGGAACCGCAGGTCGTTCCAGTAAAAACCGGATCGCCGCGTCACCTCGCAGATCAGGTCCGCGTAGCTGGTCGCTCCGACCATCTGATCGAATTCGTAGGGTGTGAGCAGCCGGCCCGCCGTGATCGCATAGCCCCGAACCCGCTCATCGTCGTCGATTATCAGAAACCTCAGGCCAGGGGAGATGTCGCGGTACACGCCTGCATCGAGTGCATCCACCAGGAACCGGCCCTCACCGTTTACACAGAACGTGGGCTCGAAGACCTTCAAGTAGCTGTCGTCGGCCTTGTCGTAGTAGACCTCGCAGCCACGTGGACGCCAGGTTCCGTTTCTGCCGAATTCGTCGGTGTGGTGTCCGTTCGGCTCGACCACGAACCTCAGATGTACGTCGGCCTTCGCCAGTTCGAAGCGGCGCTTGTCGGCCAAGTCGAACTCGTGAATGGATCGGCGCCCTGTCGGTTCTGGATTCGGGAGGCGGTCGGATTGGATGATCTCGTTCAGGGCCCTGGCTCCGAACGCGTCCACGTCGAGGACCACTTCCTCGTCGAACCTGAAGCTAGTGGTCGCCTGCAGCGCGTAGTACGACCGCCGAGCCAGCCATGCTGGGGCGTTCTTTATCTTTCTGACTGTCCTCGGAACGCGGATTCCCACAAGTTCATCATCGGTAATTCGACCATCTTCTGTACCGAATCGTCGAGCTCTGCCTGACATCCATGTGCGTGAGTCAGGTCTAAGCCCTGCCGGCTTGACCAAGCGGCGCACTCAGGATCCAGCCGAGATCGCCCCGCGAGAGCGAGCCGATTGGAACTGACGCTGGGCCTCAGAGCGACGACGGCCGCCGTTCTCATTCGGCTGCCCGTGCTCGACGCAAGACGGGTGCGCTGCAACGCCCCCAACCGTGAACGAATCGTCTCGATCGTCGATCGAGAGCCCGCAGTACCTGCAACCCACCATGCCCATATGTTACCGAGGGACTGCCTCGGATGGTTGTGTGATCGCGAAAGCCCCACAGGGGTCGGCACTGGTTGTTCTTCTCGGCTTCTTCGAGTTCGGCGCCCGTAAGGCCTTCGCAGGGTGGGGCGGGATCACTATCCCACTCGGTGTGGTCTCATACGTTGCGGAAAGTGACCAAACGCGTCCACGGGCGCGTTTGGTTGACCTTGGGTGGCCTTGAGGTCACTCGCAGCGTCCGACGTGCGTTCCGCGGAACGCAAAAAGCGAAACGACCGGGGCGTGGGCCCTGGTCGATGACGTGCTACTTGCCCGGTGGGGAGTTCGGCGCTGCCGAACTCCGTAAGCGAACGAAGTGAGCGACGTGGAGCTGATGGGACTCGAACCCACGACCCCTTGCATGCCATGCAGCCCGTAACGTGTCCGACAGTGTTCGGGATCGTCCGCTCGTGTTCCGGCGAATCCGGATGTATCGGCGCATTTGCGCAGTTCAGCAAGGGTATTTGAGTCCAGTAAGTCCAGCCTGGTCCGTTCTCAAGCGCCGAACGACCCCGACCGAGCCTTGAACGAGGTCTGCATTTGGTGGCTGCGTTTCTGGCTGCGTCGCGGTCGTGTTTGCTGACCACTTAGTGCCGCGCCGGTTCCCCGCGTGTTCGATCGCCTACCCATCTTGAGCGCTGACTTCGCCGACGGTCAGGTGATCGGCAGATCACGGACACGAATCCGCTGCGGGCTCAGCGACACGATGGCGCCCGCCTCGAGGACGCCCTCGAGTCCGCCGAGGTTGTCGAGAAGGAGCCTTGCATGAACCTCGGGAGCTTGGTCGGCTGTGTCCCGCAGTAACACAACCGAGGGTGACGATGCTCGGCGCAGGGCCAACAGCATCGCGAAGTCCGTGTCGGCCGTGATCACAGTGAGTTGGTGAGCGACCGCGTAGTCGAAGATGCGTTCGTCGGGCGCGGTGAGCAGATCGTGGTCCGCGACGTGAGAGGCTTCGAACCCGACCTCCGTGAGAGAGGACGCGACCTTCGGTGAAAGGTTGGCGTCGAGCAGGTATCTCACGCGAAGCGTGCGACGGGCAGATCCCGCTCGGCGACGCGAGCCGCCCCGTACTCGAGCGCGGCAGTGATGTCCTCATCCTCGAGGTACGGATAGTCGTCGAGGACCTGCTGACGCGTCTGCCCCGCAGCGAGCTGCCCGAGAACCGTGGACACGGTCACCCTCAGCCCCCGTATGCATGGCAGGCCACCCATGACGTCAGGGTCGATGGTGATCCTGTCGAGATGCATAACGCCAATGTTACCCACGGGGCCTTCGCACTGGCTATCGATCCCGGTCGCGAAGCGATGCCCTCGCAGTCATGGTCCCGATGGCGGGCTCCACGTGGTGCGCCGCGTCTTCAGGGGCTTGGCTCCTGTCGATGTCCGACAATCAGGAACGGTGTCCTGCGAAACCCTATGTAGCTGCCTCCTGCGATGATCATCCCGTTGTAGTCGACCACCTCACTTGCCCAGACGTCGCTGATCCACGTGCCCGTGCGCCGCGACACGTCTACGTCGGAGATCCTCGTTGCGTTGTCCTCGTCCACGAGCCATACGATCAGCGAGTATTGATGGAAGATCTCGGGCGCGAGCGGAACCTCGGCAACCCCAGTAATCACGAAGAACCCGTCAGCGGTGAATGCTTCTTGGACCTGTTCCACCACACCGTCGGGCGATGGTGGTAGTTGCAGGCGCTGTGTTGTGTGATCGTCAGCCGTTACGTTCGCGTACGGGTGCTCGTGTGATCCCTACGATCGGGTGAGCGGACAAGCCCCGTCGGATGGCCGGTCTGCACGGTCGCGTCCGCGGCGTGCTCATCGATAATCCAGTGGAGGGCGTCAGAATCGTCGGAGAAGGGCCGGGGCACGATTGCGAGCCGGTCGCCAAATCGACGGATGTCTGCGAATGTGGCTGAGACATCGTTTCCGTCAAGTCCGCGTAGCGGCGAACCGTCCCACGTGCATGAGTCATCGGAGTGCAGGAGGTAGACCAGGCGGTCTTCGTCGCGTGCTACGACGAAGACCCGCTCACCCGACACAAACGCGTCCATGGCAGTCAGCCTCGGCATGCGCGTGAGTGGACACTCGATCCACTGCTCGGTGCCAGTTGGGAGTAGATGCATCGTCTCGTCGGATGTCAGCAACAGACCATCTTCGGTGCGAAGAGCCACGGCCACCCAGACATCCGGGGTCGCGACCTGCTCCCAGGTCCGCCCATCGCTCGACTCGAACACACGCTCGTAGTCCACTACAGCGGTGACGGCATGAGGCGAGGTGTCAATCCGGACGTACTCGCCAGCGCGAGAGCCAAGGTCGACAAGGAACCAGTTCTCAGCGACCGGTTCGTTACCCGGCCGACTTGCCGATGCGGCAGTAATCGACGCAAGAGCCCCGGTGGTTGGCTCGACCTGCCCGGCACCGTCAACCGAAGTCGGAGTCGACACCCCCTCCGAACTGGAACACCCAACGAAGCCCGAGGTAGCGGCAACCAGCGCAAGGGCGAACCGTCCCGCGTTCGCGAGTCGGGCAGCCGCTGACCTCCAAGACGCCAAGGTTTTCGGAGGCTCGGGTTCGGCCTTTGCTTCAGGCTTGCTCGATCGGTCGGCCCACACCCGACAACTGTACGCTCAGCTACACCGCGTAGCGGTTACGTCTTGCACGGCGCGGCACCGCGGCAGGGCCAACTCAGACCAGCGCAAATCGGGCCCAGATCCATCGACAGCGACGAGACGCTCTCTCGCGTTCTTCGTTCCTGCGATCATGCTCACCTACCCGCATGCCGTGGAAGCGGACAAAGAAACTCGTCGAAGGAATCGGCGATGAGGTGGACAGTTCGCGCGACAACGAACTCGATCACGGACCCTCCACGTGCTGGCCGTGCCAACAAGCGAAAAGCTACGTTCGAAATGGCTACGTCGGCAAAAACGAAAGAAACCCCAGAATCAGAATTGGTTCCTGACCTGGGGTTTTTCTTGTGGAGCTGATGGGACTCGAACCCCACGACCCCTTGCATGTCATGCAGCCCGTGGGACGTCCAACAGCGTTCGGGACCGTCCGCCCGTGTCCCATCTGGGCCGAACCTGTCGGGGCGTTGCCCAGGTCAGCAACGGGTTTGGAGTCCAGCGAGTCCGAGGCGGTCCGTTCTCGAGCGGCGAAGGGCGCAGATCGAGCCTAGATCGAGTTCCGCGTCAGGTGGCTACGTTTCCGGCTACGTCGCGGTCGTATCGGGCCAGAGATCGGACGCTGCGCCGAAGCCGAGCGTGAGTCCCGTGAAATGGTGTCGAAGGGCCGGTTTGCAGCTTACTTCGACGCTCATCGCGCGACGGCGACGAGGTTGCTGAAGCGTCACGGAGTGAGGTTCCAGTACGACCGAGTTGCCGAGGCGCAGATTTCTCAGTCTGTGCAGATGAGCCAGGGCGGTGTCCTACGAGCGCAGATCAGTCGGCGTCAGTGATTTGAAGCGGGCTGGTGGGTTGGCCTTGTTGAATGGCCTGTTTGATGTCGTCGGGCGTGACGTTGTCGGTGATGGCGAGTCGGATCTGGGTTCGGTCGGTGAGTTGTTCGGGGCCGATTTGTTGGATGGGTCCGATTGCTGTGTCGAGTCCTTGGTCGAGGTCGCCGAGGTAGAAGAGGAGGGGTTCTGTTGGGTTAATCCATGTGTTGATGACGGTTGGTGTGTCGGATTGGGCGATGGCTGGGGTGAAGCAGATGAGCCAGCCCAGTGATTGGCGGGGGCAGATGCCCCAGGTCTGGTCTGCCCATTGTTTGGGCATGGTGAGTTCGATCGTGACCGGCTTGAGCTTGTCCAGGACTTCTGGCGGTGTGCCGTCGAGTGGGTCAACGGTGCGGTTCTCAGGTGAGCGCTCTTCCCAGGTCTTGGGTCGTGACGCTTCGAGTTGTTCAGCGAAGAATTCCTGTTGGGCTGCTTCGATCGATTCGTCGCCTGAGACGAGCCCGATGGCGATGGTTGGACCATCAGAACCGACGGGATGGTCCCTGGAACGGAGCCAGTCGAGGAACTCGTCGAAACCCTTGGTCAGCGATTCGCCGCACTCACCGAGAAACAAGACCCGGCCATCAGGCCTCAACGACACAACAAAGTGATAGACGCCTTCCGGCTGCTGCGGCTCAAGACTGAGCACCGCCATGACTCTGGCGCCACTGACAATCTCGCCGATGACCAGGTCACCGTTCAGCTTTGGCCCAACAAGCCGTGTTGGTCCGCTTCGCCCCGGCTGGAGCTCGTCGCTGTAGGTGACGTCTTTGAGGATCAACAGTTCGCTCCCGTCCACAGTCAGGCCTTCGGTGTCACCCATTCCTTGGATGATCGCGGTCGTCCAGTCAGGGTGGCGCGGCGGGGCGAGGACCTGGACGTACGAGGGCGGCTCATCGGG
Source organism: Acidimicrobiales bacterium (assembly GCA_041394185.1). Classification (NCBI taxonomy): domain Bacteria; kingdom Bacillati; phylum Actinomycetota; class Acidimicrobiia; order Acidimicrobiales; species Acidimicrobiales bacterium. Next base: position 89,446 of record JAWKIQ010000004.1, read on the forward strand.
GCAAGAGAGGAAAACCTCGGCTTCGGGTGCGAATCCGACCGGCGCGGGTGTCTCTGAGACGGTCTCTTGTGATGCCGGTTTTTCGGTTGCGTCTACTTCTGCCGTGTCGCCGCCGCACGCAGCACCTGCAACCGCAAGTCCGAGTGCCCAGGCCAGGGCTCGGAACGTCAAGTTGGTATTCATCGTTGCTTCCACCTTGTGCGGTTTGGTCTACGAGTGCCAGGCGTAGACGTCGTCCACTTTGACGTTTACGCGGCAGGCGTTGACTTACTCGTTGGTACAGTTGTTCATGCTCGAGTACAGGAGAAGACCGACGTCGATCGCGTCGTGGGCGGTGCTCGAGGTGACCGGGTTGATGCTGACGTAGTACCAGCTGTCGACTGTGATGGTCGCCGTTGCTGAACCGATGGTTCCCCACCAGCCGGCCTCGGTCACGTCGTTCATGTCGACGTTGCCGACTTAGCTGCAGTTCGTTCCGCTGCCAGGGCCGTAGTCGACGTTCTGGTAGACCACGGTGAGTGTCACCCTGCCCGTGTGAGATGAGTTCATCCGCTTGAAACTGGCCCTGGCGTCGAACGTACGGCCTCCGGCGTTCGCGACCCGAGTCACGGACTGGACTCGGCTCCCGCCAACGTCGTGTCTGAACCGCATGTGGAAAGACCCGACGAGGCTGTCGGTGACACCCAGGGAGGTGTGAACGGCAGCGCCGCCTGCTAAGTACTCCTCCCAGTAGTCGAGCTGGTTCTCGAAACTGGGGTTCGCGGTCACCCGATCGCTCGAAGTAGTGCTGTCGTGTCGGTCCGTCATGTGACCGGCATCATCGTTGCCGATCGCCCGGGTATCGGTGGCCCCCGAAGCAAGGCACGTGGCCATGGTGGGCGGAGCCTGAGACGAAATTCCGTCGTAGTTGTCGTCAAGGCCAGTGTGATCAAGCTCCAGAAGATGACCAGCCTCATGAGCAGCCACAGTCGGCACACGTCCGATGTCATTCACAACCAAGAATCGCTGCAAACGTAGATACAGCTCACCGCCAGCGCACCCAGCCTGACCATTAGCGTTGATGGAGCGCTGGTGCACGATCACTGTCCCAGGCCCAGGCGTAAAATCCACAACATCGGTCATGTCGACAAAGTTGACGAAGTTATTGCCGGAACGGTTCCGCAGCCCGTTCCACTCGGCTATCCCATCCATCGCCGCCTGAAATGGCTACGTCGGCAAAAACGAAATGAACCCCAGAATCAGAATTGGTTCCTGACCTGGGGTTTTTCTTGTGGAGCTGATGGGACTCGAACCCACGACCCCTTGCATGCCATGCAAGTGCTCTAGCCAGCTGAGCTACAGCCCCGAGATCGGTTCCGCCGTTTCCGGCGGAGTCACGAATCGTAGCAGAACCTCACGAGATTGCTACCCCATCATCGGGGATTGTCGGGGTCGCGCAGGAAGGCCTCGATCTCGAATGCCAACTCGTCGGCGTCGGGCACGGCCGAGTCTCTCGAGGCTTCCATCTGGTCGACGTGGGCCTCGAGCGCGGCGAGCATTTCGATGTGTTGGGGGTCGGCGGCGACCAGTTCGTCGATGTGTCGCTTGTTGGTGTCGCCGGCCCTCGCCAACAGCGACACGTCGAAGTCGACATCGACGAGGCCCGATAGGGCCGACACCAAGGCCCTGGCGCCTTCGGGATAGTCCATGGCGGCGACATAGTGGGGAACGGCTGCCCACAGCGTGGCCGCCGGCATCCTCCGGGCACCGGCCTCGACCTCGATGGCGGCGTGCACTCCGGCAGGCACCTCCATGCGAGTGTTGTTGTGTCCGATTGCCTCGATGAGGGCACGGTTTGTTGAAGTGCTGACCACATTGGTGGGGCGGGTGTGGGGGACCGGCGACGGAAACGCCCCGATACCGAGGATCTTGGTGACCCCGAACATGCGGGCGAGGTCGACCACCGCGGTGGCGAACTTGCGCCAGTGCCGGTCCGGTTCGGCCCCGCGCAGCACCAGGAAGTCGGCGTCGGCGAGGCGACCGTGGGCTATCTCGATGCGGGGCCAGACCAAGCCGTCGATGTGGCCGTCGTTCAGGTGCATCGTCGGACGCCGGCTGCGATAGTCGACCAGGGCGTCGTCGTCGAACTCGACGACGGTGGTCACGGGGGCCAACTGGCCCACGATCGAATCGGCAGCCAAAGCTGCGGCAGAACCGGCGTCGATCCAACCCTTGAGGTGCATCAACAGCACCGGGCTCTTCGCCTCGGGTTCGGCGACCAGTGAATACAGCGAGTCAGGCATCGGCCAACCACTGTACGTACTGGTGGGGTTGGGGTGTCGTGCAACGCATCAGGGCCGACTCACGATATACAGAACAGTTGGACCGAGCTTAGGAGCGTCCTATGACGATGATCGATGTCACCGACCAGACCTTTGAAGCCGAAGTGCTGCAAAAGTCCATGGAAGTGCCCGTCGTGGTCGACCTGTGGGCGCCCTGGTGTGGCCCGTGCCGCACATTGGGCCCGATCCTCGACAAGGTCATCGGCGAGACCGGTGGCAAGGTCATCGGAGTCAAGATCAACGTCGACGAGAACCCGGGTGTGTCGCAGGCGTTCCAGGTGCAGTCGATTCCCATGGTCGTTGCGTTCAAGGACGGCCAGGCCGTCGACGGGTTCCTGGGCGCCCAGGGCGAACCGGCTGTGCGCGACTTCATCGACAAGCTGGCGCCCACCGAGGACGAGCTCGAGATGCACGCCCTGATCGAAGCAGGCGACGAGGAATCGTTGCTGAAGGTCCTGGAGGTCGATCCTGGCAACGAGCAGGCCATCGTGAAGCTGGCCGACGCGTGGGTGAAGGACGGGCGCAACGAGGAAGCCCTCGACCTGCTCAGCCGCATTCCCGAAACCGCCGAAACCCGCCACATCGCGGCGATGGCCCGCACCGGCGTCGACGAGGCCCACGCCAACGTTCAGCGCCTGGCAGAACTGTTGCCGTCGGTCAAGGCCGACGACGCAGCTCGCCAGGAGTTCGTCGACCTGCTCGAGGTGATGGGCCCCGAGAACCCCGCCACGGCCGAGTGGCGAAAGAAGCTGTCGACCGCCCTGTTCTAGGCGTCGCTCTCGCTCATCGGAATCGCATCGGCGGCGCTAGGCTCGCCTGCACCTTCCCCCTGACGTAGTCCAACCGTCGGGAGTCCTCATGCCGGGCGAGATCAAGCCTGGTTCGGTGTTGGCCGCGGCGGCAGCCGTGGTTGTTGCTCTTCTGGTCCTCTGGCTTTGGCCATCTGATGCTGCGCGCCCCGAATCGAAGCTGCCAAGGGCGTCGACGACGCTGCCACAAGACCAGCCCTACATAACCCAACCCGAGGTGGTGGTACACCTCTCCGGAGCGGTCGCGAACCCGGGCGTATACCGCCTGGAACCGGGCCTGCGTCTCGTCGACCTCGTCGAGGCCGCCGGCGGTGCCGCAGACACCGCCGATCTCGACCGCCTGAACCTGGCCCAGGTACTCCACGACGGCGACCGGGTGCACGTGCCGGTGATCGGCGAGGCACCGGGGGCTGCTCCAAACCCTGCGCGATCCCAGGCCGAAGGCGGCGCTCCGGTCGACATCAACACCGCGACCGCCGCCGAGTTGGAAGCCCTTCCCGGCATCGGGCCCGCTCTGGCTGCAGCCATCGTCGACGAAAGACAGACTGGCGGACCCTTCGGTTCGGTCGACGATCTGGACCGGGTCAGCGGCATCGGGCCGGCCAAGATCGACGGCCTGCGAGACCACGCCCGTGTCTGAGCCCTTGCGCTTCGGGGCGTTGCGGCCCCTGCCCATCGCCGGTTTCACCGCCTCCGAGGCCGCAGCGGCCGCCGCCGGTGTGAGCGTGGGCGTGGCGTGGTCGACGCGGGTTCCGGTGGCGATGTTCGTCTGCGCGCTCGGCGTCGCGGCGTGGGCCGTCGCAGTCTTGATGGTGCCTTCGCCGAGGCGGCGCCGATTGCTGGCGACCAGCCTGCTGACCGTGGGGCTGTTCGTCTCGGCGGGCGACCTCTCGGCGAAGGCCATGCACGGCCTGAGTCCAGCCACAAAAGGCGAGTTCGACGGGCGCGTGCGACTGGTGTCCGACCCCGAACGCCGCGGCGCGGGCGTGTCGGCCGAAGTGCGATGGCAGGCCGGGCGCTACCAGGTGTGGGCGTTCGGTCGTGCGGCGAACGTTCTGCAGCAAGCCGCAGTGGGTGAAGAGGTAGGCATCCGCGGCTCGGTGGAGCCCCTCGACGGGCCATCGGGTTGGGCGCTGTCGCGCCATCTGGTCGGCCGGATAGACGCGACCGTGCTGTGGCGAACCGGCGACGAAATCGGCTGGTGGTGGCGTTCGACCAACGCTGTGCGCAGCCATTTGGCCCAGGGCGCATCGGGGCTGGGCCCGGTGGAACGTGCCCTGCTGCTCGGCTTCACGGTGGGCGACGACCGAGACCTGCCCGACGATGTGGTCGATGACTTCCGCGCCAGCGGCCTGTCGCACCTGACCGCTGTGTCTGGGCAGAACGTGGTGCTGGTGTTGGGGCTCGTGGCGCCCTTGCTGAAACGTGCGTCGCGCCACACCAGGTCGGTGGTTCTGCTTGCGGTGCTGGCCTGGTTCGGCCTGTTGACGAGGTGGGAACCATCGGTCGTCAGGGCTGTGGTCATGGCCGGCGTAGCTGTGGTCTCTCCGGTGCCGAATCGTCCCGGCAGCCGTTTCACCCTGCTGGCCCTGGTGGTCGGGGCGTTGTTGATGATCGATCCGCTGCTGGCGTGGTCGGTTGGGTTTCGCCTGTCGGTGGCAGCGACCCTGGGTTTGGTCCTGCTGGCCGGGCGGCTGGAGAAGGCGCTTCCCGGACCTGCGTCGGTGACCCAGCCCATTGCCGTTACAGCCGCGGCGCAGCTGGCCGTGGCGCCCGTGCAACTGGCGACGTTCGGTCCGGTGCCCATGGCAGCGCTTCCCGCCAACGTGGCGGCTGGTCCGGTGGCGGCGCCCCTGATGGTGTGGGGGTCGACCGCCGGCATGGTCGCCGGGTGGTTGCCGGTGCCCGCAGCCAATGCGTTGCACGTTCCAACCCGAATGATGGCGGGCTGGGTGGCGATGGTGGCTCGGCTGGGTGCCGATAGCGCAATGCCCCACATCGGTTGGCGTCAGCTGGTCGCCGCGCTGGTGGGTATTGGTGTGTTCTGGTTGTCGCGCCGAGTGTCGCACCGGCGAGGTAGGTTCGGCGCAGATGAAGTCGAAGCCGATCTACCTGCTGAACGGTGATGATCCGTCGCTGCTGTCCGAGTCGCTGACCAAGCTGGTCAACGAACTCGTAGGCGATGGTGATCGCACCCTGCTGGTCGACGAACTCGCCGGCGAGGAGTACACGGTTGAGCACGTCGTCGACGCAGCCCACACCATCGCGTTCTTGTCCGACAGGCGGATCGTGGTGGCTCGCGGATTCGAGAGGTTCTCCGCCGACGAGCTCGATCCGATGGTCAGATACCTGGGCGACCCGCTCGATACGTCGACCGTGGTTGTCGAATGGCGATCGGGCCGCATTCCCAAGCGCCTCACCGACGCCATCAAGTCCGCCGGCGGCGAGAAACGCTCGACGGCGGCACCAGCCCAGGCGCGGGCCCGGCAGGGGTGGCTCGACGAGCGCATGGCCAGCTCACCCGTGGCGCTCGAACCCAGGGCCAAGAAGCTCATAGCCGATCACCTCGGCGAAGACGTGGGCCGCCTCGGGGGCCTGTTGGCGACGCTCGAGTCGGCGTTTGGGCCTGGCGTGAAACTGGGCGTCGACGACGTGGCGCCGTTCTTGGGTGACGCCGGCTCGGTGCCGGTGTGGGACCTCACCGACGCGGTCGACAGGGGCGACATCGGTGGGTCGCTCGGCGTGCTGGCACGCATGCTCGATGCCGGCGGGATGCACCCGTTGCAGGTGATGGCCGTGCTGCACCGCCACTTCGAGCGGATGCTCATGCTCGACGGCAGTGGGGTGCGCGACGACAAGGCCGCCGCGGCACTGCTGGGCATGAAGGGTTCGACCTTCCCGGCCAAGAAGGCCTTGACGCAGACCCGACGGTTGGGGTCAGAACCCATCAGGTCGGCGATCGGCCTGTTGGCGCGCGCCGATCTGGATCTGAAGGGCAACTCCGCGCTCGAGGCGCGAACCGTGGTCGAGATCTTGACCGCTCGGCTGGCTCAGCTGGCGGCCCGGCGCTGACCGACGCCGGCAGGAGTGCTAGCCGGCCTGATTGACCTTGCGCGCCAGGCGGGCCTTGCGGCGAGCGGCCGTGTTCTTGTGCAGAACACCCTTGGACACCGCCATGTCGATGCGCTTTTGGGCCAGGCGGTAAGCGTCTTCGGCGCCTTCGCCGGCCTCGGCGGCGGTGACCACGTTCTTGGCGCGCGTCTTCAGCTCGCTGTTGACGGCCTTGTTGCGCTCGCGGCGGGTCTCGTTCTGGCGGTTGCGCTTGATCTGGCTCTTGATGTTGGCCACTGCGGTCTCTTCGTCTCGGAGTGCGGAGGTGGGCGCGCGGCTACGCGCACGGACCCGTCAAAGATAGCGGTTGCGAAAGCCTCAGGCAACGCCACCCTCACTTCGCCGCCCAGTCACTAGCATGGAGCTTCGCCCATGGAACTGTCGCGCATACGCAACTTCTCGATCATCGCCCACATCGACCACGGCAAGTCGACGCTCTCGGACCGCATCCTCGAGCTGACCCACGCCGTGGCCGACCGTGAGATGCGCGCCCAATACCTCGACACCATGGACATCGAGCGCGAGCGCGGCATCACCATCAAGGCCCAGAACGTCAGGGTCAACTGGAACGACCACGTATTGCACCTGATCGACACCCCCGGCCACGTCGACTTCGGGTACGAGGTCAGCCGCTCGCTGGCCGCGTGTGAGGGCGTGGTGCTGGTGGTCGACGCGGCCCAGGGCATCGAGGCCCAGACGCTGGCCAACTGCTACCAGGCCCTCGAACACGACCTCGAGATCGTCGCCTGCCTGAACAAGATCGATCTACCCGCCGCCGACCCCGACCTGTACGCCGGCGAGATCGAGCAGGTTCTGGGCATCCCCGCAGACGAGATCTTGCGCATCAGCGCCAAAACGGGCCAGGGTGTACCCGAGTTGCTCGATGCCATCGTCGAGCGAATCCCGCCGCCCGTGGGCGATGTCGACGCCCCGCTTCAGGCCCTGATCTTCGACAGCTACTTCGACCAGTACCGCGGTGTTGTGTCGTCGGTTCGGGTGATGAACGGCCAGATGCACTCGCGCGAGAAGGTGCGGTTCATGCAGGCTGGCGGGGTTCACGAAGCCGAGGAGATCGGCGTTCGGGTGCCCGCGCCGATGAAGGTCGACACCCTGGGCCCAGGCGAGGTCGGCTACCTGATCGCGGGTATCAAGGACGTCGGCGAGGCCAAGTCGGGCGAGACGGTGACAACGGCGTCGAAGGGCGCCGACAAACCACTGCCCGGCTATCTGGAACCCAAGCCGATGGTGTTCTGTGGTCTGTATCCGGTAGAGGGCGACGACTTCGCCGACCTGCGCGAGGCCCTCGAGAAGCTCAAGCTCAACGATGCGTCGATCACGTTCGAACCCGAGACCTCGGGCGCCCTCGGTTTCGGGTTTCGCACCGGCTTCCTCGGCCTGTTGCACATGGAGATCGTGCGCGAGCGGCTCGAGCGCGAGTTCGACCTGGCGCTGATCGCCACCGCACCCTCGGTCGAATACCGCATCACCACCAAGGGCGGCGACGTCATTGCGGTCGACAACCCCAGCGAACTGCCCGACATGTCCGACGTCGAAGTCATCTTAGAACCGATGCTGAAGATCAGCGTCTTGACGCCCACCGACTACACCGGCCAGGTCATGGAGCTGTGCCAGAGCCGTCGCGGCAACATGACCCGCATGGAGTACCTGTCGCCCGAGCGGGTCGAGCTGGCCTACGAGATTCCGCTGGCCGAGGTGGTCACCGACTTCTTCGACCAGCTGAAGAGCCGCACCCAGGGCTACGCGTCGCTCGACTACGAGCCGTCCGACTACCAGGCGGCCAAGCTGGTGAAGGTCGACATCTTGTTGAACGCCCAGCCGGTCGATGCTTTCAGCACCATCGTGCACACCGACAAGGCATACGACTATGGGCGGCGGATGGCCGAGAAGCTGCGCGAGCTGATTCCTCGCCAGCTGTTCGATGTGCCCATCCAGGCTGCCATCGGCGGCCGCATCATCGCCCGCGAGACGGTCAAGGCCAAGCGCAAGGACGTGCTGGCCAAGTGCTACGGCGGCGACATCACGCGCAAGCGCAAGCTCCTCGAGCGCCAGAAAGAGGGCAAGAAGCGCATGAAGTCGATCGGTCGTGTCGAGGTGCCTCAAGAAGCGTTCGTGTCGGCGCTGAAGCTCGACGACTAGCCAACAGCGCCTAACGAGCAGCGTTCAATCGCTCACCACTTGAGACCCAGCGAGCCGCCGAGTTTGGCAGAGTCGACCTTCCATCCGTCGCCGAGCTTGAGGGTCTCGCCCTCCTCGATCTTCCATCGCTGGGCGCCGCCGTCGGGTCGACCGCCCCAGCCCTTGCCGTCGAACGAGAACCCCGACACCTCGTCGTCGGCAGCAGCGGCCCGCTCGAGTATTCCGCCCAGCACCGCCTGTTCGGCCTCGGTCAGATCGAGGCTGTCGAGCTTTGCCGCCAGGCTCTCTACGTCTTCCTTGGTGAATTCGGTGCTCATGAGTCTCCGATCTGGGGGTTGGTTGCGTGCATGACGACCGTGCTGGTGGACGGTTACGCCTGCGGACGAGGCTTGTACGCTGTGACCACGAATCCGTCGACTGGTTGGCCACCTTCGTTGCGCAAGACGTCGGGCGACAACGCCACCAGGTCGAGCCCGGCTTTCGCGATCGAACCACGAAGGTGCTCGCGCGAATGGGCGAACCTGCCGTGGTGTTGCAGCGAGTAGGCGGCCTCAGGTGAGGGGTCGGCTTCGACGCTGAACACCAGCGTTCCTCCGCGCGCCAGCGCCAATGCCGCAGCACCGAGCACGGCCGTCAGATCTCCGAAGTAGATCAGCACGTCGGCCGACGCGATCACGTCGAATCGATCTGGGCCATCGCCGAGGTAACCGGTGAGCTCGTTTTGGATCAGCTCGTCATAACAACCCCGCTCGCGGGCGTGTTGCAACATGGCGCCCGACAGGTCGACCCCCGTGAGGGTCTGGGCGAAAGGCCGCAGGCCCGGGCCACACAGGCCTGTTCCGCATCCGGCGTCGAGCACGCGCAGGTCGGCCCGTGCATCCCCGACCGCCTCGCCAACAGCGTCGACCACGAGCTCTGGAGCGCGATAGCCCAGCCGGCCCAGCGACTGGTCGAACGAGGCTGCGTAGCCATCGAACAGAACGGTCACATAGTCGTCGTCGGCCCGCTCTGGTGTCGGCGCCGAGCCGCACGCTGCCAGCATGTGCCGCCCGATGGGGTCGTCTGGGTGCATTGCGACCCAGCGACTGACCACACCGATGGCCTCGTCTCGCTTGCCTGCGTGATGCAGCAGCCTGACCAGGATGTCGGCCTCACGAGGCGAGTACCCGCCCAGTTGGGCAGCGGTCGAGTAGGCGCTGAGCGCGTCGTCATGGCGTCCCAGGTCGGCGAGTACGTCGCCGAGGAAGTGATGCGCCGCGGTGTTGGCCGTGTCGAACGAGACCGCTTCGCGGTAGGTCTCCTCAGCTTCTGCGACTCGGCCCGAGTTGCGCAGGACGTGCCCGGCGGCCGTCATCAGGAGGCTCGTGCGCCTCGAATCTCGCGCCCGTGGGTTGTCGGCGGCTGTCACTGGGCTTCTCCTGTCCTTCGACCCTCGAGACGCCCCAACGCAGTCGCGGTTACGCGACCGAATCGGCCAGCGGCCAGGAGCGACATGGGTCACACCCACCTATGATCTGTGCATGAAGGAACTCGTCTATCCGCGCATCTTCTATCCGGCCATCGATAAGTACGGAGACAAGGAGGTGATGGTCTCGGGCGGGTATCGAGCCACGATGCGAGAACACGCAGATCGTGTTCTTCGCCTGTGCGATGTGCTCGCCAATCGCCTCGGTGTAGGCCCCACCGATCGGTTCGCCGTCATGGCGCTGAATGGTCACCAATACGAGGAGCTCTATCACGCGGCGTTCCTTGGCGCCGGCGTCATCAACCCGCTGAACCTGCGTCTTGCGGGCAAGGAACTCGACTACATCATCCGCGACTCTGGCACCGAGGTCATCTTCGTCGATGCGTTCTTCGCGGGTCTGATCGACCAGGCCATCACCCAATCGGGCGACAGCCCTTTGCGCCACGTTGTGCTGATCGGCGATGGCGACGTTCCTCACACGTCCAAGTACGAGGACCTGCTGTCCGACGCCACCCCCACGCGCCCCGAAGAGCCCGAGGAGGACTCGCCGGTGGTGTTGATGTACACGGGTGGCACGACCGGCCTGCCCAAGGGTGTGCTGCTGGACCAGCGTGCAGAGATGCTGAACGTGTATCACTCGGGTGTGGCCCTGGGCGGCATCGACGAGGATGCCGTGTATCTGATGCAGACGCCGATGTTCCACGCCGCATCGATGGTTGGCATCTTGGCCATAGCCCCGTTGGGGGGCCGCACGGTGTTCATCCCGCTGTTCGACCCGGCGGGGGTAATCGCCCTGACCCAGGCCGAGCAGATCACGCAGACGGTCATGGTGCCGACGATGATCGGCATGGTGCTGCAGCACCCCGACTATTCACCCGAGAAATTGGCCAGCTGGCAGAAGTTGACCTACGGGGCCTCGCCGATGCCCGCTGCCATCCTCGACCGCCTGCTCGCCGACCTTCCAGGAGTCGAGCTGACCCAGGGTTACGGCATGACCGAGGCATCTGCGGTGCTGACCTTCCTGAGCGGCAAAGACCACGTCGCCGGCAGCCCGCGCCTGCGCTCTGTGGGCCAGCCGGTCATCGGTGTCGAGCTGTCGATTCAGGACGAGGAGGGCAACGTGTTGCCCCAGGGCGAGATCGGCGAGGTCTGCGCCAAGGCCGGCAACTTCATGATCGAATACTGGAACAAGCCCGAAGCCACCGAGGAGGTGTTCCGCGGCGGCTGGTACCACACAGGCGACGCCGGCTATCTCGACGAGAACGGCTATCTGTTCCTGGTCGACAGGGTCAAGGACATGATCGTGTCGGGCGGCGAGAACGTCTATTCGGCCGAGGTCGAGTCGGCGATTTCGACCCACCCGGCCGTGGCCCAGGTTGCCGTCATCGGCATTCCTCACGAGCTGTGGGGCGAGCAGGTGCACGCCATCATCGTGCCCAACCCCGACACCGAGGTCACCGCCGAGGAGATCATCGCCTACGCCCGCGAGTCGATCGCCGGCTACAAGGTGCCCAAGAGCGTCGAGTTCCGCGCCGAGCCGCTGCCCCTGTCGGGTGCCATGAAGGTGCTCAAGCGCGAGCTGCGGGCGCCCTACTGGGAAGGTCACGACAAGGGCATCAACTGCGGGTGTTGGGTCCGGCTGCCACTGTGCGGCCGGACCCGCCGCCCGCGGCCCCGGCGGTTCGGGCCACGATCCTTCTATGATCACCGGGAGGGTAGGACAGTCATGGCAGCCGACGTTCACGATTCCGACGAGCTCGACGATCGCAAGGCCTCGGTGCTGCGCGCTGTGGTCGAGCAGTACATCGGCACCGCGCAACCCGTCGGTTCGGGCGCATTGGTGCGCGAAGCCGGGCTGGGGGTTTCGTCGGCCACCATTCGCAACGAGATGTCGGCGTTGGAGAACCTGGGGTTCCTCCACCAGCCCCACACCAGCGCCGGGCGGGTGCCCACAGAAAAGGGCTATCGCTACTTTGTCGACCAGATGGGCGGCGAGGGGTCTCTGGCCCCCACCGAGGTCCGCAAAGTACGCGACTTCTTCATGCTGGCCCAGGGTGCAATCGAAGACCGCCTGCGCAGCACGTCGAAGCTGCTTTCGTCGCTGACCCCCTATACCGGTGTGGTCGTAGGCCCCAGCCACGACCCGGCCACCATTCGGTCTGTACAGGTCGTGTTGCTTGCCCCTGGTCGGGCGCTGGTGGTTCTGGTCCTGTCCAGCGGCACGGTCGAACGTCACGACTTCGAGGTGGCCGAGACTGTCGACGACGCAGCGGCAGGGGCTGCCACCGTGGCGCTGTCCAAGCTGCTCATCGGCCAAACGCCGACCGCACGTCTCGACCGAATTCCAACGGGTCACGAGTCGACCGACGCCGTGGTCGACGCAGCCCTGATGGCCATCGGTGCGGTCTCAGACGGGTCGCAGGTGTTCGTGGGCAGCGCGGCCAACATGGCAGCCCAGTTCGAGGCCGTCGAGACGGTGCGCAGTGTTCTGACCATCCTCGAGCAGCAGCTCGTGGTGGTCACCATGATCAAGGACCTGCTCGATCGTGGCCTATCGGTTGCGATCGGGTCAGAGACCGGGCTGCCCTTCGCCGAGTGCTCGGTCGTGCTGGCACCGTTGGAGGTCGATGGTCAACGCGCCGGATCGGTTGGCGTCTTGGGTCCGACCCGTATGGACTATCCGCGGGCTCTGGCGGCGGTGAATGTGGTCAGCGAAACCCTTGGCGAGTCTCTGTCAGAGTCGTGAATCGCGGTTCGCGATCTGCCATTGGGTAGGGACTGGTTCGATTAGCTGTCACAATTGCTGGCGTGTCCGGTGACTACTACGAACTCCTCGGCGTATCGCGCAGCGCCACGTCCGAAGAGCTGAAGAAGGCGTACCGGAAGCTGGCCAGACAGCTGCACCCCGACGCCAACCCAGACGATCCAGAGGCCGAGGCCAAGTTCAAGGAGGTCTCGACCGCGTACGCGGTTCTGAGCGATCCTGACAAACGCGCCAACTACGACCGCTACGGTGAGGCTGGTGTAGGAGCGGGCTTCGACCCCTTCGGTGGCCAGGGATTCGGCAGCATCAACGACATCTTCGAGATGTTCTTCGGCGGTCAGAACCCCTTCGGTGGCGGCGCTGGTCGGGGTCGCCCCGCCGGCCCGCCGCGAGGCGCCGATCAAGAGGTCGTTGCGACGCTGACCTTCGAGCAAGCGGTGTTCGGCGCCGAGATGCCCATCTCTCTACGCACTGCCCTGCGCTGCGAGGTTTGTGATGGCTCAGGTGCGTCCGAGGGCAGTTCGGTCGCTACCTGTGGCACATGCAACGGCATGGGGCAGGTGCGCCAGGTTCGACAGTCGATCCTGGGCCAGATGGTCACCACCGGAATGTGCCCCGAATGCAACGGTCAGGGAACGGTGATACCCGACCCGTGCCGCGAATGTGGCGGCGAGGGGCGCATCATCAGCGACGAGGAACTAGAGGTGCGGGTGCCTGCGGGCGTCAACACCGGTTCGACCTTGCGCCTCACCGGCAGGGGAGCCGTAGGCCAGCGCGGTGGCCCACCGGGCGATCTCTACGTGCACGTCCAGGTTCAGGCGCACGAGCGCTTCGAACGCGACGGAGACCACCTGTTCTGCGAGGTCGACGTCTCCGTGGCACAAGCAATACTCGGCGCAGAGATCGAACTGGAGACCCTCGACGGTGTCGAGACCCTCGAGATCCGCCCCGGCACTCAGCCCGGCGAGGTCATCAGGCTGCGCGGGCTTGGCGTTCCGAGGCTGGAGGGCCGCGGTCGCGGCGACCTGCACGTGTCGCTTCGGGTGGTCGTGCCCACGAAGTTGCCTCACGAGCAGGAAGACCTGATCCGCAAACTGGCCGACCTGCGAAGCGAATCGGTCAAAGGCCCAGACGAGGGCTTCTTGTCGAAGATCAAGTCGGCGTTCCGGTAACACCACCAATGGCCAATCCGGGCGATCATCCCGACGGCTCGGGCGGACCTCACGTGTTCGTCGACGACGTCGAACAGCCGGTGCTGAGCGAGCAAGACCTTCATCATCTCGGCCGCGTGCGGCGCTTGCGCGAAGGCGATGCGATTACCGTCAGCGACGGATGCGGCCGGTGGCGTGCGGCGCGATTTGGCGCCGAACCGACGCCCGCTGGCGACGTGGTCACGGTCGCGAGACCGGCGCCCCTGATCACCATCGGCATCACCGCCGTGAAGGGTGACCGCACCTCCTGGGCCATCCAAAAGCTCACCGAGTTGGGCGTTGACCGCATAGCCATAATCGAGTCGTCACGCTCGGTGGTTCGGTGGCGCGAAGCCAAGGCCGACAAGGCCCTCGAGCGTCTCGATGCCGTCGCTCGAAGCGCTGCGTGTCAGTCGCGTCGGGTCTGGCTGCCAGAGGTGGTCGGGCCGATAGCTGCCGCAGAGGCTCTCGGATGGGCGGGTGCAGCCGTCGCTCAGAAGGGTGGAGAGGCTCCGTCCTCGATGAATCACACCCTGCTCATCGGACCCGAAGGAGGCTGGACCGAGGCCGAGTTGGAGGCTGCTGCCCACAGAGTGGATCTGGGTCCTGGCGTGCTTCGCGCCGAAACTGCAGCGGTGGCTGGTGCGACCCTCCTTTGCGGAATTCGTGGCCATTTGGTGCGCGGCCACGCAGAGTGAGCTAGGGTGCTGGTCGATTCATCAGCGGGCACATTGCCACTCGGCGCCAGAGCCGAGGGTTTGACGTAGGAAGTAACGACGATGTCAGACATCGATCTCACCTCTGAGAGCGAAGAAGACTCCGCCTATGGGAAGCGGGTCGGCGAGCGCTTGCGCGCCATCCGGCGCCAAAAGCGGATGTCGCTGCAAGATGTAGAGGCCGAATCGTCGCACGAGTTCAAGGCGTCGGTGCTAGGTGCCTACGAGCGGGGAGAGCGCGCCATCTCGGTTCCGCGCTTGCACCGCCTGGCTCGTTTCTACAACGTCCCGGTGTCGCAGCTGCTGCCGCGTTCCGACGACGACAACGACATCGAGGGCGTCGACAGTCGTGAAGACGCCAACGTCACCATCGATCTGACCCGTCTCGAGTCGATGCAAGGGCCCGACGCAGCGATGCTGACGCGTTACCTGTCGATGATTCAGATGCAGCGCCAAGACTTCAACGGTCGCATGCTGACGATCCGCCGGGACGATCTGCGGGCCATCGCCTGCATCCTCGATACCAGCGTCGATTCAGCCTCCACGCGGCTGTCCGACCTGGGTCTGCGCCTCGGCGGCTGAGGGCAACGCGCCTCGTGGGCGCTGGCATCTACATCCACGTTCCGTTCTGTGAGCGACGCTGCGACTATTGCGCGTTCGCGACCTGGACCGACCGCCACGAACTGACCGAGCGATACTTCGCGGCTCTCGTGACCGCGGCCCAAGCGGTCCCAGCCGATTTTGGACCCATAACCTCGGTCTTCGTCGGAGGCGGCACTCCCAACCTCGCTCCGCCCGAGCTGCTGATGGCTGTGATCGACGAGCTCGATCTTGCCCCCGGCGCCGAAGTCACCGTCGAGTGCAACCCTGACCTGGTCACGGTGGCACAGATGCAGACCTACGCAGCCCACGGTGTCGAGCGCATATCCATGGGCGTCCAGTCGATGGTGCCTCACGTGCTCCAGGCGCTTGGCCGCACCCACGATCCCGCCAACGTGCGCTCGGCCGTGGAGGCGGTCAGGGCTGCGGGCATCGCCCGCCTCAATCTCGACCTGATCTACGGCGCGGCGGGCGAGTCGCTCGAAGATTGGGGCCAGACGCTTCAGCGAGCGATCGCCCTGGAACCCGATCACGTCAGCGCCTACGGGCTGACAGTCGAGCCCGGCACCCCGCTGGCCGACGATCCGAGCCGACATCCAGACGACGACGATCAAGCCGACAAATATCGCATGGCAGATGCTGCGCTGACCGAGGCAGGCCTGGCCAACTACGAGATCTCGAACTGGGCGCGTCCAGGTCAAGAGTGTCGCCACAACCTGCTCTATTGGACCCAGGGCGACTATCTGGGCCTTGGCTGCGCCGCCCACTCACACGTCGGCGGTCGCCGTTTCTGGAGCGTTCGTACCCCCGAGCGATTCATTCGAGCCATCGAGCGGGGCGACGGCGTCGAGGCCGGCTCCGAAGTGCTCGACGGTGCCGAAAGAGCGGTCGAGGCTCTGCAGTTGGCGATCCGCCTCGCCGATGGTGTCGACGCCGAGGTGATTCCTCCCGAGGTCGAACACCTGGTGCAGGTGGGGGCTGACGGCCGAGCCAGGCTGACGTTGGAAGGGCGGCTCTTGGCCAACGAGGTCGCTGTTCGCCTGGAGCCCCGCCAGCGCAACTAGGTTCCCAGCCTCGGCGTTGTACGCACCAGCTCTAGTGCTTGCAGTCCGCGCCGTTCCCAGGCGTGCAGTCCCCAGGCGCTGTTTTGTTCGATGCCCCTCTCGATCGACTCGGCGGCGTCCGGTTCGCCAAGGGCGGCCTTGGCCAGGCCCAGGTGAACGTGAGCCGACCCGGCCAGCACCATGCCTGGGGCAGCGCAGCAGCGGTCGGCGTATTGAGACAAGTGCTCGACGGCGAGACGGGCCGACGTCGGGTCCGAGAGCGTCCACCCGAGACCCGCCAGTTGGGCGAGTTCGATGGTCCTGAACGACGAGCTGGGGAGGCTTTGGGCCGACGCGAGAGCGGCTGAGAGATGGTCTCGAGCCTTGTCGAGTCGACCGGCAGCGGCGAACACGTCTGCTCTGACCATGGACCACACATCCATGCTCTGTCGCGAAGCCGAGGCTTCGATTCCGCCTTCGACCAGTAGCTCCAACTCGGCCATGCGGTCGAGCGAGGAATGCGATGCGATCAGCACACCGCCGTATGCCTCCAGCGCGGCTGGGCCGTGCGCACCCTGCATCAACAGCAGAGACTCGCCGAGTAGCTGGTTGCCTAGTTCGGTGTTTCCGCGTGCCAGTTCGAGGCCGGCCCGATAGTGCGTTGCGTACCACTTGACAGCGACCCGCCCGCTGGCGGCGCCGAGTGTCTCGAGCTGGTCGATCATGTGCTCGGTCTCTTCGAAGCGGCCGAACTCGGCGAGGCAGTCGGCCTGATGGACCAGGCCCAGAGCCAGGGCGCGGTCGTCGCCATCGGCCGTTGCCGACTCGGTCATCTGCCTGGCGACGCTCAGCCGCTCACGGGCTCCGGCAGCGGTCATCGAAGCGACCAGCCGCACGCCCAGAGTCCACCTGAAGGTCTCTGCATCGGACTCTGCCTCGGCTCTTGCCGTCAGGGCCTTCGAGTCTTCGACGAGTGTCTCTTGTCGCCACTCGGCGATGAGAACTCGACTCTGGCATTTGATCTGGGCGGCCACGGCACGCGGGCTGGGGTCATCGAGGGAGGCCCCGGCCTTGACTATCGACAACTCGTCGTCGTCGAGATCCACGAAGACCAGCCCAAACCCCGCCATCGCCGCGGCAAGTTCTGCTTGCTCGATCGGATCGCCACCGTCGTTCATCGCCGCCCGAAAGTGCGATCGCGATTCGGCGACACGCCCGGCGCGAAAGTCGACGTCGCCGAGCATCTGATGCAGCTCAGAGCGCAGGTCCTGGTCTTGGGCCACATCCAGAGCCCTCGACCACCACATGGTGGCCTCGTCGTACGCGCCCGCGGCATGGGCGGCCTTGCCTGCCTCGGCCATCGTCGCGGCGGCTTCATCGTCAGACTTCAGCGGCCCGCAACCCCACAGGTGGCGTGCCACCGCTCTGGGGTTCGGGCTGGGTTGCGATCTCAGGTGTTGGAACAGCAACCTGTGCAACCGCGCCCTTTCGGCGGCGGTGACCGAGCGTTCAGCTGCTAGCCGCCAGGCGTCGTGGCCGTACTCGAGATGATGTCCATCGCTCGAGACCAGGCCGCTGAGGTTGGAGATATCGGTGACGGCCAAGATGTCGGTGGTTTCGAGGTTCAGGCACTCGGCCAGCAAACCCACTGGAGCAGAACCTCCGTGAATGGCCGCCAGCGCAAGCACCTCGAGTGTCTGCGCGCTCAGCGACCCGGGCAGGGTCAGATCGTGGGCGACGTCGATCCCGGCAAGCGATGCACCTTGGCGAAGCCTCATGAGGCAGCGATCGACCAGCAGCGGCAGGCCACCGCTGCGGCTCTCGACCTCGGCAACCATTCGCGCCGGTGGCCGTGACCCCAGCTCTCGGACGATCAGTGAGGTGATGTCGTCCCTGTTCAGCAGAGTCAGATCGTGAACGGCTCCGATCTGTGGAACTACACGCGTCGGCTCGAGGCGCCATCCCACCAGCACCGCAGGATCGGCGTCGCTTCGCTGGGTGGCGATGAACTCGAGCAGCTGCATGGCCGTGGTGTCGAAGAATTGGGCATCGTCGATGACGATGGCATCGGCCCCAGAGGCACGAAGTGCGTCTCTGACCGCCAAAGACTGGCGAAACGAACCGGCCTCCATGTCGTCGCCGACCAGGCGAAGCGCCGTCGTTATCGTCGAGTTCGAATTGGATCTCGCCGCCAGCTGGGTCAGCAGCTCGCGCCAAGGCCACAGGGCCGGCGTGTCGTCGTATCGCAGTCCTCGCGCTGTCGGAGCGTTCAGCTGAGCCAGCACTGTCGATTTGCCGATTCCCGATGGCCCGCAGATCACGCCCACGGCCCGTTTCTGGATGATCTCGCGGGCGAACTGTGTTGCGGCCGAACGCCCGATGAGCCTGTTGGAACGAGGAACCACCGGAAGCGGAGGCAACGAGTCCCAGATACGTCTCTTGACCGATGCGACGACGGCTTCGGGGACGCTCTGTTCCGTTGGTGGCGACCGCCGGACGGCCGTTCGGGGCGGGTCGAGTCTCGGGTCTTGTTGCAAGATCGCCAACTCGGTCTCGCGAAGTGCCGGCCCGGCATCGACTCCGAGGTCTTCCAGGAGCCGCAGCTTGGCCTGCTCGATGCATGCCAGCGCGTCGCGCTGACGTCCGGCCCGGTAGAGCACCACGGCCAGCTCGGCGCAGGTTTGCTCGCGATACGGATTGTCGTCGACGACTGTCTGTAGATCATCTATCGCCTGAGACCACCGGCTCAGCGAGCTGTTGGCCAGCGCCCGAAGCTCGAGCATCTGTGTGTGTAGCTCGCCGATTCTGGCCGCATCTGCGGCGAACGCAGGCAGCGCTTCGAGCCGGCCCAGCACCGGGGTTTCCCAGTGACCCAGACCCTCGTCCAGCACGGCTATCGCTTCTTCGCCCCCAGCAGTCGATAGCGGTCGTTCGGACGTGAGCTCTGTCGCCCTCGCAAGCGCCGAGGTCATATACCCGAGATCCGATGGCGGCGACGGTGTCAGCCGGTACCGGTCGGCGCTGCGTTCGACGTCGAGCGAGTAGCGCCGTAGCTCTCGTCTCAGCCTCGAAACATGAGGGTGAAGTGCGGTTCGATCCACATCGGAGTCCTGCGACCACATCGAGGAGATGAGGCTGTTGGCCGAACACCAGCCATCTTGACCCGGGGCCAGGGCCAGCCTCGCTATCAGCGCCTCCACCTTGGGTCCGCCGAGGCTGATCGTCGCTCCGGCAGAGCGCAGCTCGACCGCTCCGAGTAGCTTCAACCTCACCTCGGGTGGTTTCTGCATCGCCTCATGCTAGGTGTTTCGGCGGTCGAGGGTCACTCGGCGCCCACCGCAGGCTTTCTGCAAGCGTTCTGCAAGCGACGCTTGCGAGGCTTGTCTCATGACTGGATTGAAGCTTTCGATATCGCTGTTGGGAATGGTGCTGCTCGCCGGGGCTTGCAGCGCATCAGACGTTGCCGAAGAGGTGATCGAGAACCGAATCGAGGCCGAGACGGGTGGTGATGTCGAGTTCGATATCGACGACGATGCGCAGGTGCGCGTCAGCACAGACGATGGAGACCTCGAGATCAGCAGCACGGGAGATCGACCCGGCGGGTGGCCCGAGTACCTGAGCGAACCTGCAGGTTCGACGATCCTGACCTCGGTGTCGTTCGTCGACGAGACCTCCAACAACATGTCGATGACGATCGAGGCAAGCGCCGGCGTCGAGGAACTGGCCGAGCACTATCACTCCGCCCTGGCCGATTGGGACATGAGCGTCGATTCGAGGCTGGCCAGCGGAGAGGAGTTGTCGATCACGCGCCAGTATGAGAAGGGTGGGGCCGTGCTGACACTGTTCGTTTACCCGTCCGAGGGCGGCTCAGGCGCACAGATCACCTACACCGAAGAGGTCGACGATCAGGCCGCCGATTCCGGAGCCGGTGACGCGGCCGACTCGGGCACAGCGTCCTTCGATAGTGCAGAAAACGCCGCCCGGACGCTGGGTCTCGACGATGAGCAGGCGGCAGAGCTGGGCGATGCGATCGGCATGCTGTCGCCCGAGACGCGTTATCAGATCGTGTTCGATCAGCTCTCGCTCGATGGCGAAATCAAGGCCGACGGGAATCAGATCTCGCTGATACTCGACCTGCCCGAGGCCGAAGGCGACTTCTTGATGTGTGTCTACGCCGGCGCCGTGGCCGCCGAGGGCGAGCAGCTTCGGATCGTGTACAGCGACGCCGTCGTCGAGTGCTGATAGCGCCTGTGCTGATGTGGCCCGGCGCAAGCGCCGCGGCTGAATGACCGAAGCCGGGCCGCACCTCTCGGTGGCGGCCCGGCTCCTGTTCGTGTCCCCCAGATCTGCTACCGGGTGCACCCGGCGTGTTCGGCGAGCTTAGACCATCCGAATTCGACCTGTGACCAAGGGCACGGTCGGGTCGGTCAGAGCGCTGATGTGGCCTCGAAGCCCGTCACCAGGTCGGCGATGATGTCGTCGATGTGCTCGATGCCGACCGACAAGCGCACGAGGTTCGGCAAGACACCAGTGGCCTCTTGTTCCTCGGCGGTCAGCTGGCTGTGGGTGGTGCTGGCCGGATGTATGGCCAGGCTGCGCACATCGCCGATGTTGGCGACGTGGCTGTGCAACTCGAGGCTTTCCACGAACTTCTGGCCGGCCTTGGCACCGCCGGCGATGCCAAACGCCAGCACCGATCCGGGGCCCTTGGGCAGGTAGCGCTTGGCCCGTTCGTTCCACTTCGACGTCTCGAGGCCCGAGTACGACACCCACTCGACCTGGGGATGTTCGGCCAGGAAGCGGGCGACCTTGGCGGCGTTCTCGACGTGGCGCTCCATCCGCAGGTGCAGCGTCTCGACACCCTGAAGAAGCAAGAACGCGTTCATCGGCGAGATCGCCGGTCCGAGATCGCGCAGCATCTGGACGCGGGCCTTGATGATGAATGCGCCGGGCCCCAGAGCGGGCCAATAGGCAAGACCGTGGTAGCTGGGGTCGGGTTCGGTGAAGTTCGGGAACTTGTCGCCGGCGCCGAAGTCGAAGCTGCCGCCGTCGACGATGACGCCGCCGATGCTGTTGCCGTGGCCGCCGATGAACTTGGTGGCCGAGTGGATGACGATGTCGGCTCCGTGGGTGAGCGGGTTGCACAGGTACGGAGAAGCCACCGTGTTGTCGATGATCAGGGGCACGCCGACCTGCTTCGCGATGGTCGAAACACCCTCGAAGTCGAACACGTCGTTCTTGGGGTTGCCGATGGTCTCGCCGTAGAACGCCTTGGTGTTCGGCTGCACGGCCGCCTGCCACGCATCGAGGTC
Organism: Acidimicrobiales bacterium; assembly: GCA_041394185.1. Lineage (NCBI taxonomy): Bacteria > Bacillati > Actinomycetota > Acidimicrobiia > Acidimicrobiales > Acidimicrobiales bacterium. Next base: position 110,934 of record JAWKIQ010000004.1, read on the forward strand.
GTCGGGGTCTGCGACGAAGCTGACCTCGATGCCCATCTTCGGAAGTGTGTAGTTGAACAGGTTGTAGGTGCCGCCATACAGCGACGGGCTGGCGACGATGTGGTCGCCGACCTCGGCCAGGGTCAAGATCGCCAGCGTCTCGGCGGCCTGGCCCGACGCTACGGCAAGGCATCCTGGCAGGCCGACGGCGGTGCGCACGGCACCCTCCAGTGCAGCGATGCGCTCTTCGAGCACGTGCTGGGTGGGGTTCATGATGCGCGTGTAGATGTTGCCGATCTCGGCCAGCGCGAACAGGTTCTGGGCGTGTTCGGCGTTGTCGAACACATAGGACGTGGTCTGATAGATCGGAACGGCCCGGGCGCCGGTGGCGCTATCGGGCTGCTGTCCTGCGTGGACGGTGGCCGTCTCGAACTTCCAGTCGTTGCTCATGTCTGCTCCGGGTGGGGGGTCGGGCCCGCTTCAAGGGCGAGCCATACAATATAGGCTAAAAGTCTGGGTTGCTACCGAATCGGGGTCGGCCGCCGCCGATCTGCCAGACTGCGATCATGATCGAGCGCGAGATCGAAGTGGCAACCGGCGACGGTGAGATGAAGACCTTCATCTATCACCCCGAGCACGACGGACCGCACCCCGTTGTCCTTTACCTGATGGACGCACCCAGCATCAGGCCCGCCCTCAAAGACATGGCATCTCGACTGGCGACGGCGGGCTATTACGTGATGTTGCCCTACCTGTTCTACCGGGGCGGACCGTTTCGCGAGTTCGGTCAAAGCGATGAAGACATGCACGCCAGGCAGGAGATGATGGGCACGGTGAACCCCACCAACATCATCGGTGACGCCGAAGCGCTGCTGAAGATCGCCGAGGCCGATGTAGCCGCCAAGACCGATGGTCCCATCGGAGCGGTCGGTTTCTGCATGAGTGGGGGCCTGGTCATTTCACTGGCCCGCGCCATGGGCCAGCGTGTCGGCGCAGTTGCGTCGATCCACGGTGCCTGGTTGGTCCGCGACACCCCCGACTCGCCCCACCTCGGCCTCGAGCACGTCAGCGCCGAGGTCTACCTCGGCTGGGCCGACAACGACCCCACCGCTCCGGTCGAAGATCGCGACGTGCTGACGAACGCCCTCGACGAAGCCGGGGTCGAATACAACCTCGATTTCCTCAGCTATGCCGTTCACGGATATGCCCCGCCTGGTGGCGAGCGCTACAACCGGGCCGCCTCTGAGTTGCACTGGGAGCGGGTTCACTCGATGCTGCGCCGACGCGTCGGCTGACAACAGCCCGAAGAAGGTCCTCATGAAGGACCACTACCGCACAGTCGGGCCACGGCCTCTTGGTAGTGGTCGACGCTGAAGTTGTACGACCAGATGTTGTCCAGGTCGGGCGTGCGCTCCAGGCCCCTTTCGCACAGTGCGCGGGTTATCGCCGGCCACTGACCCGCTTCGAGGGCCTCGACCAGGGCCAGCCGCCCATCGGTGGACATCCCCAGCAGATAGTCGACGTCGAGGTCGGCGCCGCTCTGGGCTCGCTCGAGATTGCGTTCGACGACGATGGCCTCGGGGTTCACGATGTTCAGCACCAGCACGCCCGCAACGGCCGAACCCACCACAAAGGGAGCCAGCCAGCGCCTGCCACCAGCGCTTGCGGTCGCCGTCGCCGTGGCCAACAACACCGCGATCATCCAAGCAGCGAAGCCCATCACGTAGAGCCGCAGCATCGTCAGGCCGAACGCTTCTTCGTACAGGAACATGCGGCGCAGCGACACGATGACGAGGCCGATCGTCAGCGCCGCAATGACCCCGCTCAGGACAATGACGCGCCGGGGAGGGCGTCGATAATCTGCCGCCGTTCGAACTCGGGCAAAGGCCAGCACTGCGGCCACCACCACGGCCACCCACAACAGCTGGAAGAACCCTTGCCTGGCGTATTCGGCGAACGTCAGGCCGGTGCGCTCCAGCACCCACTGCCTGCCCTGCAGCACCGTGACCAACTGCGACAAGGTGAACAGGCCAAGCACCATCGACACAGTCGCCAGCAACAACGAGGCCGAGTCGTGCGAGGTGCGTATAGCCGTGGCCGCTCGCGCGGGTCGATCGTGATGATCCGAGGCCGTCGCCAGCCACAGGCCAACAAAGGTTGCAACCGACCAACCCAACAGATGAAGTCCCTGTGTGGTCACGTCCGGCATCGACAAGAACGACGCAAACACCGCGTCGCCCGAAGCCAACAGCACCAGCATCAACGCACCGGTGGCGGCGGCAAGCACGTAGTTTCCCAACCCCAGCGCGGCAGCCCTACCACCAGCCAGGGCGGCGGTGGCGCGGTGCACGATGCGCACGACCTTCACCAGTGCGGGCTGAATCGCCCTGAACGTTTTGGCCGAGCGCAAGGTCCACTCGTACCGGTCGTTGGCCAGAAGGCGACCCTGGCGGTCGATGGCCGGCCCAATCATCAGCAGCAGAGCTGCAGCCGCCAGATCGATGGTCAACAGCCACGGGCTGTACCGCACCGACAACCAAAGGGCCAGCGCGGTGATGGTCATCGGAACGACCAGGGTGGCTGGCCGGCGCAACGACGCCGAGCCGCTAGCGGCGCACCAACCCAGTGCGGCGACAGCACCCGAAGCGGCAAACCCGAACGCCGATGCGTGCATCGCCAGGTCGCCAACCACTCCTGCGACGGCAATCAACGCCAAGGTCGAGATCGTCTTCGAGTCGGGTGTTGGCACCGTGTCGGTGCGCGCGCGGTCAAGCGTGGTTGTCATGGGTGTCTCCGGGTTCGATCAGGTGATCGGCGGCTGTTGGGTCAGGTCGACAGGTCGATGGTGAATGCGGCACCACGGCCAGTGTCCTTGGCCTCGATGCGGCCGTGGTGGAGGTGAACGATTTCGCGCGCTATTGCCAGACCCAGCCCAGTGCCTGCGGTCGAAGGGCTGTTGCGCCGGAATGGGTCGAACACATCGGACGCGGTTCCGTTGAGGCCTGGGCCGTTGTCCTCGACCACCAGCACGGGGCCGGGGCCGACAGCGATCTTGACCTGGGGCGGTGTCAACGCGGTGCGGCCGTGCACCGCCGCGTTCTCGACGAGGTTGTCCACGGCCCTGCGCAGGTGACGTCGGTCGCCGGTGATCTCCTGCCTCGGCCCCGAAACCTCTATCTCAGCGTCGGGATGGCGCACCATCGCTTCATCTGCCGCGGCCCGCGCCAGGTCGAGCAGATCGAACTGTGACGGCCTCAGCTCGAGCACCCCGGCCTCCAGACGAGACAGATCCAGCAGATCGGCCGTCAGCGCCGACAGCCGGCGGCACTGGCGGTGCAGCTTTTCGAGCTCGTGGGCTGTGGGCTCGGTGACCCCATCTGCCATGTTCTCGACCGTGGCCAGAAGACCCGACACCGGGGTACGCAGCTCGTGGGCAGCGTCGGCCACGAAACGACGCCTGTGCCTTTCTGCCTCGGCCAACTGGTCGGCCATCGAGTTGAAGGTGCTGGCCAGGCGTCCGATCTCGTCAACGGTCGACACCGTGGCCCGAGCCGCCAGGTCGCCGCCGCCGAACCGGCGGGCCGCAGCATCGATGTTGCGCAGAGGAGACGTCAGGCCGCGGGCCAAGAACTGAACCATGATCAAGGACAGAGCCGCGGCCACAACCGGACGAACCCAGATCGGCCACCCGAGTCTGAGCCCCACGGTCGATGTGATTGCCGCAACGGCCACAGCAGCGACGATGACTATCGACAACTTCACCTTCAGGCTGGTGAGCGCGCCCAACGGCGACGACACGATGCTCTCGCCCTCAGATCCTGTCGCCCACCGAGAGGGCGTAGCCGATTCCGTGGATGGTGCGGATCAGATCGGCATCGAGCTTGCGTCGCAACGCTCGGATGTGTGAATCGATGGTGCGGGCCACCCCGGCGTCGCGATAACCCCATACCTGCTGCATCAGGTCGTCGCGGCTGCGCACGGCGCCTCGGGCCTTGGCCAGATCGACGAACAGGTCGAACTCGGTCACCGTCAGATGCACATCGCCGGTGGGGCCCCAAACCCGGCGCCGCATCACGTCGATCTCGAAAGTGCCGGCGCGCAAATGGTTCTCGTCGATGGCGGGGCGCGACGCCATGGTGCGCCTCAGCACAGCGGTGATACGAGCCGACAACTCCCTGGGCGAAAACGGCTTCACCACATAGTCGTCGGCGCCCACCCCCAGCCCGACCAGGATGTCGGTCTCGTCGTCTCGGGCGGTCAACATCACAACGGCCACGTCGTGATGAACACGGATCCGGCGGCACACCTCGATGCCATCTGCCCCCGGCAAGCCCAGATCGAGCACCACCAGATCGGGGGGAGCAACCAACGCCGTGGCGACCGCCACGTTGCCGTCATGCACTGTGTTGACCTCATGGCCGTCGGCGCGAAGACGTTGTGCCACGGCATCGGCGATGGCCAGGTCGTCGTCGACTACGAGAATTCGGCTGTTACCCACAAGGACACCGTAGGGAACCGGCCGTGCAGATGCCGGGCGCGAGATCTGGAGATTCTGTGCAGGCTGGGTCGCCGGCTCTGTGCAGGTCTGGTCGCCGGCTTCATGGCAGCTTCACAAAAGCGCGATCAAAGGCTTCATCGGACATCGAGAACATGACATCGAAGCCGAGCACTCGGCCCCGAAGAAGGGACAAGGTCATGAAGTTCGAAATCACCAACACCGTCAAGACCGGACGTGCGTTTCTGCTTGCTGCCGCACTCGCCGGATCTGGGCCGATCCTTGCCGCATGCGCCGGCGACTCGACCGATGCCGCCACCGAACCCGCAACGGCAGACCTGGTTCTCGCGGCCACGTCGCAGACCGTCGACCAGGCCGACATCGACAACCTGCTGTTCATGCGCCAGGAAGAGAAGCTCGCCGCCGACGTCTACAACGTGCTCTACGAACAATGGGGTCTGCGTCCCTTCGCCAACATCGAACAGGCAGAGCTGACACATCAGGCCGAGGTTTCTGCCGTGCTCGCTTCGCTGGGCATCGAAGACCCCATCGACGCGCTCGCGCCGGGCGAGTTCATCGACCCCGCCCTGCAGGACCTCTACCACGACTTGGTCGAGCGGGGCATGATCTCGGCCCAGGAAGCCTTGATGGTTGGCGCGTTGATCGAAGAGGTCGACATCGCCGATCTTCGTCAGCGGGCCTCTGAGGTTCCCGAAATCGATGCTCTCTATGCCCGCCTCGAAGCCGGATCGAACAACCACCTCCGGGCCTTCGTTCGCAGCCTCGAGGGGTTCGGCGTCGAATACGACGCCCAGGTACTCGAAACAGCTGACGTAGCCGCGATCGTGGCAGCCGATAACACGATGGGTCACGAGATGCAGGGCCAGGGCGTCCAGGGTCAGGGTGGCCACGGCCAGGGAGGCCTCGGCCAGGGCCAGGGAATGGGTCAGGGTCAGGGCGGCCAGGGAATGGGCCAGGGCCATGGCCGTGGGCGCAGCTAGCATCGCCCAGATGGCCGGCGGAGTCCCCTCGATCCTCGTGGTCGATGACGACCCCAAGATCCGCGACCTCGTGTCCTCGTATCTCGCTGCCGAGGGCTACGAGGTCGCCGGCGCGTCGGACGGGGCCCAGGCGATACAGCGGGTCAGAGCTCTCGAACCCGACCTGGTGGTGATGGACGTCGTGATGCCCGGCATCGACGGCATCGAGGCGCTGCGCCAGGTGCGCACCTTCTCCGACGTCTACGTCATCATGCTGACCGCTCGTTCGGAGGAGACCGACAAGCTGATCGGGCTGTCGGTGGGCGCCGATGACTATCTCACCAAGCCTTTCAGCCCTCGTGAGCTGGTGGCGCGGGTCAAAGCGGTGCTACGCCGCACACGATCTTCGGCCGCGGCCAGCGGTGCCGAGGAGACGCTCGTCTTTCCATCTCTGACCATCGATACCAGTCGACGTGATGTGGAGGTCGATGGTGAACCGGCAGAGCTGACAACCCTAGAGTTCGATCTGCTCAAGGCCATGGCTCTTCAGCCTCGTCGGGTCTTCTCGCGCCGCCAGCTGCTCGAGGCGGTGTGGGGGTGGGATTTCGTGGGCGACGATCGCGTTGTCGACGTGCACATCCGCAATCTGCGCAAGGCGCTGGGAGACAGCGCCACCGAGCCCCGGTTCATCGGCACCGTGCGCGGGGTGGGCTACCGGTTCGAGCTGGAGCCGTCGTGAGCGCCGCGACCGGGTCGCGGCGCAGTGTCGGCGGCGTGCTGATCTGGTCATATGTAGCGGTCATCGCCGTGGTGGCTGGTGTGGGCTTCGTCACCGTCAGATTCCTGACGCCACGGCTGTTCGAGCGCCGCCTCACAGGCATGGGTTTTGGGGCCGGCGGGCCCAGGCACAACCAGGATCCGTTCGCCGACCCGGCCATTTCGGACAGCCTCAACCGATCTCTGACCATCGCCGCCGGAGTCGCTGCGCTGGCGGGCGTGCTGCTTGCCGCCGGTGTCGCCTGGTGGGTGGTGCGTACCCTCTCGGCTCGGGTACATGCGATGCGCGATGCCACCCACCGGCTGGCGGCGGGCGATCACTCGGCCCGGGTTGCCGAACCGCCAGAAGCCGAGCTCGCCGATCTGGCTCTGTCGATCAACACTCTCGCTGAAACGCTCGAGGCCACCGAACAGAATCGGGCCCGGCTGATCTCGGACCTGGCTCACGAGCTGCGAAATCCCCTCACCACCATCGAGGGAACGATGGAGGCTCTGATCGACGGAGTCATGGAGCCAACACCGGAGACCTTTGCTTCGGTGATCGAGGAAGCCGACCGCCTGAGGCGCCTCACCGACGATCTCTCCCTGCTGGCCAAGGGGCAGGAGGGTGCCCTCCAGTTGTCGCAAGACCGGGTCGATGTGGGTGACGTGGTATCGGCTGTGGCAGATCGCCTGAGGTCGCAGTTCGAGTTGAAGGGCGTGACGTTGTCGGTGGATGTGCCGCCCGAGGCTGCGGTGGTGGGCGATGCCGACCGCCTTGCCCAGGTGTTCACCAACATCGTGGGCAACGCTTTGACCCACACACCTCAGGGCGGTTCGGTCGCGATCTGGGTTCGATCGGGCAGCGAGGTAGTGGTTCGGGTCACCGACAGCGGCTCGGGTATCCCTGCCGACCAGCTGGTCGCGGTGTTCGACCGGTACACCCGGCTCGACCACACCCGGCCGGGCACCGGCATTGGGCTGAACATTGCGCGCACCCTGGTCAACGCTCATGGCGGCACCATCGCTGCGCACTCGGACGGGCCCGGCGCCGGCACCACCTTCGAGGTCGTTCTGCCATCGGCCTGACCGGCCCGCAACTCCGACGCCCGATTCTGGGGTCACCTTCTGGATCTGGGGTCAGGTTCGGGTCGCCGGCGGGCCAAATTCGACCCCAGATTCCACGGCGGGGGTGTTGGGGTTTGGGACGAAGGGCCCGGGCGATGCGCCAGACGGTCGCCTAGCGTTTGGGGATGCGTACCGCCGACGACATCGACATCTCGAACCTCGTGTTCATGCGCCAGGAAGAGAAGCTCGCCGCCGATGTGTACCGGGCGCTGGGCGCAAAGTGGGACCATCCGGCGTTCTCGAACATCGAGGAGTCGGAGCTGTTTCACCAGGCCGAGGTAGTCGCCCAGCTGGCGCGCTTCGGGATCGAGGACCCGATCGCGCACCTGGGGCCTGGCGAGTTCGACGACCCGGCGATGGCCGAGATGTACCAGTCGTTCGTGGCCCGAGGGCTCGAGTCACTGGACGAGGCGATGAGGGTGGCCGGCCACATCGAGGAGCTCGACATCGCCGACCTGCGGGCCCGACGTTGTGGCGTGCCCGAGATCGACCAGCTCTATGACCTGCTCGAGTTGGGGTCGCACAACCATCTGCGGGCCTTTGTCATCAACCTGGCCTATATGGGGCACCCGTATAGACCGCAGGTGCTGACACCCCAGGAAGTGGTCGACATCCTCACCGCCGGTGCTAGCGGCTGCAACAGCCAGGCGTGCCACGGCGCTGCAGGTGCCGACCATCATGGCGGCGGACACTCGTGCGTGCCCACCGATGGCGGGTGTCACTAGCCCGGGTTATCGCTGCTCGGAATTGTGATGGTCATTCCGGGGTAGATCAGGTCGGGGTCGTCGGGGCGCGGCAGGCTGTCTCGGTTTGCGTCGATGATGCCCAACCAGTGCCTGGCGATGTCGTTCAGGTCAGAGCCCGAGGGTGCGGTGCGTTCGGCGATGCTCCATAGGTTGTCGCCCTCTTCGACCAGCCACGAGCCTTGTATACCCGGCCGCTGGGAAGAGGGTGTGCCGTCGCCCGGCGCCACATCGGCATCGCCGAGATCAGCGGGCGTAACCGGGTAGTCGTATCGGGGCCAGCCAACCTCGCCGACGTGGGTCAGGGTGGCAGTCGCCCGTGTGCCGATCTGGTCTGTTCCAGCGCTTGGTTCGGCCTGGGCGCCAGCCGTCACGGTGGCGCCCACGGTGAGCGTCGTAGCAAGCGCAACGCCCGCCACGGGTCGCATCGCTCGCCGCCCGACTTCGGGAAGTCTTTCGAAGAGCCTGGCCGCCGACGTTGCGGCGCCCACGGCGCGAAGTGCCAACCCGGTCACGGTGACCACGCTCAGCCACAGGGTCCAGGCCAACGCACCGAAGCGCACCAGGGTCGCGGCCATCTCGGTCGGGTCGGTTCGATCGAGCCAAGCTGCAACGTCGAAACCGGCCACCAGAGAACCGGGGGAGGGGCCTATGGGTATGGTCCAAAGCACTGCGGCGCTGCCGAGCAGCCCCACTACCCATGCGATGACCGCGAACGTCGACATGTGCGGAGCTGGTGTGCGTCGGTTCATCCTTGCTCCTGGGCGGTCAGCGGAGCCGTTGGCATCGAGTGCCTGGCACCGTCGGCGGTCTCGTAGTCGAGGGCGCCGCATGCGCTGGACCAGACCGACACCACTCCATCGATCTCGGTTGTGGCCTCGACCGTGACGCTTTGACCCCCCGAAGGCCACGCGTCGAACAGGAACACCCGCCCGGTCGAATCGACGAGGGCTGGGGTGGCGCTGCCGTCGCAGTTCCAGTCTCCGACGATCGCAAAGTCTTCTGGAGTGCCCAGTGTGAACCTCTGGGACCCAACGTCGATGCGACCGTTCGATGCGGTCCATCGCTCGGGGCATCCATCGCCGTCGATGTCGGCGAGGTTTGCGGCATCGGGTGGTGTCGGACAGGCTGGCTCGATCGCCATGACGAGCTCGGCGCCCTGTGGTGGGGGACCGTCAGTGGTGGGTGCCGGCATCGGCTGCGTGGTCGCGGCCGCATCGGCTGGTGGGCTGTCGGGTCTTGCGCCGTCGGGGACCAGATGTGCCGCTGCCAGGACAAGAAGGGCGCCGACGACCGCGGCCCCTGCCAGCACTGGCGTTCTGTGGACCTGCCACGCGGCCGAGATTCGGCCGGCAAGTGCGGTGGCCGTCTTGGCTAGATCGGTGGTGGGTTCTGCCGGATTGGAGGCGAGAGGTTCTGAGGGGGCGGTTTCGGCGTTGCTCAACTGATGAAGCCGGAGCGCCAACGAGCTTGCGGTCGCCTTCGTGACCTCGTGGGCATCGGCGACCTGAGCGATGTGGCGCAGGCTGTCGTTCAGTCGATCGCCCGGGTGCTCGGCTTCGGTTCGGTCGAGTTCGCGCTCTAGCAGCCGAGCTATCGCCGCAACGTCGAGTTGGGGTTCGAGCCCGTCGGGCCGGGCATCGGAGCGAACTGGGCTTGCGTTGCCGAACCCGCACAGGACCGCCCGGCCCTGCTGATCGACCAGAACATGCTCGGCGCCGAGGTTTCCGTGTACGAAGCCCGCGCTGTGAATCTCGCCCAAGGTCTGGCAGACCTGGCCGAACACCACCACCAGTTCGGAAGGCTCGAGAGCACGATGATGCAGAAGGTCGACCGCGTCGAGTTTGGCCAACTCGAGCGCAGTTCCCTCGGGGCCGTCTTTGAGGTTGAGCACCTCGACGGTTCCCGGATGGCGCAGCGTCTGAAGGACTTCGGCCTCAGACCGACGGCGCAGCGGATCGGAAGGTGGGGCCGGTTTGACGAACACGTCGGGCGCCTCGGGCTCGGGACTGGGCACGGCAGTCAGGTGGCCTGTGCTGCCGGAGGGGTGAGTGCCCCGACCTGCCGGATGTTCTCCCCTGGGATCGGTCGGTGTGCCTTTGAACATATTGAAACACTATGAAAAATACTAAAAGAGGTCAATGGTCTATCCGGGAGGAGACGCCGTGGCCATTGCCCTGGCCGAGACCGATCGGGTGCTTTCGCCTCCGGGCGTCCTCAGGAGCAATCGGACCTCGGCGGTCACAACCACCTCGACGGTCGTCGCGTCGACGCGGCTCACGGTTACCTCGACCGACCCCGGTATCAAGCCGCTGCGAGAGGCGCCTCTGGCGGCGTCGATGCGCCAGCCGACCGCCCCTGCCAGGTCGGCAACCAGCTGGTATTCGCCGGTGCGTCTGAAGTGTTGTTGGTCGAGGGCAAGGGTGGCGACGTCGTTGGCCACCTCCGATGCGAGGCTCGCAGCGCTGCGCTCGGCCATGTACGACACCGAAGCGTTCAGTGTCATGGCTCCCAGCGCCAGCACGATGACGATGCCAGCGGGAATCAGCAGCAGAGCGCTGCCCGTCTGGTCGGTCGTGCGCCGGGACGACCGCCCTTGATGGTGCGGCGTCACCTCGTCACCCACATCGGCCGCCGTCGAGTGCATCGCGGTAGGGGTCGACGATCTCGGTGTGCGAAGACGTCACCTCGAATCCGTTTCCCCAATCGACGAATCCCAGCCTCACCACCGGAACCGAGTAGGTCACCTCGAAAGTGACCGGTGCACAGCGATCGAGGACCAGCGGACCATTGGCCCGCACGGTTGCCCTGCCCGAGTCGCGCCCCGCGGCCGTCAAGACGTCGAGCGCCGCGGATCGTGCCCGCTGTTCGGCCGCGCCGGCATCTACCTGAGACTCGACAAATGTGCGGGTCGCTTCGCGTGCGGCCGACTCGGTTGCAGACTTCGCTTCGATGACTGCCCACAGCTGGCCGAAGAACAACACCCCGACCGCAAACACCAGCACCCCCAGTGGGAGCATCTCGATTCCGGCCAGCTGGCCGCGTTCGTCCGAGCGCCGTTGGGCCAGGCGGGTCGTCATCGTTGGGGCTCGATGGGACGTTCGACCCTGACACGGGTGGTTTCGGAGAGATCGTCGAGCCATGGCAGCCCCAGCGAAGGGCCAACCAGGGTGGGCGGGTTCGCTGTAACGGTCACCTGGACGACATCGTCGGTCGACCCTTCGAACGAAACCTGAACTCCGTCGGTGTTGGCGAGCAGCTGCTGCACATGTGCGGTTGCCCGCGCTCTTGCCGAGGGATCAGACGAAGATCCCGACTGAGCCACGATGCGCGCTGCGTCGTATGAGACGCCCTCAACGGACGACCCGAGATACATCGCGTACATGGTCTGTACGGCGGTGAACAGCATGATCAGGAACACCAACACCCCGAGTGTCACCGAGACGACGGCGGCACCACGCTGGTCTCGCAAACGCCGGCGACCGGAGATCGCCGGTCGCGCCGCGCTCACCCTCCGATCTCGGCAATCTTTGATCGTGTGGTCGCTTCGGCATCAGCCCAGATCGACTGGAAGCCAACCCACATCAGGGCCCCAAGAGCTGCGACGATCAGAACCGCGATGGCTGCCGAGATGACGCCTTCGCCGGCTTCGTCCCGGACGCGGTGGCGTCCGGTGGCGAGCGTGGCGCTGATGCAGCACCACACGTTCAGCACGGTGTTGTTGGCGGTGGTCATGGTGTGTCTCCTTCTGATTGTTTGTTGTCAGATCCCCGAGAACCCCGACAGGGCGCTCATGAACGGCACGGCCAGGAAGATCACTCCGGGCACCAGCGTCGCTACGGTCACCGGAATCCAGACCTGCTGGTTGCGGCGTTCGATGCGCTCGATCAGCTCGCGCTGCAATGCCCGACGCATGCTGCGCGACTCGCTCGATATCAAGGCGCCCAGATCGCTGGTGTCCTGGTGCAGGGTCAGCACCGAGACCAGCTGGTGAAGCGTGGGCACGTTGGCGACTCTGGCCCATTCCAGAAGCGCGAGGTTGGTGTCGAGTCCTTGGCGTATGCGGTTGGTGACGCGCCGCAGGTCCGTGGCGCAGACGCCGTTGCCTCGCGTCGCGATACGGCTCAGTGCGCCATTGATGGAATAGCCCGAGCTGAGCAGCATTCCGATCTGTTCTGCGACCACGGGCAGTTCGAGGAACAGCCGCCGCTGGTGCTGCTCGCTCTGGCGCGCCAAGCCCTGCTCGACGAGTAGGAACGCAAGCAGTGGGCCGCACAGCAGCCCAGCGAGGGCGACGGGGCCGGGCGGTCTGACAGCCAGCAGCACCAACACCGCCGCTGCCAGTCCGACGAGGCTCATGGTGAGCTGGCGGGTGCGAAACGAAGTCGTGTCGTGATGAGAGTGAACCCGCTCGAGGCGCAGCGCCAGTTCCTCCGACACGCCGAAGCCGCGCGACAGCCGCTCGCCCAACGTGTTGGCCAGCGGTGTGATGACCTCGTCGAGCGACCGCGAAGTGGCCAGCGGCCGCGACGACCTCGCCCCACCCGTTTCGAAGGGGCGCAGGCGTTCGGCCAGCGGGAGCCTTCTGAACCAACGCAGGTGGGACAACGCCATGGTGGTCCCAGCCCACAGGACCAATGTGGACAGCACCGCGAGCCGACTCACCTCTGCGCCTCCTGGTCGAGAGCGGTTCTGCGATCGGATCGATCTGCAAATACGCGCTGCTCGGGTGGGATGGCCATCACGCGTCCGGCCCAGAGCCAGCACGCAGCCATCATCGCCAGGCCGACGACGACGGCCAGCTGGCCGCTCGTGGTCCGGTAGGCCTCACGTCCGTCGCCGATCGTCAGGCCTACCAGGGCCATACCGATCGGCACGATGATCACGAACGCCCGCGCGAACCGGGCGCCGCTCTGCTTGGCGCGGGCATCCTTTCTGCCCTGAACGTCTGCGGTTCGGTCTTCGGCGAGGTCGGACAATCGTCGGTCGAGGTCGACGCCACCAACCTGGTGCGCCGTCAGCAGGGTCTCGCAGGCAGCGTCGGCTGTCGGGTCGGCGAGTTGGGCCTTCAGCACATCGAGCGCACGCTCGAAGTCGGTCGTCAGCAGCCATTCGCGATGGGATATGTCGAAGGCATCGGAGATCTCGCGAGGCGCGCGCCTGCCGACCTGGAAGAGCGCCTGGGGAATCGATGTGCCGGCCGAGCCGGTGAGGATGCGGATCTCCTCGATCATCCGGGGCCACGCCTCGCCCGCTGCCGCAATGCGGTTGATGCGTCGTTGCCGGTAGGCGACCAGTGGCCAGGTCGCAGCGAATGAACCACCGACTGCTGCGGCGAAGATCCCACCAAAGATCGCGTAGGTCACCAAGAACGTCAGGACGAACAGTGCAGCGCACACGGCTGCCACGTCCCTGATTCGCACTCCGGGAAGCCCAGCCTGCGCCAGCCATTGTTCCAGTCGCCGCGGCACGCCGGCGCGCCGCGTGCCCGGCCCGGTCAGCGTGCGGCGGCCGAACGCGAAACGTGTGTAGATCAGATGCACGCCGGTGGCGCCGGCGACCATGAAAAGGAACTCGATCATGTCGACCCCAGCCGCGTGTCGTCGAGCAGGTCGTTCAGGTCGTAGCCGTGGTCGGCGAGCTTGTGGCCCAGCCGGATCGGGCGGTCTCCGCTCCAGCGAGCCGGTTCGCCTCGCGTCGGCCTCGAGAACACATCGGTCGCTGTGAACTGCACACCGTCCATTCCCGCCACCAGATCTTCGACGGCGACGATTCCGGTCAGCTCAACGCCGTTCGCCGAGCGGTCGAGGTGAACCACGACGTCTATCGCCTCGCTGACCAGACTGTTCAGCGCCGACATGGGAAGTTCGTTCGACGTGTCGGCCAGCTGGCAGATGAAGCGCAGGCGGGTCAGAGCCTGTCGTGCCGAGCCGGCGTGGATGGTGGTGTATCCGGTGACTCCAGACGACAGGGTCAACAGCAGCGGAAGTGCTTCTCGATCGCGTACCTCGCCGACGATCGCGACGTCGGGTGCCATCCGCAGGAACCCTGCCACCAGACGCCGCAGGTCGACCGCGTCGCGCTCACTGCGGGCCGGCCTGGTCTGCATCGACGCAACGTTGGGCAACGGCACGTCGGCCTCGAACACCTCTTCTGCCACCACGACCCTGAGGCTGGGATCGAGTTCGGCGGCGCAGCACGACAGCAGCGTTGTCTTTCCCGTACCCGGCGAGCCCGCGAACAGAATCGAAGCCCGGCTGCGCACACATGCCCGAAGGAACCGCGCCACTGGCTCGGTCAGCGTGCCGGCGTCGACCAGTTCGTCGAGGCTGCGGTAGGCCACCCCGGTGAACTTGCGCACGTTGAACATCAGGTGCCCGCCGCGCGCCACGTCGGCGTGCACGATGTGCAGGCGAGCCCCGCTGTCGAGCTGAGCATCTTGAAGACCCTCGGTTGGGTCGAGCGTGCGGTGTGCTGCCGACGCGTCGTCGAGGATCTTCGTCAGAATTCGCCTGACGTGATCGTCGTCGTGAAAGACCTCGTCGTGATAGCCCGACGGACCGCTGTGACGTTTTACGAAGATGGCGTCTGGGGCGTTGACCATGATCTCCCACACGTCGGGGTCGTCCAGGAGCGGTTGCAGAGGCCCGTAGGCGGTGAGGTTGCGCACGACCCGCTCTGCCACCAGCGCCGGTTCGGCCAGGTCGAACTCGCGCTGACCGCGCTTGAAGTCGAGGTTCCACTGCCCGATCTGTTCGTCGACCAATCGGCTGAGGATCTCGGTTCCCTCGGCTGACGTCGGATCGACCTCGAGGGCCTTGGCCCTGTCTTGGACGCGCCGTTCGATCTCGGCGAGGGGGTTCACCTGCGCCATCACGATGCAGCCTCATCACGGCCCGAGCCCGTCGAGCCGGATGTGCCCAGCGAACCGATTGCGACCGGTTCGGGGGACACGCCCGACATCGGGCCTGATGGGTCGAGGGGCTCGACCTCGCTCAACGCCCGATCGACAGGTTGGGCGATGGCCCTGACCAGCGAGTGGGGCAGCAGGGTTCCGTTTCGGTGTACGTCGTCGAGGTTCTTGACCGTGCCGATGTGGATCGGGTCTCGAAGCGAGCTCTCGATGTCGACCAGCTCGGCCAGGGCTTGGGCGGCTTCGGCCCTGGTTCGTTTGGACTTGGGAGACCCGTTGAACACCGGCACGATGCGATCGGGTTCCACGCCAAGGCCGACGAGTGCGTCTATGACGCCGACAAGGCCGTGCACGCCTACCAGGTCCGGACGGCCGACCACCAACACCAGATCTGCTGCCAGCGCGGTGACCCGCGCCATGGTGTTGCGGTCTTCGATGTCGAGCGAGCCCGTCTCGAGCTCGCCCTCGAAGTCGGCGCTGATGTCGGCGACCACCCGGCGGTACGTTCGGTTCAGGCCGTCGAGGGCAGCTGCGAATGCTCGAGGGCGAACGGCCACCCAATCCTGGCGGCGCCGCAACCCGAGCAACAGGTCGTAGCGGCGGCCGGGAACCGAATAGGTCAGCCGCCGTATCTGCGCCGATGCCATGGCCGACGAGCGGTGCCCGTCGACCAACTCCTGGACACCGGGAACAATGTCGGTCGCGTCGTGCAGCATCGCCTGGTCGGCGTCGAGTGACAGGTCGGCCAGAACCGACTGGCCGGCGGTTGCCGCATCGGAGCCGAAGGCCTGAGCCAGCGCGATCGCCAACGTGGACACCCCGGAGCCACACCTTCCGGTTACGGCGATCGTGCGTCCTCTGAACGCAACCGGCCCCGCGTCGGCAAACACCTGCTGCGGGTCGGTCATGACCTCGCCGACCGCAACTGCGTGGGCCGAAAGCCGCTCGATCAGGTCCTGTCTGGAGAAGACCTCGTGCAGCCGGGCGTGTGCTCCGAGGGCGATCCAGTCGCGGTCGTCGCTGCCGACGACGATTGCTGCTGCGTCCGCTTCGGCGATAGCCGAGAAGAGATCTCGGTCGATGCCGAGAGCGGCCGAGTCGACAAGAACAGCTGAGTGCTTGCGTCCGCTGCGCAGCCGAGCCCTCACCTCTTCTACCGAGACACACTTGACGAACTCGATCGGCAGCGCTCCGGCCATGGCCCAGCCCGTTACTTCGCGGGGCCATACGGCTCGTACCGACGCCAGGCCGAGAACCAGGTAGCGCCCGGAGGTCATCGCCAAACGCTCGAGCGCACCAGGGTCAGCGTGCCGCGGTCGGCCGCCGACGTCAGAGCCAACACCTGGTCGGTGTTGTCCAGTGCAACCGTGACCACTTGGCGCGCCGTTGCAAGCCCCGAGTCGTTGCTGCGATTGACGCTGACGACGAGGACGTCAGCGTCGATCAACTCGGTCGACGCGCTGGGTCCGGTGCCGACGGTTGCGTAGACATCGATGCGCTCGCCCGCTCGCAGCGTGCCGTCCACCGCCCTGTCGGCTTCTATGCGAAAGCTCATCTCGTAGGGGGTCATCGCATCGGCGCCCTCGTCGAGGGGGCGGATGTCCGATGCTTGGATCAGCTCGCCGGCGCCGATCGCCTCGAGGGTCACGCTGCCCAACACGAGATCGTCGTCTGCTGTGGTGAACGCGACCGCGTCGAGCCCGGTTGGGAGATCCATACGCTGCCCGCCGACCAGGTCGGGGGACAGCACCGTGCCGGGGGCGATGGGTTCGCGTGCTACCAGGTACAGCGTGGTCGGGGCAGTGTTGGCCCGCTCGAAGGCCACGAACAACCCGAGTCCGCTGAGCGCCACCAACAGCCCGCCAACGGCAGCCCGGGTTCCGGGCCACGGTCGCCTTGGGCGGATTGCGCGCTGGGTGTGGTCTGGTCGTTCGGCGGCCTCTGCGGAAGCCCCCACCGGCGGAGCGACTGTAGTCATGCGTTCGGAAGCTATACAGAGTCACCAAGAGTGGTCAATAGTTCATCTGAAACTTTCTTCAAACGAGCTGAAAGGCATGGAACAGATCGAGAGACGCTACCCAGAGTGCTGTTTGTGTGTGTGAAAGGGCGAAAGGTTGGTTGCCGGTCGGCCGAAGAATGTCCCGGCAAGTCGAGCGCGGCCGGATGTGGCGGTACGTGGTGGCGCGCTTTCGAAATGTGGTGACAGATACCGAGAGGGACTAGCATGACCGCCGTGGCAGAAGACATCACCTGGCTCTCGACCGCAGCAGCGGCCCGCCGTTTGGGCATCACCCCGCGCACCCTCTACCGGTTCATCGACGAGGGTGATGTTCCGGCTTACCGATTCGGCCGGGTGATCAGGCTCAAGCAGTCAGACGTCGACACCTACATCGACTCGTGTCGCATCGAGCCCGGCTCGCTCGAGCACCTGTATCCCGAGGCGGCCGAGAAGGCCTGAGTTTCGTCGTTGAGTCCGCCGCAAATCGGCGGCCGACCTGTTTACTTTGCGTGTGCCAGAACCGACCTTCGGGTTCACTTTCGCCCGCGCAAACTCCGTAGTCGCCTGACATGCTCGTAGCGGTTCCGGTTCTGATTGCGGGTCTGGTCATGCTGGTGCAGGGCGCAGATCGCTTCGTCGAAAGCGCGGCCGCAATAGCGGTCAGGCACCGTCTGTCGCCCGTGTTGGTGGGCGCAGTGGTAATCGGCTTTGGTACCTCGGCGCCCGAGATGGTGGTGTCTGCCATTGCGTCGGCCCGCGGCGAAGTGGCCCTGGGCGTGGGCAACATCGTCGGCTCCAACGTCGCCAACGTGACGCTGGTCCTGGGGGTGGCCGCGCTGATAGCGCCCCTGGCGGTCGATCGCAGCATCCTGGTGCGCGAGGGACCCTTGGCCATCGCCGCCGTGGCCATGTCGGCGGCCTTCTTCTTCAACGGGGTTCTGGCGCGCTGGGAAGGCATCGCCTTTGTGGTGGCCATGGTGGTCGCTCTCGGTTTGATAATCCGTGGCGGCCTCGACGTCGAAGACCTGACGTTCGGCGACCAGGCCGACGAACGCTCGCAGCGCCGGCTGGTGTTCTTCACCGTCCTGGGTTTGGCGATGACCGTGGTCGGCGCCCAGGTGGTGGTGTGGGCTGCTACCGAAATCGCAGACGACTTCGGTCTGACCGGCGGTTTCGTCGGGTTCTCTCTGGTTGCATTGGGAACCTCGCTGCCCGAGCTGGGCACCACCGTCATCGCCTGCCGCAAGGGTCAGACCGGCCTGGTCGTCGGCAACCTGCTGGGCAGCAACATCTTCAACTCGTTGGCCGTGGGGGGCATCATGGGGCTGGTTGGGCCCGGGGTGATCACCGACGAGCTGTTGTCGGGGCGGGGTTCGGTGCTGATGGTGGTGGCCGTGGTGCTGGCGTATCTGTTCGCGTCGAACGGTCGGCGGCTCAACCGGGTCGAGGGGTTGGTGTTGGTGGCGCTGTATGTCGCCGCGCTGGTGCTGTTGGCCGGCGGCACAGAAGAGGTCGACGCCGCGCTGGCTCTGTAGCGGAGCCGTTCACGTCGAGGCCGACCGGTCGAGCAATGTGCGAAGGCCAGAGGTGAGCCCGTTGAGGTCGTTCTGCAGGCGCTGAACCTCGGCGACCAGGCGCAGGATGTCTTCTCGTCTGACGCTCGCGTTGCTGCCCGGCTGCAGCATCGCAACCGTCTGGCGAAGTTGGGCGATCTCGTGTTGTGCCATGCGATAGTTGGTCATCGGCGCATGATCGCGTCGAACACACGTTCGGTCAAGTGTGGACGTGGGAAACGCGGCCGGCGTCTGGGAGAATGATCGCCACCTACACGCCCTGGGGGACCCATGACCGACACCAAAAACGCCGAGGACACCCGCATTGCGTATCGGACCTGTCCGCTGTGCGAGGCCGGATGCGGTCTCGAGATCACCCTCGAGCGCGGTGATGATGGCGCCGAGACCGTCAAACGCATCAGGGGTGATCGCGACGACGTGTTCTCGCAGGGATTCATCTGCCCCAAGGGCTCGACGCTCGGGCATCTGCACGACGACCCCGACCGGCTCCGCAAGCCCGTGGTGAAGCGCGACGGGGTGTTTGTTGAGGTCGATTGGGACGACGCGTTCGCCGAGATCGATGCACGGATGATGCCGCTGCTGGCCGAGTACGGCCGCGATGCGTCTGCCATTTACATGGGCAACCCGTGCGCCCACTCGCTCGGGCCGATGCTGTACAACCGCGCGGTCATCGGGGCCCTGGGAACCCGCAACCGGTTCTCGGCATCGACCGTCGATCAGCGCCCCAAGGAGATCTCGGCCGCCATCATGTTCGGCTCGGTGAGTGTTCCGGTTCCGGACCTGAACCGCACCGACTACCTGATGATGCTCGGCGCCAACCCCTATGCGTCCAACGGGTCGCTGTGCACCGCGCCCGACTTTCCGGGGCGGCTCGAGCGCATTCAGGCACGCGGCGGCAAGGTCGTGGTGGTCGACCCCCGGCGCAGCGAGACAGCGGCAAGAGCCGACCGCCACGTGGCCATCCGGCCGGGCTCCGACGCCCACCTGCTGGCCGCAATGGCCAACCACATGATCAGCACCGGCCAGGCCGACGCCGGTGCCGTGGCCCAGCACTGCGCCGACCTCGACGAACTGCCGCAGTTGCTGGCCCCGTACACACCCGAGGTGGTTGCCACGATCTGTGGCATCAGCGCCGCCGACATCCGTTCCCTGGCCGACGATCTGTGTGCTGCCCCAACCGCAGCCGTGTACGGGCGTATCGGTACGGCCACCCAAGAGTTCGGCACCCTGGCCAGCTGGCTGGTGGACGTTGTCAACATCCTCAGCGGCAACCTCGACCGCGTCGGCGGCGCCATGTTCACCAAGGGTGCTGTCGGTCAGCCTTCCACCAAGGGTCAGCCCGGCTCGGGTCGGGGGTTCCGGATGGGCCGGGCGTTCTCGCGGGTCGGCAACCGACCAGAAGCATTCGGTGAGTTCCCTGTCACGGCGCTTCCCGAGGAGATCGAAACGCCAGGCGAGGGCCAGGTGCGAATGCTGGTGACCATCGGCGGCAACCCGGTGTCGTCGAATCCCAACTCGAACCGCCTCGACGCAGCCCTGGCCTCGCTCGAGTTCATGGTCTCGGTCGACATGTACATCAACGAGACCACGCGCCACGCCGACGTCATCTTGCCCCCGCCTTCACCGCTGCAGAAGAGCCACTACGACCTCGCCCTGCTGAACTTCGCGGTACACAACGTGGCCAACGCGTCCTTGCCGGTGCTCGATCTCGACGAGGGTCAGCCAGACGAGTGGGAGATCTTGTTGAGGCTGGCTGGCGTGTTCGCCGGCGAGGGCCCAGACGCCGACATCACCGCCATGGACGATGCGGCTGCGCTGGGTTTGCTGTCGTCGGTCACACGCGACCAGTGGTCGAGCGTGCACGGGCGCGACGTGGAAGAGCTGGTCGCCGAGTTGGGCGAGCGGCGCGGCCCGCTTCGTCTGCTGGACATCATGCTGCGCACCGGGCCCTACGGTGACGGATTCGGCGAAGACCCCGAAGGCATCGGGCTCGACACCCTCATCGACAACCCCCACGGCGTCGACCTGGGTCCGCTGGAGCCGGGTCGCATTCCCGACATCTTGCGCACCCCGTCGGGCAAGATCGAGCTGCTTCCACAGCAGATTCGAGACGATCTGCCTCGACTGGCTGCCTCGCTCGAGCGCGACTGGTCTCAGGCCATGGTGTTGGTCGGTCGGCGCCACGTGCGGTCGAACAACTCGTGGATGCACAACATCCGGGTGTTGATGAAGGGACGCAACCGCTGCACCCTGCAGATTCACCCCGACGACGCAGACCGGCTGGGCCTGGCCGACGGCTCGCCCGCCAGGGTCACCTCGCGGGTGGGTGAGGTGGTCGTCGACACCGAGGTCACCGACGGCATCAAGCCCGGCGTTGTGTCGATTCCTCACGGGTTCGGCCAGAACCTCCCCGGGGTCGAGATGCGGGTTGCCGCCGAATATCGCGGTGTCAACACCAACGTGTTGACCGACGAGCAGTTCTTTGACCAGATCAGCGGGAACATCGCCCTCAACGGTGTGCCCGTGACGGTCGTGCCCGCCTGACCCGGTTGCGCCTCAGGCGTTTGCCTTTGCTCGCGACAACGCCACCATGCGGTCGGTGATGTCGAAGCAGTCTTCGCAACCCCAGATGCGGTTGTAGATGATGCAGCCCAGGCATACGCCGGCGAAAGCCTCGAGGCTCGCAGCGCCGACCAACGCGGCGACCACCAGTTGGGCGGCACCGGGGTAACCGGCCACGAACAACACCGATGCAGTCGAAGCGAACGCCAGGCCGATGCCCTGGGCAAATCGCTTTGGCGCGCCCGGAACCATGCGGTGGCGACGGTCGAGGGCGGGGGTTGCGATGCGCGTGACCACCAACCCCAGTGGGCTGAACCGCGGCCCCGACAGCACGCGTGCCGCGAATCCATAGGCCAGGGGAACCAAGGCCCAGCCGCTGCCTGTGGCCAGGAAGGTGGCGCCCATAGCGACGACACCAGCGGCGACCAGCCGGGCCGACAGCTCGTTCACCTCCTGAGGAAAAGACACGATTCGACTCATGCAGCGAATGCTAACCAGATAAACCCGATCTGAATACTCATATTTAGGTACAAATCGTGGAATATGTCTGGATGTCGGAGGGTTCAGGTGCCGATCGATCCGGATGCTTCGACCAGGCTGGCTGCCAGCTCAGGAGCTGGTTGGGGCCGGCCCAGCAGGTAGCCCTGGGCGAAGTCGCAGCCCAACAACGCCAGGGCCTCGAGCTGCGCGGGTCGCTCTATGCCATGAGCAACCACGTGGAGCCCCAGCGATTTCGCCAGGTCGATGACGGTGGCCACCGCGTCCGGATCGTCGTCGACGTGATCCACCAGCTGGGCCGCCAGCTTCACCGTCTTGGCCGAGATCTGCTTCAGCACACTGAACGACGTGCCGCCGGTGCCGAAGCCGTCGATCGATGCCTGGAACCCCATTCGGGTGAGCGCCCGAAGCCTGCCGACGACCATTCCGGGCTGTTCGACGAGGGTGCGCTCGGAGATCTCGATCATCACCGAGCTGCGGTCGACGCCTGCCGCATCCGCCGCATGGGCCAGTCGCTCGGGCAGTGACTCGTCGGCCAGGGTCAGCGGCGACAGGTTCACCGCCACGAACCGGGCCCCGTCGGACGCGCCGCCGAGCAACCGCAGCTGGTCGTTGAGCACCTGGTCGAAGACCTTGCCGTCGACGACACCGATGACACCTTCGGCCTCTGCCTGTTCGATGAACGTGTGTTCGGGCGAGCGCGACGCCTCCGACCGCCATCGCGCCAACGCCTCGAAGCCTGCCACCGGTCCTACCGAGGTCGCCTGGTCATCGG
This sequence comes from Acidimicrobiales bacterium, assembly GCA_041394185.1. NCBI lineage: Bacteria > Bacillati > Actinomycetota > Acidimicrobiia > Acidimicrobiales > Acidimicrobiales bacterium. Next base: position 133,336 of record JAWKIQ010000004.1, read on the forward strand.
ACGTGCCCAGCGCGAAGATCGGCTGATAGACGACGCTGAGGGCGTTGTCGTCGGCGTCGAGCGCCCGGGCCAGCGAGGTGCGTACCGGCCCGCCGCCCATCTCGACCAGGTCGGATCCGAACACGGCCACGACGCCCTTGCCCCGTTCCTTGGCCTGGCGCATGGCCGAGTCGGCATGGGTCAACAGGTCGCCGGCGTCGGTATCGGAGTCGGAGCTCGAGATGCCGACACTCACCGCCACGCTGACGTTCTGGCCGGCGATGGTGATCGGCTGATGGACCTCTTCGACGATCCGGGTAGCCACCGCCACGGGATCGTTGGGCCCCACGAGCAACACACCGAACTCGTCGCCCTCGAAGCGTGCGGCGATGTCGTCTGGACCCAGGCATCGGCGAATCCTCACCGAGATGACCGACAAGATCGCGTCGCCCGCCGCGTGCCCCAGCGCATCGTTGACCACGGCAAAGTCGTCGAGGTCGATGCGCAAGGCGGCAACCGAGCCGTCGCCAGACATCGCGCTTCGCGTACGGTCGTCGAACACGTCCTGAGTCGGCAAGCCGGTCAAGGGGTCGCACGCGGCCTGCGTCTCGATCTGTTGCTTCACCAGTGCCGTCTGGATCCGGTGCCGGAAGCGGTCGAAGGTGGCAGCGGTATCGTTGCCGAACGCTCCGAAGCTGGAGATGCTGCCGGCCGCAACCATCAGCGCGATCGGTTCGCCGGCTTTTGTGATAGACCCGGCCAGAGCCGACACTGCGTTGGCGCCATGCAGGTTCACCAGGGTGCCGGTCTGCGACGCGCCCAAACGGTCTACGTCGCCGAGGCCTGTGCTCAGCCGACGCAGCACCACGGTGGTGGCACCGTCCAGCACCTCTTCCACCACGCCGCCGCCAATGCACCTGATGACACGCGAGCCCGAGCTCGAGTGGTCGAACAGCACCAGCTCGACCGACACCGCCCCCAGCTCTTGCTCGGCTCGGGTCATCAAGCTCAGCAACGGGTCTTGTCGAACCGCCACGGGCGACTGCCCGGGGACCTCGTTCAGGAACTTGATCTTGTCGTCGTTGGCGGCCTCGCGTGTCGCGAGCCAGCGGGCCAGGGCCGTGCCGATGACGGGTACCAGCAGGACCAACGCGGCCCAGGGGTCGACGCTGGCGATCACCGACGCGGCGACCGATGCCGACGACACCAGCGCTGCGGCAAACAAGCCCAGGCCTGCCCGCCCGGCCAGTAGGTTGGCCGAACGCCGGGTGCCGGCCGACCACCGGCCCACAGAGCCGACGACCTCGGCGGTGAGCTCTGCGGCCGAGGCCACTAGGGCGATCGCTGCCCAAGAGGCCGGGTTCGACACCGACCCCACGTCGATCAGCCATGAAGCGACAGCGACTGCGGCGGCGGCTCTGGCCAGGCGCTCGGCCACCCCCAGGGCGACCATCTCTGGGCGGAGCTTTCTCTCGGCGACCGCCGACACCAGACCGGCTGTCGCCGCAGCCATCGCAGCTGCCAGCGGACCCGAATACAGCGCTGCGATCACAACCGCGGCGCCCGAGAGGGTGAGGCAGGCACGCTCGCGCCTGAACCTGAAGCGCAGTGCGGCCGCCTCGGCGATCGCAGCAGCTGCGACCACCCAGACGGCTGCGATGAACACCCCATCGGCCGACGGCACGCCGGGGGCGATGGCCACGATGGCAACCGACCCAGCGCAAACCGCCGCGATCATCCCCCATGTCGCTGCTCTGTTCATTTCGTCATCCCGCTCGAAGCCACACCGTGAGGTTTCGGCATCGCCTCGGTATCGGCTTGAGGTCAATATTGCGGTTGTGTTACGGGCGTTGCCGACGTTGTCCTCTGTGTCGGCGGGCCGTGTTGCCGGAGACTGAGATTGATGTTCTCCGATCGAGTAGATGCAGGCGATCGCCTGGCGCGGCTCGTCAAGGGAAAGGTCGCGCCCGACTCGGTGGTTCTGGGGCTTCCCCGTGGTGGTGTACCCGTGGCCGCTCGAGTGTCAGCCGCGCTGGACCTCGACCTCGACGTGATCGTGGTTCGCAAGGTCGGCCTGGCCACCAACAGCGAGTTGGCCATGGGGGCCGTCGGCGAGGGCGGTGTGGTATGGGTCAACCACGAAGTGCTGGGTGCCTACGGCGTCGACGCGCGGTCATTTGAGTCTGCAGCCGAGCGCGAGCGCGCCGAGGTCGCACGCCGTGTCGAGGCGATCAGGCGCGTGAGGCCCCGCGTCGAACTGGCGGGCAGGACCGCGGTGATAGTCGACGACGGCCTGGCCACCGGGTCAACGGCCAGGGCGGCTTGCGGGGTGGCCCGAGCATCCGGCGCATCGATGGTGGTCCTGGCGGTTCCGGTGGCGCCCCGAGGGGCTCACACCGAGCTGCTCGGACCAGCTGACGAGGTCATAGTCGCCGAGACGCCAACGACCTTCTTCGGCGTAGGGCAGTTCTACGTGGATTTCTCGCCGACAACCGAGGCCGAGGTGTTCGAGCTCTTGAGCCGAACCGATACCTGAACGCCGTGATAGACGGGCCCGTCGCCGACATCGGTTCGGGCCTCGCCCATCACGTTGTTGACACCTTGGCGCCACCACCCCTTGTCGGTCGAAGCCAATCCCGGACGACTCGACGCATCGATGGCAACCACCGCATCGAAGGTGCCCGCGGCCGACTCGACCACGACGCGGTCGCCGTCAACCAGGCCATCACGAGCTGCATCCTCGCCGTTGAGGCGCAGCGGCGGGGTGCCCGTCTTCGACCGGGTCTTCTGGGTGCCGGCGAACGTCGAGTTGAGGTGCCAGTCGCTCGCAGCCGCTATCAGCTGGTATTCGCCGGCGCCGGTGGTCCACTGGGTAGGTTCGAACTCGGGAACCAGGCCCAAACCCTGGTTGGCCGCGGCCGTGCTGGCGAACTCGAAACGACCGGAAGGTGTGGGGAATCTCTGGCGGGTCGGAGCCCACGGTGTGGCGTAGGGCAGGCGGGCCCAGCCCGTGCTCCTGAGGCTCTGCGCATCGATCCCAGCCTCGGCGAAGGGTTGATGGTCGAGAAGCTCGTCCAGCAATTCGTCGTCCGACAGGTGCAGCACGGGTTCGTCGTAGCCCATCGCAGCCGCCAGACGCCTGCGGATCTCGCTGAATGGCAGGCACTGTCCCGGTGGTTCGACGGCCGGCAGGTTGAGGTTGGCGTAGAAGTGGGCGAACGAGTTGTTCAGCTCGAGCTGCTCGTGTTGCATCGCGGCGGGCAAGACGATGTCGGCATAGGCCACCGTCTCGGTGTCGAACACGTCGACAACGACAGTGAACAGGTCTTCGCGCGACAGCGCCTTGGCCACAGCGGCTGTATCGGGATTTGAAACCATCGGGTTTGCCGCCACCACGAACAGTGCTTCGACGGGCTGGGCCCTGTGTGGGTCGAGCTCTTCTGCCAGCAGGGTCATCGTCAGGGTGCGGGGACGCGTGCCCAGCTCGGTGTGGTGGTAGGCGGGGTTGAACTGGTAGTAACGCGACGTCGAATACACCAGTCCGCCGCCGGGCTGGTCGAAGGCCCCGATCACGGCCGGGATGCACGAGATGGCGCGGGCCGCCTGGCCGCCGCCATGGTGGCGCTGCATGCCCTGCCCGATCTTGATCGCCAGCGGAGCATTGGCGGCGATGGTGTCGATCAGCTCCTCGATCTGCGCGGCGCCGATGTCACAAACGTCGGCGGCGCGATCGGTTGTCCAGCCACGGATGCTTTCCGCGAACTGGTCGAATCCCGTCGTGCGGTGGCCGATGAAGTGCGGGTCGTGGGCTTCGCGCTCGATCAAGCCGTTGCACACCGCCAGCGCCAGGGCAGTGTCGGTGCCCGGCCTGATCGCGAGGTGCAGGTCGGCGCGTTTGGCGGTGCGCGTGGCCACAGGGTCGACTACCACCAACCTCGCGCCGTTGCGCCTTGCCGTTTCGACATAGGGCCACCAGTGCTGGTTGGCCACGAGGGTGATCGAACCCCAGATCACCACGGTTCGGGCGTCGACGACTTGCTCGGGGTCTAGTGACACCGAGATGCCCATGGTGAGCCTGAGGCCGGCGTGGCCCGCTGGTGAGCAGATCGAAAGGTGGTGTGCCGCAGCACCCATCCGGTTCCACAGTGCCTGGGTGCTGTTCGCGCCTTGCACATATCCCATCGAGCCGGTACCGTAGAAGGGCCAGATCGCGCCTCCGCCGCTGGTGTCTACGATGTCGCTGAACCGTTCGGCGATGGTGCCAATGGCTTCATCCCAACCGATGGGTTCGAACCGGGCCGCTCCTTTGGGCCCGATCCGCCTCAGCGGTTGAAGCAGTCGCGATGGGTCAGCGGCGTGCTCGAGCCATGGGTTCACCTTCTTACACAACCCACCCCTGGTGAACGGGTGGTCGGGGTTTCCGCGAACACGCACCGCCTTGCCGTCGTCGTCGATGGTGACCACCCACGAGCACCCGTCGGGGCAGTCGAGGGGGCACGCACCTGGAATATCTCGCATGATCGGCAACCTCCCGGCCAGTACCCTCACGGGCTGACACCGCCCTCGAAACACGGAGCTTCCGGTGCAGCTGTACGACACGATGACACGAACCAAGGCCGAGCTGCACACGCTCGTCCCCGGACGGGTCTCCATGTACGTCTGCGGACCCACCGTGTACGACCATCCACACCTGGGTCACGGACGCACGGCTCTCACCTACGACGTCCTGCGTCGCTACCTGCGCTGGACCGGTCACGAGGTGACGATGGTCGCCAACGTCACCGACATCGACGACAAGATCATCGGCAGAGCCGAGCGCGAAGGTCGCACCGAGGCCGAGGTCGCAACCGAGTTCCTCGACAGCTATGTCGCTCAGCTGGATCGGCTGGGGGTCGAGCACCCCGATCACCGACCCCAGGCCACCCAGTTCATCGACGGCATGATCGAGACCATCCGCGAGCTTGTCGATGCCGGCGCCGCATATGTGGTTGAAGGTCGCGGCGTGTACTTCGACGTCACGTCGGCAGTCGACTATGGCCGTCTGGCAGGTCGCAACCTCGAGCAGTTGCTCGAGGACGCAGGTCAGCGGGTGGAGGTCGACGAGGCCAAACGTTCGCCCCTCGACTTTGCGTTGTGGAAGGCGGCAAAGCCAGGCGAACCCAGCTGGGAAACGCCGTGGGGTCCGGGTCGGCCCGGCTGGCACACCGAGTGCGTGGCGATGTCGATGTCGATCCTGGGTGAATCATTCGATATCCACGGCGGGGGAGACGACCTGACCTTCCCACACCACCAGAACGAGCAGGCGCAGGCGTCGGCCTGCGGGCACGGGTTCGCGCGGTTCTGGGTGCACAGCGCCATGTTGAACGTCTCGGGCGAAAAGATGTCCAAGTCGCTGGGCAACTTCACGACCCTGGCCGAAGCGCTCGAAGCCTTTGGTCCGCGCGCCGTGCGCCTGGCTGTGTTGCAGACGCACTACCGCTCGACCATGGAGATGGGTCCAGAATCGCTTTCCCAAACGGCCGAGGCCGTCAAGCGCCTCGATGCGATGGTGCGCCGGGCGGTGGCAGCGGGGGTGACGCTGGCCTCGGCCAACCCGACGGTCGCCGCCGACGACGCCCAGCGTCTCGATGTCGACACCGTCGAGCGGTTCCGCTCGGCCATGGAAGACGACATGTCGACTCCGGCGGCGATGGATGCTGTGTTCGGTGCCGTGAGAGCGGCCAACTCGGCGCTGGACGAGGGGCGGCTCGACGACGCAGCACGGCTGGCCGGCACCGTTGTCTTGTTGTGCGCCGTCTTGGGTTTGGCTGTGGGCGAGGACGACCACGGCGATGATGACTCGAAGATCGACGACCTGGTGGCCCGGCGCCAGCAGGCCAGAGCCGACAGAGATTTCGCCGCAGCCGACGCGATCCGAGACGAGCTGACCTCGATGGGCGTGGTGGTGGAAGACACCGCCTCTGGCCCGATCTGGCATCGGGCCTGAGGCGAAGGGTGAGCGGGCGTCAGAGCCTGCGCATCACCGTGACGACCTTTCCGAACAGGTCGACCTCGTCTGAGCGGAAGACCATCGGCTTCATGGTGGGGTTGGCAGGCGTGAGGGTGACCTTGTTGCCATCCTTGGCGAACCGCTTGACCGTGGCCTCTTCACCCGGAATGCCGGCGACGACGATGTCGTTGCGGTAAGCGACCGACTGGCGACGCACGACCACATAGTCGCCGTCGAGGATCCCGTCGTCGATCATCGAGTCGCCCCTGACTCGAAGCATGAACAGTTCGCCCTCGCCCGTGATGTCGCCGGGCATGGGGACGAGCTCTTCGACGTTTTCCTGAGCCAGCACGTCGGTGCCGGCCGCGACCTCGCCCACGAGAGGCACGAGCCTGAAGGGGCGGCGTTCGGCGTGGGTGAACGAGCCGGCTTCGAAGGTGACCTCGAGGGCTCGCGGCTTGGAGGGATCGCGGCGAAGGTAGCCGAGTTCTTCGAGTTTGCGCAGGTGTGAGTGAACGGTCGAGGGTGAGGCCAGCCCGACCGCCTCGCCGATCTCGCGGACCGAGGGCGGATAGCCGCGCTCTCTCATGGCGTCGTCGATGAACTCGAGGATGCCGCGGTGACGATCTGTCAGATCGGGGTTGTTCATTGTGTGCTCCTGGCGCTCGTGCCTGCGACCCGGCGCCGAGTGTATCGATCAGGCGACGTCGAATCAAACATCTGTTCGACGAACGACAGTTCCGCGGCGGGTGTTGACAGCGAACGAATGTTCTGGTCACTTGGGTGCTCGAACAGAACGGGCGTTCGTGGAACGAGTGTTCCGGATCGGTCGATGGGCTTGCAGCTCGATCGGCCTGTCCGAAATGACTGTCCCACCCCCCGTGCACGATCTGACCGTACGCATCCACCGCAGTCCGAGGAGCTCGAATGGCCGCATTGCTCACCCACGATCCCATCGCCACCACGCCCCCGGGTGCACGCCCGCAGCTGCAGCTCGTGGTCGACAACGTTGGCAGGCGTGCCGTCGTGCCCGAGCCCCATGTGGTTCGCCGTCGCCAGCTCGTGGCCCTCGTCGTCGTCGCCGCGTTCGTCTGGTTGCTGGTAGCAGCGGCGACCACCACTGCGTCCTACCTGTTCGACGACGTACCTGCCGCGGCTGCGTCGTCGGGGCCGATCACCCACGTGGTCCAGCCGGGTGACACGGTGTGGTCGATCGCCCGCCAGCACTACCCGACGGGCGACATCAGGCCACTGGTTTCGCGGATGGTCGAGTCGTCTGGTCAGGTCTTGGTGCCGGGCCAGGTGGTGGTCGTCAATCCGTGATCGGTTCGGCGCGCAGGTAGTGCAGGAACAGATAGTGATCCTCGGTCAGCACCTGGCGCAGCTCCAGGTCGATCGGTTCGGCAAGGGCTGCACCGTGGACGATCCTCCTAGCGTCGCCGGCGACGACCATGGGTGCCAGCGACACACACATCTCGTCGATCAGGCCCTCTGCGGCGAGCTGGGCATTGAGGCTGGGCCCGCCCTCGGACAACACCACCCTGGCGCCCAGTTCGCCAAGCGCGGTCAGGGCGGCCGTCATGTCGACACGACCGGTGCCGGCGACTATGACGTCGGCCACCTCGGCCAGAGCATTGCGCCGATCGGCATCGGCGGCTTCGGAGGTGATGATTATCGGCCTCGAATCGCCTGCGCTGAACAGCCGGGCCGCCGGATCGACGCTCAACGAGTTCGACACAACCGCTATGCGGGCGACCGGCCACGCACCACACCCCAGCCGCCGGGCCCGCGTGCTGACCGACGTCGATGGCGGGCCGTAGTCCTCGGCTATCACAGTGCCGGCACCCGCCAGAATCACGTCCGGGATGGTTCTGATGGTGCCGAACACGTCCTTGTCGCCCGCACTGCCGAGGCCCCCGGACACTCCGTCCACTGTCACAGCTCCATCGGCCGACGCGATCATGTTGACCATCAACCAGGGCCGCCCGTCGTGGCGAACGCGCTCCATCCGGTAGGCGTCGTCGGTGTCGATCTCGATGGTCGGTGCCGGCAGGATCCGATGCATCAGGGGCCCTCCTCGGGGGTCGCCTCGACGCTATCAGCGGCTGTCGCGGCCGCTGTCGGCCGTGGATCACGCTCGGTGTTGATCCACAGGGGGTGTGGAGTCCTGTGGGTTGTAATCCACCGTTCACCTTCGCGTCATGTGAACAACCGGCGCTTCCTGTGGGTTTGCGCTGTCAAGCAAACTCGCAGGTCAGCGGCCGGTTTTTCCGATTCGGCGGCCAGTTGTCCACCAACCTGTGGACAAATCGGGTCATTTCGGCCCCGACACTGCCCGCGTTCTCCACCGGTTCGCGCCGAACCTGTGCACAACCGTCGCGGGGTTTGTCCACAGAATTTTCCCGTCTGTCCTCTAGGAGTCCACAGGCTCCGATCTCTAGCTTCTGAAGCCAGTGAGCAGCGGCCGGGACGGGCGGAACGAAGGGGTCGACTCGACTCGTTCGAGCAATCCCGGGACGTACGTCGTACTGGCGCCAGGCGCGGGTACGTTTGTCCATACCTGCCGGTCCCCGGCCGCGGCCACGGTCGTTTCTCGCACCGGCTGAACTCAATCGACGCAGCGCGCACAGCGCCATGAAGGGTCCAACAGACATGGCATTCGCCCAGAATCGTCAAGAACTCGGCTTTCGTCGCCACTTCACCATTGCGGGCATCTCGCCCTACGACGAGGTCAGCTGGGAGCTTCGAGACGCGCGCCTTACCGATTGGCGCACCGGCGAGACCTCATTCGAGCAGATCGACGTAGAGTTCCCGGCTGGTTGGTCGCTCAACGCGACCAACATCGTCGCCCAGAAGTATTTCCGTGGAACCATAGGCACCCCAGGTCGCGAGAGCAGCCTTCGCCAGGTCATCGACCGGGTTGCCGACACAATCACCGACTGGGGCGACGAAGACGGCTATTTCGCCGACGACGCCGAGCGCGACACATTCCGCGACGAGCTCAAATGGCTCTTGCTGCACCAGCGGGTCGCCTTCAACTCGCCTGTGTGGTTCAACATCGGAGTGGCCGGTGTGCCACAGCAGGCCTCTGCGTGTTTCATCCTCAGCGTCGACGACACGATGGAGGCGATCCTCAACTGGTACGTCGAAGAGGGCCGCATCTTCCAGGGCGGTTCGGGCTCGGGCGTCAACCTCAGCCGCATCCGCTCGTCAAAGGAGCTCATCAAGGGCGGCGGTGAGGCCTCGGGTCCTGTCAGCTTCATGCGCGGCGCCGATGCTTCGGCCGGCACAATCAAGTCGGGCGGCAAGACCCGGCGGGCCGCCAAGATGGTCGTTCTCGACGCCGATCACCCCGATATCGACGACTTCATCTGGTGCAAGGCACGCGAGGAGCGCAAGGCGCGCGTGCTCAAGGACGCGGGCTTCGACATGGACATCGACGGCGCCGACAGCGCGTCTGTCCAGTACCAGAACGCCAACAATTCGGTGCGCGTCACAGACGAGTTCATGATCGCTGTCGAGAATGACGACACGTGGGAGCTCACGGCACGAACCTCAGACGAGGTGATCGACACCGTCAGGGCCCGCGACATCTTCCGCTCCATCGCGGAGGCCGCCTGGGAGTGCGCCGATCCGGGCCTTCAGTACGACACCACGATCAACCGCTGGCACACCACCCCCAACGCCGGTCGCATCAATGCCAGCAACCCGTGCTCGGAATATGTGCATGTCGACAACTCGTCGTGCAACCTCGCCAGCCTGAACCTGCTGGCGTTCCTCGACGAGGTGGGCGACTTCGACGTGCCAGGGTTCCAGCAAGCCGTCGGTGTCACCTTCACTGCCATGGACATCCTGGTGGGTCATGCCGACTACCCGACCCAGGCCATCGGCGACAACTCGCGGCGGTTCCGTCAGCTGGGTCTGGGCTACACGAATCTCGGCGCCACGTTGATGGCACTGGGTCTGCCCTATGACTCCGACAAGGGGCGGGCCTTCGGTGCCGCTGTTACCGCCCTGATGGGCGGCGCTGCCTACGCCACGTCCGGTCTGATCGCCGCCCGCATGGGTGCATTCGATGCCTTTGCCGGCGACGCCGACAATGTCGTGAACGTGCTGCGTATGCACCGCGACGCGGTCAACGGCATCGACGAAGAGGCTGTCGACCTCGATCTGCTCGGGGCGGCACAAAAGGCCTGGGACGAGGCCGTCGAGCGGGTCGAAACCGTCGGTGTCCGCAACGCCCAAGCCACCGTGTTGGCACCCACCGGGACGATCTCGTTCATGATGGACTGCGACACCACCGGCATCGAGCCCGACCTCGGCCTGGTCAAGTACAAGAAGCTCGTAGGCGGCGGCACGATGTCCATCGTCAATCGCACCATCCCGCGGGCGCTTCGTCGTCTCGGCTACTCCGAGTCCCAGATCGCCGACATCGAGGAATACGTTCTCGAGAACTCCTCGATTCTCGGCGCACCCCATCTCGGCGAACAGCACCTTCCGGTGTTCGCCTGCTCGATGGGCGACAACGTCATCCATCACGGCGGCCACGTCAAGATGATGGCGGCGGTTCAGCCGTTCTTGTCGGGCGCCATTTCCAAGACCGTCAACCTCCCCGAAGAAGCGACGGTCGAAGACATCGAGCAGCTTCACCTCGACGCTTGGAAGCTGGGCCTCAAGGCGGTGGCGGTTTACCGCGACAACTGCAAGGTCGGCCAGCCGCTGTCGACCACCAAGGCCAAGAAGACCACCGAGGGGGTCGCCGTGGCCGAGGCCGTTTCGGTGGTGCCCGAACTGGCTCCGCGGGCACCAGAGCGCGAGCGTTTGCCGCGTCATCGCCGCAGCCGCACCTATTCGTTCCGCGTCGCCGACTGCCACGGCTACATGACCGTGGGCGAGTACGACGACGGTCGTCCTGGCGAGATCTTCCTGACCGTCGCCAAGCAGGGTTCGACCCTGGCCGGAATCATGGACGCCTTCGCCATATCGGTCAGCCATGGACTGCAGTACGGCGTTCCGCTTCGCTCGTACATAGAGGCCTATACCAACCTGCGTTTCGAGCCGGCGGGCATCACCGACGACCCCGACCTGCGCATCGCCACATCGCTGGTCGACTACATCTTCCGGCGTTTGGCACTGGAATACCTGCCCTTCGACGAGCGCAGCGAACTGGGAATCTTGACCACTGGCGAACGCACCGAGCCGACGTTGCCCGGTATGGAGACCGCGGCTGTGGCCAACGAGGTCGGCGCCGCGGTGGGCACCGGCATGGCTGTCGACCCCCGCGCGGTTGCGGCCGCGACGGCCCCCGAGGTGCCCTATCAGGCTGAGGCCGCCTCGTCGCCCGCGCGACGTGGAGGCGACGCACCGCTGTGCTTCACCTGTGGCGACGTGATGACTAGGGCCGGTTCGTGCTACACGTGCCGCTCGTGTGGCTCCACCAGCGGGTGCAGCTGATCGTCCGGCTTCATTTCGGCCACCCTCGGTGGTCGGCCGAACATATGACGTGCTTGTAGTTTGCGGCCCGACTAGATTGCCCGCTGCGCTGGCGGAAGGCGCTGAGGGAGATTCACGATGCAGCGAACGACACGCGCGCTTATCGGCGCAGCCGTCCTGCTCACGGTGTTGGTGGGGTTGGCGCCGGAGGTCGGCGCAGATGGTTTCATGACCCTTCACAAGACCGAGGCCGGCTGTGAGGTGGTCCACGACTATGGCGTGGGTCTGCAGGGCTCGGGCACGGGAACTATCGCAGTCGACGCGGGCCCGGGTCCGGTCGTGGCGGCGTTCGTCGAGTGGGCCGGGTACGACGATCCGACTCCCAACGACATCGCTCCTGGCGGGTCCAGGGCCGACAGCACACTGACGATCAACGGCGTCGAGGTCGTTGGTACCCAGCCGCCGGGTGAGGTCGGCTATGCGCCTTCGGGGCTGCCCCAGCCTTGGTACTCGTGGTACGCCGACGTTGGCCCCACCGGGCTCGGAATCATCACCAGTTCTGACGCCCAGACGGTCGATGTGAGCGGCTACGACACCAACGTGGGCCGCTACAACAACGGGCTCAGCCTGGTCATCGTCTACGACACGTCTCCGTGCCCGGTGCCCTCGTTCGTCGAGGTCCGCACCGGCATCGACTACTACTGGCGTGGGCTCCCCGACGGACAGGGCATCACCGCCCCGATCATCTACAACTTCGCACCGGCCGACTTCGAGCGTCAGGCCACCTTCTTCATCAACCACGCAGGTACCGACAGCCTTCAGACGGTGTGTCGAGGTGACGCGATCTGGATGTCTGCCGGTTCGGGTGACCACCCCGACTCGATAGTCGCCATCGACGCAGGCACCGGCGCGGCCTATGGAATCAACGGCGGCGTCGAAGCCCTCGACGATCCCTTCGGCGACGACCTGCCCTGTACGACCGAGATCAACCCGGCCCCAGACTTTCCCTACGAGGCTGGCCACCCCTACCCGGGCGGAGCCCAAGAGGCGCCGTTCAAGGTCCTGAACTTCCATCGAGACTTCCAGCCCGAGTGGACCTCCATGCGTTTCGACGTGTTGGTACCCGCCGGCGCGACCTGGTTCATGTTCCAGATGGAGTCCGAGGCCGATCAGGTAGGCGAGTCGGGGGCGTCGGTGGGTGGAGGTCCCTTCGTCCTGACCCCATCTGGTGATGTCGACGCAACACCGCGCATCGACGTTTCGCTCGTGAAGAACGTCTCGACCTCGGCGTCCGGGCCTTTCGGCGACGAGTTGGTCGTCGATGTCGGCGACACGGTGTTCTGGGAGATCATCGTGTCGGCTGCATCACAGGACGCCGACGGCAATGACCTCGACGATGTCACCGGCCTGGTCGTCGACGACGTGGCTCCGGGCGGCATCACCATCGTCGACGCGACAGGCGACGGCAGCTTCGACACCACCACCGGGGTGTGGACCATCGGCGATCTGGCGGCCGGCGACAGCGTCAGGTTGGTTCTGGAGAGCACGGTCGACGCGGTTGGCCGCCACATCAACCTGGCCGAGGTCGCCGACCATGTCGAAAGCGACATCGACTCGACGCCCGGCAATGGTCCGCAGCAACCGCCCGAGGACGACGACGACTCGGCCGCGGTGTCGGCGTCACTGATCGACGTCGAGCTCACCAAGCAGGTCGACGGAGTCGATGGGCCGGTCGACAGGGTTCCGGGAAACACCATCACCTACTCCCTGACGGTCGAGGCCAAGGCCTCGGGACCCAACGGTGAGGTGTTGTCCGACGTCACCGGTTTGACCGTTGCCGACACCTTGCCTGACGCCGTCACCTACGTTTCCAGCACAGGCGACGGAAGCTACGACCCGGCCACCGGAACGTGGACCATAGGTGACTTGGCGGCCGGATCCAGCGCCAGCATCGATCTGGTCGTGACGATCGATGCTGATGCGCCGGTCGAGTTCGACAACTTCGCCCAGGTCGACACACACGATCAGCCCGACATCGACTCGACTCCGGGCAATGGCCCACAGCAGCCGTCCGAAGACGACGAGGATGTCGTAACGGTCAAGCTGCCGTCGGTCAGTCCGACCACCGATGTCAACACCACCACAACAACCGTGTCCACGACCACCGCCCAGCCCGGTGGTGATGTGGGCGGAGACGACGAGTTGCCCAATACCGGTGCCGATTCGCTGCACCTCGGCTGGATGGGCCTGCTGGTTCTGGTGCTGGGCGTCGACCTCGTGATCTTGGCGACATCGATCGACAAGCTCGGACGTCGGCGGGTTCGCTGACGCGCTGGACAAGCCCGAATCACCGTGCTGTAGTTTGAGCCCTGACCGGGAGGGCTCGTGGCCAAACTGCGCTTCTACTTCGGAACCATGGGTGCTGGAAAGAGCACCATGGCGCTGCAGATCCATCACAACCTGAGTCAGGCCGCGCCCGGCTTGCTGCTGACCAAACACGACCGCGAGGGTGCCGCTGTCAGCTCGGCGCTGGGCGTGTCGGCGCGGGCCCACACCATCGGCGATCACGACGACGTGTGCGCCAAGATCGAGTCTGAGGCTCGGGCTTGCGGCGGTCTCGAGTTCGCCATCTGTGACGAAGCCCAGTTCTATTCGCGGCGCCAGATCGACCAACTGGTCGCGGTGGTGGACCGGCTGGGCATCGATGTCTATGCCTTTGGTCTGCTGACCGACTTTCGTGGCCAACTGTTCGAGGGCACCGCACGGTTGCTCGAGATGGCCGACGAGCGCAACGAACTGCAGGTCCAGTCACGGTGCTGGTGCGGAGAACTCGCCACCCACAACGCCCGCCTGGTCGATGGCACCCAGGTGTTCGAGGGCGATGTGGTGTTGGTGGACGACGGGCGCGAGGCCGCCGTCACCTACGAGCTCAAGTGCCGACGGCACTGGATGAGCGGCGAGAGCGCAGCCCGCCAGGCAATGGCCGAGGGGCTGCGGGCGGTTTAGTCCTGACCACCGGTGGGTCGAGGCCTCTGGGGCGCCGGGCAACAATCCGCCGGGCAGGTGTCTGGCCTGACCTGCAGCGGCCCCAGCTTGCGCACCGCGGCATCGGCCGAGATGCGCTCGGCTATCAGTTCGCGAATCATGGCCACGAAGTCGGGGTGCAGGCCAGGCGTTGCCGAGCGGACCATGGTGATCCCGAGCGACTCGGCCGCCTGGGCTGCCTGCGTGTCGAGGTCGAACATGACCTCCATGTGGTCGCTGATGAACCCGATGGGTACCACCACCACCCGCGAAACACCCTGCTGGGCCAGCGCCGCGAGGTGATCGCAGATATCGGGCTCCAGCCAAGGCACCTGCGGAGGGCCGCTGCGGCTCTGGAAGACGATGTCGTACGAGTCAACGGTGTCGTTCGGGGCTGAGCTCGGCGACAGCGACCGGACGACTAACTCGGCGGCGTCTGCCAGCTGTGCCTGATAGTCGCAGGTGGCAGCCATGGACACGGGTATCGAGTGGGCGACGAACACCAGCCTGGGCTCGGGCCCGTCGGCGAACGAGCGCAAAGCGGCCTCGACCCCCTCGGCCATGGGGCCTATGAACCCCGGGTGGTGCCAGAAGGCCCTGATCTTGTCGATCGAGAAGGCGGCGCCGTTGGCGTCGCATGCCCGCTGCATGTCTTCGCGGTATTGGCGGCAACCCGAGTAGGTGCTGTAGGCCGATGTCACGAACGCCAGCGGACGCTGGACGCCGTCGGCCACCATCTCGGCCACAGTGTCGGTGACGAACGGGTGCCAGTTGCGGTTGCCCCAGTAGATGGGAAGGTCGATCCCGTGGAGGTCGAGTTCGGACCTGACCGCCTGTATCAATGCCCGGTTCTGGTCGTTGATGGGGCTCTTGCCGCCGAACATCGCATATTGCTCGGCCACCTCTTCGAGGCGTTCGCGAGGCACACCGCGCCCGCGGGTGACGTTCTCGAGAAACTCGATGACGTCGTCTGGGCCCTCTGGGCCTCCAAAGGACATGAACAAGATGGCGTCGTAGGGCCGTTTCACGGCCAGCACGCTAGCGGCCCCCCGGCGACGTGCCCCCGGTATGATCGCCTGCGTGTCTGGGTCTGATGAGCTCGAACTCCGGGCGGCCGAGTTGGCAGCCACCGGCGGCCCGGTCTTCGACCTGGGTCCCGCCGCCGCCGACCTGGCGTCGCTGGTTCTGCACGAGTTCGACATGGCGGGTGTGCGGCACGTCGTTGCCGCAGACCAGCTGTTGGTGCATTACAACGACCGCGCCAGGGCCCGTTGGATGTTCGAAGAGTTGGTGGGGGCGGGCTACGAGGTCGAAGCGTCAGACGACACGCCTCGGGCCGAATGGGTTGACCCGTCCGAGCTCGAGGTCGTGTATTCGGCCGGCGACCTCGTACAGGGCGAGCTGATCAGGGCCCGCCTGAAGGCCGACGGGATCGACTCACGCCTGCGCTACGACCCCACTACGACGATGGGCAGGCACCTGGCCTACGACCGAACGGTCGACGTTCTGGTACACCGCTCCGAACGCCAGCGCGCCAGCGAGGTACTCGATGGGGTGGACACCGACGCCGGCAGCGTTCGAGCGTTCCGGTCGCGTGCGTGGGCCACCCCCATGAGACGGCTCGGCGCGTTGGCATTGCTGGCGACGGTGGCCGTTTGGTTCGCCGGCTTCGTGCTGCCGCTGGCCAGACTGGTGGGATTGTTCGAATGACCGCCCCGCCCGACCCTGCCCTACAACCCGAACAGCAGTGGGCGGTGGTGTTCACCGCGCCCGCAAGCGCCGGCGGGCACTCCCAGGCCATCGAGGTCGCCAAACGGCTCGAGGAGCTGGATCTCGACGTCAGGATGGTGCGCGAACGCGCCCAGGACGAGTCGGCCGACGTCGCGGCCGAGGAGTTGATCCATGTCGTCGTGCCACCCGAGCAGGCCGACCAGGCCAACGTAGAGGTGGGCCTGCATGTGGCGGTGACCCAGAGCCAGGCCGAGGCGGCCCCCAGCCACCTGTTCGAGGTGCTGGGCATCGACGGCGACGACCTGTCCATCGCCGAGGTGGCTGCCACCGGTGGTCCGGTGTACGACCTCGACGATTTCGACGACCTCGAGGATGTGCATGGGCTGTTGAGGGCCTTCGACAGCTCGGGTGTCCGATGGGCGTTGGATCGCCAGGGCAATCTGCTGGTTCACTACAACGACGAGGCCAAGGCCGATTCGATCATTGACACGATGTTCGGCGATGCGCCCGACGGAGCCATCGACATCGGCGCGCCGCAGGGTCACGATGGGGTTCTCGACGCCGAGGTCTACGACGTGCCCGGCGCCCCGGTCGTGGTCGATCCCGGTGTGCCGGACCCGCCCGTGACCACCCGACGATCCATCGGGTCGGTGGCCGACTTCGACGGCCGAGCCGCCGTCGACGACCTCACCGGGTCAGCCCCGGTGATCGAGACGAAGGGAACGCCTTGGTGGGCGGCCGCTGTCGTCGCGGTGGTGCTGCTGGCCTTGTTCATAGTTTTCGTGGTCTGATCGCTGGATGGATAACGATCGTATGTTCCGCCTGGTCGAGGAATACTCGGCCTTTGGCGACCACCGCACGGGCACCGCGCCCGACCTCGCCGCCTGCGGCTGGTTCTTCGAACAACTCGAGGCCATAGGAGCGACCTGCGAACGGCGCAACGTGGTGTTCGACCGCTTCGATGCGTCGGCCCGGCTGACCTCGGCCGCAGGAGAACCCATCGCGTGCGAACCGGTCTACTACTCGGCGCTGGGCAGTTTCGAGACCCGCGATTTCGCGGTCGCAGAAGTGACCTCGAACGCCGTGGGCAACCCGCACGCTCTGGATCAGGCGCTCGGTGGTGACCCGTCTGTACCCGTCGTGGTCGCCATAGACAGCCCGGCCGACATGGTGCGCATGCCCAACCGGCCCATCGCCGACTGCACCGGCCCTGCGGCGGTGGTGGTGCCCGCCGATCGCGCATCCGAGCTCGACGGAGCCGTGCTGGGCTTCGAGGCTCAGTTGGTGCCCGGCATCTGTGAAGCTTCGTCCGCGGTGCTCGGTCCGGCCGACGGCCGGCCGGTCGTGGTGACCACACCACTGTCGGGTTGGTATCAGTGCGCGGGCGAGCGCGGCACGGGTATTGCGGTTGCACTCGACCTCGTCGAGAGCCTGTCGGCCGACCACCGGGTCACGGTCGTCGCATGCTCGGGCCACGAACTGGCTCACACCGGCCTGGTCGTGTGGCTCGACGATGCCTCCGAACTTGGAACGGTGCCCGCCGGTCCGGTGATTCACCTGGGGGCGTCGGTGGCGTCGCTGGAACCCGATGGATCTGGCGGTCGAAGGTTTGCCCGTCGGCGCGCGGCCCACACCATCGAAGCCCTGCATCTGGACGATCTGGTCGAGCCCGCCGGCTTCGTCAGCACGTACGACCCGCGACCTTGGCTGGGCGAGGGTGGCACGTGGCGCAACTACACCCAATCGCCGGTGTTGTCGTTCGCCGGGCATAGCCACTGGTTTCACACCCCGGGCGATGTTCCGGCGAACTCGACCTCGGCCGAGGCCTTGGGCACCGCCTCGCGGGCCGTGCGCGACGCGGTGCATCGGTTCCTCGAGATGGTCGGCGAGGACTGAGTGTCGAGTCGCAAGATCATGGCCACAGCGCTGGTCACAGTGCTGGCGGTCGCAGCCGGTCTGGCGGGTTGCTCTTCTGATTCGCCCGAAACTGCGTCGACGTCGACCACCGACGCGGTGCCCCTGTCGCTGGACCCCGCCGCCGAGCCCGAAGAGATCGATGTGGTCATCGGCTCCGTCGAACTGAACCAGATGACCACCTTCGCTCCTGAGGGCTGGGTCTACGACGAACGATCCGACCTGTTCGAAGACAGCGCCAGCGAAGCCCGTTGGCAGGTAACCCGAGTTTGTCCCGAGCCGTGCACCGCTCGCAGCGACGCCCAGTGGATCAACGCGGCCGACGGTTTCATCTCCGAGCGGCTCGCGGCCGAGGACCTCGACCCAACCCGGTTGGACATCGACGATCTCGAGCCGGGACGGCGTTTCGTGGTGGCTTCTGACGACCAGCTTGTGGTGGCCGGCATGGCCCGCTGGGTCAGCGGCTCCAGCGAGATGATCTGGTGCTTGGTAACGGGTCCGCCCGGTGTTGCAACCGACTTGGTTCCGGTGCTGGAGTTCGCCTGTGACAACACCCAAGCGGCGCTCGAATAGGAGATCGAGGCGCGGCTAGGCCCAGCTGCGAGCGAAGTCTTCCACCCAGCGCCGCACCCGTTCGTCGTCGAGGCTGGCGTTGAACCCTCTGGGGTGACGCACCCTGAACCGGTGGTCGCCGTCGGATTCCAGCGGGCGGGGCCCATAGTCGGCCAGCAATTCGTCGAGGTGTATCAGGGCTGCGTGTCCGGCCGCGCGCGATAACTGTTCGTTGTGGTTGCGGCGGGTCATGTCGGTGCGGGCGTCCAGCAAGGGGTCGAGGACGCCTGCGGCCTTCACCCTCTGCCTGACGAAGTCGGGGGCGCTCGACAGGTTGCCGCCGGTCACGAAGGCACCGACACGGTTGGCCTCCAGACACACCAGCGCCAATTGCTCCTCGGATGCCTGGTTCACGTACACCCCCTGGTCGGGGTCTGCGCCGTCTGGCACACACCAGGTGCGCCACAGCGCCGAGGTCTGGTCTATTCGGATGAACCCGCCCTGAGCGTGATGCCTGATCGCCTCGTGGAAACTGTGGTGGGCGCGCCGCCGACTGCGCTGTGGGCGTGCCGCGGGGTGGCCCCAGTCGCTGCCGGCCGCAGTGCCGTCGGGTGGCTCGAACACCCTGGTGCGATTCATGTACAGCCTCTGGTCCGACCACACGTCGAACCCCATCGAGTGCACGCCCATGGTTATCTCGAGCTGAAGCCGTTGGCCCCTATCGCGCATGGTGTCGATGAGCGACTCGATCTGGGTGAACGCCAGCCACTGCCCGACCTGATGAGCGAGCTCGATGTCGGGGTCGACGGGGGCGCTCGACAGGTCGCCCTGGCGCCACGGTGCTGGCCACCTGCGCCAGTCGCGCGACATGGTTTCGCCCAGTGATCTGAAGCGGGCGTACTGCATGATGCGCGGATTCGACACCAGGAACCGGTCGAGCTGGGCGCGCAGTGCGGGGTGGTCGCGCACGACCCGCGAGTAGGCGATCAGCGAACTGCGGAACCGCTGGGCGACGTCGGGATAGTCGACCAGCCTGGGTGTGCGTTCGGGCGGGTCGACCACGACGTCGGCGATGGCCTCGGCGCCGGGTGCCAGGGCGAGGTCTATGTTCAGCATGTTCCAGCCCACGCGTGTGACGGGGGCGAAGGGAACGATCTCTTGAGGTGTGTCGAGGAACACGGGCAGCAACGGCAGCGTGGCGACGAACTCGCCACCCAGCTCGTGAACCGAATCGGCCAGTTGGCGAAGAGCGGTGAAGTTGCCGACTCCGTGATCGTCTGCCCCCCTGAGAGCGAAGGCCGAGGCGAAAACCCCCCAGAACCGTCGGGTCGGGGATGGCACTTGACGCGGAGTCGAGATCA
Organism: Acidimicrobiales bacterium; assembly: GCA_041394185.1. Taxonomy (NCBI): domain Bacteria; kingdom Bacillati; phylum Actinomycetota; class Acidimicrobiia; order Acidimicrobiales; species Acidimicrobiales bacterium. The sequence continues at coordinate 153,319 of JAWKIQ010000004.1, forward strand.
CCATGGTCAGGTGCTCGCGGCCCGAGATGCCGATGCTGAGCGTGTGAACGCCCATGGGTAGCGGCGCCTGGAAACACACCGTGCCGTCCGAGACGTCCGCGGCGAGCGAGTTGCCGACCTCGGTCACCAGGATGGCGCCCTGCAGCGCGGGGCCGACAGCGATCGGTTCGAACCTTCCGTCCCATGCGACGATCACCGGTTCGATCGCCGACTGTTGCAGCTCGTGAACCAGGGCGTCTGCGATGTCGGTGTCGGTGTTGAGCGGGTGGTCGAGCAGGTCTTCGAGAACGGCGCGGACTATGTCTTCTTCGGGGGCTGCAATTGCCGGGCAGCCGCCGCCCGGCGCGGTGCCGCCGATCTGTAGTCCCGACGCTGTCGCCAGTTTGCCGAGAGCGCTTGAGGGGTCTACCGGCGCCACGACCGAAACGGTAGGCGATGGCGGTGTTGCTACCCAATTGGGGGTCGGGCCCCGACGCGCTGTCACAGCCCATCGCTAGTGTGCCCGCCATGAAAGCGATCGAGGTCAGCGGGCTCGTGCGTAGGTTTGGCGAGTTCACCGCTGTGGGCGGGGTCAGCCTTGCCGTCGACAAGGGCGAGATCTACGGCTTCCTGGGCCCCAACGGCGCGGGCAAGTCGACCACCGTGCGCATGTTGTGCACCCTGTTGGCCATAACCGAGGGTCGGGCCAGTGTCGCCGGCTACGACGTCGCGTCCCAGGCCGACCAGGTCCGGCTGCGCATCGGTGTGGCTCTGCAAGAGTCGGCCATCGACGAGAAACAGACCGGGCGCGAGGTCATCGAGCTGTCGGCCCGCCTGTACGGCCTACGGGGTTCGGTTCTGCAGCGCCGGGTCGCCGAGGTCATCGACTTCGTCGACATCGGCGACGCCATGGACCGCTTCGTCAAGGAGTACTCGGGTGGCATGAAGCGGCGGTTGGACCTGGCCGCGTCGTTGGTGCACGACCCTCAGGTGCTGTTCCTCGACGAGCCCACCACCGGCCTCGACCCCGTCAGCCGTGCCCGGGTGTGGCAAGAGGTCGAGCGGCTTCGCAACGAGTTGGGCATGACGGTGTTCCTGACCACCCAGTACCTCGAGGAGGCAGACGCCCTCGCCGATCGGGTGGGCATCATCGACGGCGGGGTCCTGGTCGCCGAGGGAACCCCTGGCGCGCTCAAGCGGTCGGTGGGCAACGACCTGGTCACCGTCCACGTCGGCGACAGGGGAGAGCTGGCCAGCTCCACGGCCTCGGCCGTTCGCGGAGTCGAGTCGGTTCGCCTCGACGGCGAAACATTGACGGTCACCACCGCGGACGGCTCCAGCCTGGTCGGCCCGCTGGTAGTTGCGCTCAACGGCGCCCAGGTCGAGGTCGGCACCTTGTCGGTGCGCACGCCGACCCTCGACGACGTGTTCTTGGCCAAGACCGGCCACCACCTCGAGCCCGGCGAGGAGCCAGCCCGATGAACCCCAACACTGCGTCCGATACCGATTCGGCCACCCTCGCCAGGCCTTCGTCGTTCCTGTGGGACGTTGCCACGGTGGCTCGGCGAGCTGTTCGCTCGCTGGGCCGCGAACCCGAGTTCATCGTGCCTGCGCTGATCGTTCCGGTGTTCTTCTTCATCGTCAACGTAGGTGCCCTGCAAGATGTCGCCGAGCAGATTCCCGGCGTCGACTACAAGGCGTTCCAGCTGCCGGTGGCCATCGTGTTCGCGGTCACCGGTGTGTCGCGGGCCTCGACGCTGGTCGTCGACATCGAATCCGGCTACCTCGATCGGTTGTTGATAACACCGGTCAGGCGTTCGGCGTTGCTGTTGGGCCTCATGGTGGCCGACGTCGTGCTGGTCGCGGGCCTTGCCTTCGGAGTGACCTTGCTGGGGTTCGTCGCCGGCGTGAGCTTTGCCACCGGCATTGCCGGCTATCTGGTGTTCATGGTCATCGCATCGCTGTGGGGCCTGGCCTTCACCGGGTTCCCCTACACGGTCGCCCTGCGCACCGGCAACCCCGCTGCCGTCAACTCGTCGTTCATCCTGTTCTTCCCGTTCGCCTTCCTCACCACGTCGTTCGTGCCCCAGGAAGCGATGACAGGCTGGCTGGCCGCCATAGCCGACTACAACCCGGTGACATACCTGCTCGGCGGGCTTCGCAGCCTGCTCACCGACGGCTGGGACTGGAGCTCGATCGGGCAGGCCTTTGCCGCCACCGTCGGGCTGGGTCTGGTGACGTTCACGATGGCTTTCCGGGCGCTGGCCGCCCGAACCCGCACCGGCTGAACGCCCTCTAGCCTGTAGACCATGCAGACGTTCAGGGCGGCAACCGAACTCGAGACCGGCACCACCACGACGATCGAGCACGACACCGAGCATCACCTCGACGAGCCGGGCGACCACGACCGATTCGCCCACTACGTGCCCAAATCCGAGATAACCAAGGCCATGGTCACAGGCGAGCCGTGCACCGCGCTGTGCGGCAAGAAGTGGGTGCCATCGCGCGTCCCCGAGAACTATCCGGTCTGCCCCGACTGCAAGAAGATCTACGAGTTGCGGGCCAAGATGGGGCTCTAGCCAGTTGGCACCGATCTCAGGCAACACCCCGGGACTCGAACTGATCCGCGACCGCATCGGCGCCTCGGTCCGAAACGTGCTCAGCGGCGGACACAGTTCGTCACCAGACGAAGTCGACCTGGCCCCCTTCAGCGAGCCGCCAGGCGATCCGGGCCTGTTTGGCCCAGATTCGGTGGCCTGGCAGGTACACGCCGACCCGGCGATGCTGATCGGAGGCATCCGGTCGCTGCTGATGCAAACGACGCACCCGCTGGCCATGGCGGGAGTTGCCGAGCACTCGAACTATCGAAGCGACCCTTGGGGTCGGCTTCATCGCACCGCTCAATACGTCACCATCACCTCCTACGGCGGAACCGCCCAAGCCCAGCGTGCGATCCGCAACGTCAAGGCGATCCACAAGAGGGTCAAGGGCGTGGCCCCTGGCGGCAGGCCCTATTCGGCATCAGACCCCGATCTGGTGACCTGGGTGCACGTCACCGAGGTAGACAGCTTCTTGACCTCGGTGCAGCGGTTCGGCACCACACAGCTGTCGCCCGAGCAGGCCGATCGGTATGTCGACGAGATGGCCCAACTGGGGTTGGCCATGGGAGCCAAAGAGGTTCCCCGCTCGGTCGCAGACATCGCCGCCTACTACAAGTCGGTCGACTCGCAGCTCGAGGCCGGTCCTCAAGCCAGGTCTGCCATTCGGTTCTTGATGTGGCCGCCGGTGCCGTCGCGAATCCGCCCGGCCTATGCCGTGTTGGCGGCGGCCGCGGTGTCGACCATGCCCATGCGGCTGCGCAAGATGTTGTGGCTGCCCGAGACCCCTTCGATCGACAAGGCCTTGGTGGTGCCTGCGGGCGAGCTGTGCACAGCGGTGCTGGGTTGGGCGCTGGGCCCGAGCCCGGTGGTCGAGGCCGCATTGCGCCGCGCCGGGGCCACGGATGCCGCCGGCTGACCCACGGCGAGTTGTGAACGAACTCTGAAATCGGGGTTCTCGGGAAGTCGTGGTGGCTCTAGCGGGTTGTCTGGCGATGTCATGAGCGACTTCGAAACCGTCACGTTCTTCTCCTATCTGGTGGCTTTCGGCGCGGGAATCATCTCGTTCCTGTCTCCGTGCGTGCTGCCGATAGTTCCCGGGTACATCTCGATAGTCACGGGGCTGTCCGCGGCCGAGTTGCGCGAGGGCGGTCGAAAGCACACCCTGGCCATCAGCCGTGATACCGGCATGTTCGTCGGCGGCTTTACGGCCGTGTTCGTGTTGCTTGGCCTGTCGGCCAGCTCGGTTGGCAACTTCTTGTTCGACAACCAGGTGGTTCTGACGCGCCTGTCTGGCGCCCTGATGGTGCTGATGGCGCTGTTCATGGTGGGGTCGATCTTCTTGAAGGCTCCGTGGCTTTATCAGGAGGCCCGTTTCCACCCGCAGCTCGGCAAGTTCGGCCGGGGGGCTCCCGCCATCGCCGGAGCCGCGTTCGGATTCGGCTGGACACCGTGCATCGGGCCGGTGTTGGCTTCGATCCTCGGAGTGGCCGCGAGCTCGGGTCGCGCCACCCAGGGCGCAACCCTGCTGTTTGCCTATTCGATGGGTTTGGGAGTGCCGTTCCTGGCCACCGGCCTGGCGTTCGGCAAGCTGACCGGTGCCTTCGCCTGGGTCAAGCGCCACTTCACCTACATCGTCATCGGCTCTGCCGTGTTGCTGGGGGCATTCGGGGTGGTGTTGATGCTGAATCGCCTACCCTGGCTCACCGCCGAGCTGACCCGGCTGATGGACGCTGTCGGCCTCGACCGCCTCATCGAGCTGGGCTAGACACTCGTTGGTTGTGCGCCAAACGTTGGCGAGGAGAAACTGATGTCCGAAACACCGATCGACCTGTACTGGCGGCCCGGCTGTGGATTCTGCATGGCTCTCGAGCGGGGCCTGGGCAAGGTCGGCGACCTGCCGATCAGCCGCCACAACATCTGGGATGACCCCGAGGCCGCGGCCTTCGTCCGCCAGCACGCCAACGGCAACGAGACCGTGCCGACGGTGAGGGTTGGTTCGAAGGTGGTGGTGAACCCCACCGCCGCCGAGGTCATGCAGTTGTTGGCCCAGGAGCACCCCGAGGCTGTTCCCGAGGGCTACGAACCACCGCAGCCCGGCCCGGTCGGCCGAGCCGTCAATCGCCTTCTGGGAGGCTGACCTTGTAGATCACGGTCGCGTCGGCAACCCGTTTGCCGTCCGTGGTCTGAACAGCGGCCCGGCAGAACACCACACTTCTGCCTCGGCGCGTGACCCAGCCGATCGCCTCGACGTCTTGGTCGCGCACCGATCCGACGAACGACACGTGCATGTCTACGGTGACCATGGGTACCGGTTGGTCATAGGCCGCCGCCACCGCAGGCACCACCACTGTGTCCAGCAGAGCGCTCACCGTGCCGCCGTGAAGCACTCCGGGCAGGTTCAGATGTTCGGGGCGCAGCGGCATCACCAGCCGGCAATATCCGTTGCGAACCTCGGCGAGACTGATCGACAGGTGCTTCATCAGGTGGGTGCGCTCGGTATCGCCGAACCGCGACCAGCGCTGAAGCTGTTCCTCTGACAACTCGGCAAAGTGATCTGCAGGAGGAATGTCTGACCAGGCCATGGTCTGAGGACGATACCGTCCCACCTGTGAGCAAGACCGCACCAACAAGCGAGACCTTCCCGCGCCAGCACGCCCGCACCCGCCGCTTCACCCTCGGAGCACCGCGCAGCTTCGACGTCAGTTCCGACGGTCGCCGAGTGTTCTTCTGTCGTTCCAAGGGCGGCGACGACCCTCAGACCTGTCTGTGGGTGCTCGACGCAGCCACCGGTCAGCAGACCCTGCTGGTCGACCCGGGCTCGCTCGACATCGACGATTCGAACCTCACCGCAGCCGAACGCGCCAGGCGCGAGCGCCGCGAGCAGGCCGGGGAGTGGTGGCCTACACGCTCGATCAGGCGGGGCAGAAGGCCTCGTTCGTGCTGGGAGGCGTGCCCTTCGTCGCCGACGCGACCACCGGCGCTGTCGACGGGCTGGAGATAGAGGGCTCGGCCTTTGATGCCCGCATCTCACCCGACGGGTCGGTCGTGGCCTATGTCGACGGCCCGGCGCTGAGGGTGGTCGGCGCCGAGCGGAGCGACGCCCTGGTCGTGGGCGAAGACCAACCGACGGTGTCGTGGGGCAGCGCCGAGTTCGTAGCGGGCGAGGAGATGGGCCGCACCCGTGGGTTCTGGTGGGCGCCCGACAGCTTGCATCTGGTTGCGACGCGCGTCGACCTGGCGCCCGTCGACACCTGGCACCTCGCCGACCCGACCAACCCCGGCGTCGAACCGCGCTCCATGCCCTACCCGGCCGCCGGCACCGCCAACGCCGAGGTGACGCTGGCCGTATTCGATCTCGACGGAGGTCGGGTCGACGTCGACCTGACCCTGGCGGGCGACGGGTCGCCGTGGGAGTACCTGGCCGACGTGGTGTGGAATCAGCACGGTCTGTTCGCTGTGGTGCAGCCGCGCGACCAGCGCCGCACCGTGGTGTTGTCAATCGATCCCCAGACGGGTGCGGTGGCCACGGTCGCCGAGATCGAAGACCCGACGTGGGTCGAACTGGTCCCCGGGTCGCCTTCGTGGATCGCCGGAGCGATGGTCACCGTCGCAGAGGTCGACGACACCCGCCAGCTCGTGGTCGACGGCCAGGCGGTCAGCGGCACGGGCTTGTGGGTGCGCTCGGTCGTCGGCGAATTCCTGGGCGGCATCGTGTTCACCGCGTCTGCCGACCCCACCGAAGTGCACGTGTATCGGTGGACCCGGGCGGGCCTCGAGCAGCTCACGGTCGAACCCGGTGTCCACTCGGCGCATCTCGGCGGAGCCACGATGGTGGTCACCAGCCGCTCGCTCGAGCGGCCCGGCCTGAAGGTCGAGGTTCGGTCCGGTCCGGCGGTGTACGGCATCGCCGATCTGTCCGAGACCCCGGTGCTGAATCCTTCCGTCACGATTCTGCGCGCCGGAACCAGGCAGCTGGCGACAGCGGTGTTGTTCCCCAACGGTGTCGATCCGGCCGAAGCCGCTGCGCTGCCCGTGCTGCTCGATCCATACGGCGGGCCCCACGCCCAGAGGGTGCAACACAACCATGCCCTCTTCACGACCTCGCAGTGGTTCGCCGATCAGGGCTTCGTGGTTGTGGTGACCGACGGCAGGGGCACGCCGGGGCGCACCAGTTCGTTCGAACGCGCCGTGTGGGGCGACCTCGCGGCGCCGGTCCTGGAAGACCAGGTCGATGCGCTCCATGCCGTCGCCGAGCGATACCCGGGCGCACTCGATCTGCAACGTGTCGCCATCAGGGGATGGTCGTTTGGTGGTTACCTGGCGGCCCTTGCGGTGATGCGCAGGCCCGATGTGTTCCATGCCGCGGTCGCCGGAGCCCCTGTGACCGACTGGCGTCTGTACGACACCCACTACACCGAGCGCTACCTGGGCCACCCCGACGCCTATCCCGAGCACTATTCGGGCACCTCGCTGATGGCCGACGCCCACAAGCTGACCCGGCCGCTGATGCTGATACACGGCCTCGCAGACGACAACGTGGTGTCGGCCCACACGCTGCAGCTCAGCGGTCACCTGCTGGCGGCCGGCCGCCCGCACACGGTGTTGCCACTGTCTGGTGTGTCACACATGACGCCACAAGAGGTCGTCGCCGAGAACCTGCTGTTGTTGCAGCTCGAGTTCCTCAGAGAAGCACTGCGATGATCGCCGAGCTGGCGATCTGCACGGCCGGCTCGTTCGCACCACGCCACACCGTGACGAAGTCGAGGCCGACCGACCTCAGGGTGCCGCGATGTCTGCCCCTCGACCGCGTCACCACCGTCACCTCGGCGCGTTCGGCCATCTGATCGATCAGCAGCTCCTGCAGGGTCACGTCGAACGTAGGTCCGCGGTCGCTGGCCAGGTGAGGCTTGGCGGTACGTACCAACTCGATATCGTCGGTCGCCAGCAACACCAGGCCGTGTCCCTGGGGGTTCGCCAGCACCGCAACGTCGACTCCCACCCCACGAAGCCGGCCGTGATGTGTGCCCGACCCGGTGGTCTCGATGGCAACCACCTCTTCGCTTTCGGCCAGGTCGTGCAGGAGCCCGCGCAGGGTGGCGGCTTCGGCGGCCTGTTCTTCCAGCCAGCGCTGGCGCCTGCGGGCCATGGCGTCTGATCCGGCCCGCATCTCTGCGAGCCAGCGTTCCGGATCGTGGTCTGGCACGACAACCGAGGGTACGCCACACGACCCGGTTGGCCCGCCTGGGCAACATTTGAGTTCCCTGCCGATCTCGGTGGCACTAGCCTTTGATCAGTTCGCTCGCAACAGGAGTCGTGTGCCAAACCTCGTCAAGATAAGGGTTCCGGGTAACCATCTGATGACGCCGTTGCTCGGCCAGCACGACGAGCTTCTGCAGCTGGTCCGCGACGCTCATCCGCACGCGTCGATTCATGTTCGCGGCAACGAGATCAGCATCGAGGGCGAGGATGGTGACAGGGCCAGCAGCGTCTTCGAAGAGCTCGTGCTGCTGCTCGAGCAGGGCAACGGTGTCGACGAAGAGGTCGTCAGGCGCACCATCGACATGGTTCGCGCCGACGAACGTCCTTCGCAGGTGTTCGGCTCGACCATTCTTCGCGCCCCCAGCGGGCGCACGGTGCGCCCCAAGAGCGCCGGGCAGAAGGCCTACGCGGAAGCCATCCGGGCCAACATCATCACGTTCGGCATCGGCCCGGCGGGCACCGGCAAGACGTGGCTGGCGGTCGCCCTCGCTGTCGAGGCGCTGTTGGCCAAGCAGGTCAAGCGCATCGTGCTGACCCGGCCGGCGGTCGAGGCGGGCGAGCGTTTGGGCTTTCTCCCCGGTGACCTGATGGCCAAGGTCGACCCGTACCTGAGGCCCCTCTACGACGCCTTGCACGACATGTTCGACGCCGAAACCGCCGAGAAGTTGTTCGACCGCTCGACCGTAGAGGTCGCCCCGCTGGCCTTCATGCGCGGTCGCACGCTGAACGACAGCTTCATCATTCTCGACGAGGCCCAGAACACCACACCCGAGCAGATGAAGATGTTTCTCACCCGTGTCGGCTTCGGTTCCAAGGCCGTCGTCACCGGCGACGTCACCCAGACCGACGTCCCCGGGGGTCGCAGCGGCTTGCGCGACATCGACAAGATCCTGGGCGAAATCGACGGCATCGGGTTCTGTTATCTGTCGCGCCGCGACATCGTCAGGCACCGCATCGTGCAAGACATCGTCGATGCCTACGAACGAGACTCGACCCGATCGGCCCAACGGAGCGGCTCGTGACGGTCGAGCCACCGAGTTTCAGGTCTGGGCCCCAGCGTGCAGGGCGCCCTGGATCGCTCGAAGTGTTCGTTGCCGACGAGCAGTCTGAGGTCGACATACCGGTCGACCATTACGGGGCGCTCAGCCGATATGTGCTCGAAACCGAGGGCGTCACAGGCGATGTCGAGTTCGCACTGTTGTTCGTGGACGAGCCGGTGATGGCAGACCTGAACCAGACCCACATGGGCAAATCGGGCCCCACCGACGTGTTGGCGTTCCCCATCGACGACGATCTGGGTCAGGTGGGTCGATCGCCCGACGGCGGCAGCCGCCGCCCGGCTACCCGAGACCCGGTGGCCATGCCCGGCCCGCGGTTGTTGGGTGACGTGGTCGTGTGCCCAACCGTCGCATCGTCCAACGCCGCCGGCAACAAGGGGTCCTATCCCCACCACGACGGCTCGACCCGGGCCGAGATCGACCTGTTGGTGGTGCATGGCATCTTGCACGTTCTGGGTCACGATCACGCCGAGCCCGGCGAAGAGGCGGTCATGAAGGCGGCCGAGCGCAGGCTGCTTGACGGCTTCGCCCAGCGCTCCGGCGGTGATAGCCGATGAACCTGTTGTTGGTGTCGTTGGCCATCGCAGCCTTGCTGCTGATCGCGGGGGTCATGCGCCTGATCGAAGTCACCTTCACCCGTCTCAGCCGGGCGCGAGCCGCGGGCCTCGACGAGGTCGACGGTGCCGAGAATCGCCTTACGGTGCTGGTTGCCGACCGATCACGGGTGGTGGGACCCGCCGCATTGCTGCGACTGTCGTCTCAGGCGGGCATCGTGGCCATGCTGACCGTCGTGCTCACCGACCGCATGGGCCCCACCGGTGGTGTTGTAGCCGCGCTGGCGTTTGCGGGCATCGGGTTCGTGCTGGTCGAGTCGACCCCGCACCGGTGGGCCATCGACAACAACGACCGAGTGGCTCGCGCGCTCGCCAGGCCTGCCGCTGCCCTGGCCGCTTTCCCTCTGCTGGTGGTGTTGTGCCGACCGTTGCTGGCGGTGGTCAAGCTGCTGGTTCCCAAGTCGGCGCAGATCGACGACCCCGAGGTGGGCGAGGACGAACTGCTGGCGCTGACCGAAGCGGCGGCGGCCAGCGACGTCATCGACGACGACGAGGCCGAGATCATCGAGTCGATAATCGAGCTGGGCGACACGATCGCACGCGAGGTCATGGTTCCCCGCCCCGACATGGTCACGTTGCCGCACGGCTCCACCGTGCGCGACGCGGTTCGCCTGGTGCTCGACCACGGTTTCACCCGGGTGCCCGTGGCCGGCGAGGCCGTCGACGACATAGCAGGTGTCGTGCTCGCCAAAGACCTCATGCGGGTGCTGCTGTCGGGCCGCATCGACTCGCCTCTGCAAGCCGTCGGTGTGGTGCGTCCGATGAGGTTCGTTCCCGAGAGCAAGAGGGCCGGCGAGCTCATGCGAGAGATGCAGGCCGAACGTATGCACATGTGCATCGTGGTCGACGAATACGGCGGCATCGCCGGATTGATAACCCTCGAAGACATCATCGAAGAACTGGTCGGTGAGATCGTCGACGAATACGACGACGAGGTTCCGCTCATCGAAGAGTTGGGCGACGGCGCATACCGGGTCAGCGGCAGGGTTCACATCGACGACCTCGCCGACTTCATAGGCGACGACCTGCCAGACGGCGAATGGGACACCGTGGGTGGCCTGATGCTCGATCTGCTGGGTCGGGTGCCAGAGGAGGGCGACTCCGTCGCATCCAGCGGCCACGTGTTCACGGCCCTCAGGGTGGATCAGCGGCGCATCGACACGGTCGAGGTTCGCCCCGACCCTGCAACCCAGGTCGAGTCGGGCATGGGCGAGTTCGAGGCGGCGCCGTGAGATCAGGATTCGTGGCCCTGGTCGGCAGGCCCAACGCCGGCAAGTCGACCTTGCTCAACAAGATCCTGGGTCAAAAGGTCAGCATTGTCTCCAACAAACCCCAGACCACCCGCATTCGGGTGATGGGGGTTCTGCATCGCCCCGACGCCCAGCTGGTGTTCGTCGACACACCCGGCATACACAAGCCGGTCAGCGCTCTGGGCGAACACCTCAACCAGACCGCGGGTGGTGCCCTCGACGATGTCGACGCATCGGTGCTGGTGGTCGACGGTATGGCCCCGTTCGGCAAGGGCGACCGTTACGTCGCCGACAAGCTGCCCGATGGGTTCATCGTCGTCATCACCAAGGTCGACCGGGCGTCGCGCCAGCAGGTCGTCGATCAGCTGACGGCCACCTCGGGTTTGCCGGCATCCGAGTGGTTTCCGGTGTCGGGGCGCACGGGTGAAGGTGTTGACGCACTGGTCGAACATCTCGTCGGACGCATGCCAGAGGGCCCTCAGTACTTCCCCGAAGACATGGTCACCGACGTGCCCGAGGCCTTCCATGTCGCCGAACTGGTTCGCGAGCAGCTCATGCGCCGCTTCCGCGCCGAGCTTCCGTACTCGATCGCAACGCGGGTCGTCGAGTGGGATTGGCCCCACATCCGCTGCGAGATCCTGGTAGAGCGCGACAGTCAGAAGGGAATGGTCATCGGCAAGGGTGGCCAGGTGCTGAAAGAGGTCGGCATCGCCGTTCGCGAACAGCTGCCAGAGGGCGCATTCATCGAGCTGGCCGTGCGGGTCGAGAAAGACTGGCAGCGGCGTGCCGACATGGTCGGGCGCCTGCTGGACCCCAGCCAGGGCCTGTTCGACGACGACTTCTAGGCCGAGTGGCTCGAGTACTCGGGTGCGTTCAACACCCGAGGGGCGAGCAGCGCGACCATCACCGAGCACCACAGGGTCAGCTCGGGGCCGTGCAGCACACCCCATGCCGGGTCGAGCTCCCACACCCAGCCGGCCCACGACCAGGTGAGCCCGACGACCAGACCCGTGGCTATTGCAGGGCCCCGTTGGCGCACGATTGCCAGGGCCAGCAGATAGCCGCCGACGCTGGTGACGAACACCCAGGGGGCGAACCACACCGCCAACCCCATGGCGGGCGGCACGCCTGTGCCCCCTCTAAACCGGTTCCAAACCGGGGCTATGTGACCGAACACGGCTGCGGCACCAAACCACAGCGCGGTCGAGTCCCAAACCGCCAGCGCCTGGTTCGAGTGCAGAGCTATGGCCGACGAGCTCTCGAACACCCCGCGTCCCCCCGGTGCGATGGTTTGTATCCACCACTGCACGGCCACCGCTGCCAGCAGGGGAGTGGCCGCCTCGGCCAGCACGGCGGGTATCTCGTCGTCACGACCGTGGGCCCGCCTGGCGTTCAACACACGATCGAGGGTGAAGTCGCGCTTCAGCTGCATCCGTCTGTACAGGATCCGCCACGGAATGGTGCCCACCAGATAGCCCAGGCCCACCAGCGGCCCGGCCACCATCGCGACGGTGCGAACCGTCACCGCCCCGATCATCGGGGCTGATCCAACGAGCGCAGGAACTCGACCACATCCGACCGATGGCGGGTGCGTTTCATGGGCGGCAGTGCTTTGACAAGGTCCCACCGATAGCGGGCGGTGCCGAGCCGCTGGTCGAGAACCGCCACAACACCGCGGTCGTTGGCCGTGCGGATCAGGCGCCCGGCGCCCTGGGCCAGCATGGTGGCGGTGCGCGGCAGGTCGATGGTGCCAAAGGCCGCGGGGCCCGCCTTCTCGCGACGCGCCTCCAACAGCGGGTCGTCGGGTCGGGGGAACGGCAACCGGTCGATGGCCACCAGGCGCAGAGCGGCGCCAGGGATGTCGACGCCTTGCCAAAAGCCCATGGTGGCGCACAACACCGAGGTTTCGTCTGCCATGAACTCGCGCACCAGCGCGGGTTTGGGCAGGTCGCGTTGTGTCATCACGCGATACTCGACCTCGTCTGCAAGGCGGGCGGCGACGTGGTCCATCGCCTTCCAGCTGGTGAACAGCGCCAGCGTGCGGCCTCCGGCAGCCTCGATCAGGGTCACCAGTTCGTCGGAGATTGCGTCGAGCCAGTTCGGAGCCGTCGGCCGTGGCAGGTCCATCGCGCAATACAGCATGCTCTGGTGCTCGTAGTCGAAAGGGCTGCCCACATCGATGCGGTCGAAGCTGTCGGGCTCCAGCCCCAGCCGCGTGTCGAGCTCGTTGTCGAGGGTGGCGCTCGTCAGTATCACCGTGGGCGGTTTGGGAGGCTCGCGGTCGTCTTGTCGTTCTGGGGGCTCGGGGTTCCACAGGGTGGTGTCGAGGAACTCTGCGACGTCGATGGGGGCCAGGCGCAGGCTCGGGTTGTGGCCTGGCCCTTCGATCCAGGCCACGTGGGTCTTGGGGAGGTTGCGGATCATGTCGAGGTCGGCGACGAAGTGGCCTCCCTGAATCAGGATGCGTTCGCGCGCCGCCTTGTGTTGGTCGTCCTTGTTCGACCGAGCGGCCTGAATCACCTGGTTGGCCGTCTCGAACGCCACGTTGAGTTGGTTCATCAGGTCGTCGTCGATGCTGCGGAGCCGGTCGCCGACCCTGGTGCCCAGAAGGTCGGCCAGCTTGCCGCCCAGGTCTGCGAGCTTCCTGGACAGGTCGTCACCCACGACGGCTCGCGAGTTGCGGGCCAACGAGGCAAAGCGACCAGCGCCGAAGTCGAGGCCGGCGGCCGACGACAACACGTCCTCGAACTGGTGGGCCTCGTCGATCACGACCACATCGTGAGCGGGCAGGATGTAGCCGCCGCTTGCCAGGTTCAGGCCGTAGAGGTGCAGGTTCACCACGATGACGCTCGACGCGTGGGCGGCTTCGCGGGCTCGTTCGCTGAAGCAGTCGTCGCCCCGGGGGCACTTCGACTTGCCCGGGCACTCCATAGGGCCCACCGACACGGCGCTCCAGACGCGGGGCAGGGGCTCGAAGTCGAGTTCGGCGCGGTCGCCCGTCGTGGTCTCGTTCGACCATTTGACGATGCGTCTTATCTGCAGCCCGGAGCCGCCGGCGGCGCGTCCGTCGTCCAGTTCTAGCTGCTCGCCGTCGCGCTCCATCTCGTCGAGGCGCTGCTTGCACAGATAGTTCGAACGGCCCTTCAAAACCGACCACACCAGCGGTTCGTCCATGTGTTCGGACAAGAACGGCAGGTCCTTGCCCGCAAGCTGGTCTTGTAGGGCCTTGGTGGCGGTGGCCACCACGACCTTCTTGCCGCTGCGGATGGCCGGTACCAGGTACGCCAGCGATTTGCCGGTGCCGGTGCCTGCTTGTGCGATCAGATGGCGTTGCGACTCGATGGCTCGGGAAACGGCGACGGTCATGTTGCGCTGGCCGTCGCGAACCTCGCCTGCGGCCAGGTTGGAGACGACCAGTTCGAGCGCTTCGGCAGCGTCCGTTGTCAGCTCGTCGGTCATCTCCACCGTAGGCACGCTAGCCGCGCGACCGAACGCCCAAGCGTTGCGACCATCCCGTCGACGGCGCCGCGATCCGGTAGCGTCGCAGCTGATGGATCTCTCCGGTGTCGACCTAGACCGTGTGCCCCGCCACGTTGCCGCCGTCATGGATGGCAACGGCCGGTGGGCCACCCGTCAGGGTCTCAAACGAACCGACGGCCACGCTGCGGGCGAGCACGCCCTCTGGGACACCGTCTATGGCGCACTCGACCTGGGTGTCGAGTGGCTGACGGTGTACGCGTTCTCGACCGAGAACTGGAAGCGCAGCGCCGACGAGGTTCGTTTCCTCATGAACTTCAACCAGAAGCTGCTGATCGAACGGTCAGAAGAGCTGAACGATCTGGGCGTGCGTATCCGCTTTGCCGGGCGGCGCAACTGGCGGGTTCCCAAACGCCTCATCAAGCGCCAGGACGAGTCGATCGAGCTCACCAAGAACAACCGTCGCATGACCCTGACGATGGCGTTCAACTATGGCGGTCGGGCCGAGATCATCGACGCGATGAAGGCGATGATGGCCGACGGGGTGTCGCCAGACGATGTCAGCGAAAAGAAGCTGCGCCAGTACTTCTACGACCCCGAGATGCCCGACGTAGATCTGATGATCCGCACGTCGGGCGAGTTCCGCATCTCCAACTTCTTGCTGTGGGAGATCGCATACAGCGAGCTGGTCTTCACCGACACCCTGTGGCCCGACTTTCGGCGCGAGAACCTGCGCGACGCAATCATCGAGTTCCAGCGGCGCGAACGTCGCTTCGGCGGCGTCAACGAGGACTGACCGGGTCGGGCGGCATGGCGCTGTACCGCGACCGGGGCATCGTGCTTCGGACCTACAAGCTGGGCGAAGCCGACCGGATCGTGTCGATCATCACCGAAGAGCGCGGCAAGATCCGCGCCGTCGCCAAGGGTGTCCGCAAGACCAAGTCGCGTTTCGGGGGCCGGCTCGAGCCGACCGGCAACCTGGCGCTTCAGATGTACGAGGGCCGCGATCTCGACATCGTCACCCAGGCCGAATCGGTCGAGGCGTACCGCAACATCCGCGAAGACCTCGATCGCCTTTCCAAGGCGATCGTGTTGCTGGAGGCGGTCGACCATCTGTCGCACGAGCGCTCGCCGGCCCCGCACCTGTACCGCATGTTGGCCGGGGCCTTGCGCACGCTCGACGACCGCGATTCGCCCCTGCTGGTGCCCGCGTTCCTGTTGAAGCTGCTGGCCGCCGAGGGTATGGGGCCCGCTCTCGACCAGTGCGTCGTGGGCGGGGCTGCCGACGCCGATCTGGACCTGGTGGCCTTCGACATCGACCGCAACTCGGTGGTGTGTGTCGAGCACCGGCGTGGAGTGCCCGTCTCTTCAGAGGCCCTGGCCGTCATGCGCGCCGCACTGGGTGGCGGGTTGAAGGACGTGCTCGACGTGGTCGAAGGTCCGGTCACCCACGAGGTCGATTCGCTGGTGGCCCACATGTTCGAACATCATGTCGATCGTCGCCTCCGGTCGGCTCACGTGTTGGACCGTGCCTGACGCGGCTAGTTTCGAACCGTGAGCATCAAGGTCGAACTCGACAAGCTGGCCGACGAGATGGCATCTCGGTCCATCGGCTATCTCATCACCGTCGGACAAGACGGCCCCGCCCATCTCGGCGAGGCCGATTTCCGATGGGAAGGCGACACGCTGGTGGCGGGTGCCGGACGCACCACCAGGCGTCACGTCGCGGCGGGGCGTCCGGTGTCGATGATGTGGCCGCCAGCAGACCCAGACGGCTACACACTCATCGCTGATGGCACCGGTGTGATCGTCGGAGAAGACGACGAGGCCACGGTGCACATCACCCCGACATGGGCGGTGCTGCACCGCAGGGCCCGCCCCGATTCGCCGCCCAGCGTCACCGGTTGCGGCGACGATTGCGCACCGCTGGCATCAGACGCCGGCTAGCCAAATCGGGTCGGCGACCGGGCCTTGGCCTGTACGCTCGTCGGCCATGGTTGCAGCACCAGAACCCGAGCTATTCGACAAGATCGTCAATCTCTGCAAGCGGCGCGGCTTCGTCTACCCCAGCGCCGAGATCTACGGCGGCTTCCGGTCGACCTACGACTATGGGCCTCTCGGCGTGCTGATGCTTCGCAACGTCAAGGACGCTTGGTGGCGTTCGATGGTGCAGCTGCGCCACGACGTGGTGGGGCTGGACGCGGCCATCCTCAGCCCTCCGCAGGTGTGGGAGGCGTCGGGCCACCTCGCCAACTTCACCGATCCCCTGGTCGACTGCACCAACTGCAAGACCCGTCATCGCCAGGACAACCTCGACGACCCCAACACCTGCCCGTCGTGTGGCAAGTCGGGGACCTTCACCGAGGCCCGGGCCTTCAACCTGATGTTCAAGACCCACGCCGGCCCCGTCGAGGGCAAGGGCGCCGAGGTCTACCTGCGCCCCGAGACCGCGCAGGGCATGTTCATCAACTTCAAGAACATCATCAACACCACCCGCAAGCGGCCGCCGTTCGGCATCGCCCAGATCGGCAAGTCGTTCCGCAACGAGATCACCCCGGGCAACTTCGTGTTCCGAACCCGCGAGTTCGAACAGATGGAGCTCGAGTTCTTCGTGCCGCCTGACGAGTCGCAACAGTGGTACGAGTACTGGCTGGCCGAGCGCTTCAACTGGTACGTCGGCCTGGGCATCCCCGCCGACATGCTGCAGCTGAGGCCGCACGCCGACGACGAGCTGAGCCACTATTCGTCTGGCACGTCCGATGTCGAGTTCTTGTTCCCGTGGGGCTGGGGCGAGCTCGAGGGCATCGCAAACCGCGGCGACTATGACCTCACCCAGCACTCCGAGCACGCAGGCGAGAAGCTCGAGTACTTCGACCAGGCCACCAACGAGCGCTACACCCCCCACGTGATCGAGCCCGCTGCGGGGGCCACCCGGTCGATGATGGCGTTCCTGATGGCCGCCTACGACGAAGAGCAGGTCAACGACGACACTCGCACGGTTCTGCGTCTGCATCCGCGCCTCGCTCCCTACAAGGTCGCCGTGCTGCCCCTGTCGAAGAAGGACACCCTTCAGCCGCTCGCCCACGAGATCCTGGGCATGCTGCAGCCTCACTACATGACCGAGTACGACGAAACCCAGGCCATCGGTCGCCGTTATCGCCGCCAGGACGAGATCGGCACGCCCCTGTGTGTCACCGTCGATTTCGAGAGCCTCGAAGACGGCGCCGTCACGGTCCGCGACCGCGACACCATGGAACAAGACCGCGTTCCGGTCGCCGAGTTGCTCGATCACATCGCAGCCAAGCTGGGCTTTTGACATAGCCCCGGTGTCCGCGCCGCTGGCCGGGTTCTCAAGCCGCACCCCCGTGCGGTCGACCAGAGTTTCATGCGCTGGCGCCTTGAGTTTGTACCCCTGATCGTTGCTGCTGCCCTGTCGGCATGTGGCACGTCGTCTTCTACGGCGATCTCATCGACGTCTACTGCGGCGGCCGAGACCACGTCGACGACCAGCGCCGTCGCCAGTTCGACCACTGCTGCCCCGACCACTGCGGTTCCTGCGAGTGCGGCTCCGACCACAGGGGTTCCTGCCACTGCGGCGCCGGCGTCGTCGACCACCGCCGCCGTTCCGGTTGGTGCTGTCGACAGCTACATCGCCGCCACTTGGGGGTCGTCGGGGCCGTTCTACGACAACGGCGGCTCCGAGCCCGACGGCAGCGGCTGCTCGCCCGCTTCAGACGAGCTGCCCGACGGCATCTGGTATGTGCGCCTCGTGTCGCTAGAAGACCAGACCCTGGGCATCGATTTGATGTGTGTCTACTCCGACGAGGCGGCGTTCTCGCGGCCCGACTATGGCGGCGGCGATCGCCTCTATGTGAACGAGTCGACCAAGGTCAGGTTCGTGCCCCTCGGCGAGAATCCTTCGTTCTATTTCCTGACCGACTGGAACCTCCCCGATTCGCAGCAATACGTTCCCCTGACCGTGGTGGCCAACGCCATCAGCGACGGCCCCGCCGATGGGTGGCTGCTGGTCGAGGGAGGCCACGCAACCGAGTTCTGGCAACCCTGGGATTCCTAGCCCGGCTCGATCGAACGGGAGTTCGTAGCGGCTGATAGGTTCACGGCTGCCATGGCGATCAACCCCGACGACATCGAGAAGGTCAGGGAGGGTGCCGACATCGTCGGCGTCATAAGCCAGTTCGTCGCGCTCAAGAAGGCCGGCCACACCTGGAAGGGCCTGTGCCCGTTCCACAACGAAAAGACTCCCTCTTTCAGCGTCAACCCCGACCGTGGCTTCTATTACTGCTTCGGCTGCCAGGCCAGCGGCGATGTCATCACCTTCGTCCGAGAGATGGAAGGCCTCGACTTCCCGGGGGCCATGGAGTGGCTGGCGGCCAAGCAGAACATCAGTCTCCGCTATGAGGAGACCTCGGCAGACTCGGCCCGCCGCAGCCGGCGCAAGCATCTGACAGACATCGTCGACCGGGCGGTCGAGTTCTATCACCAACGTCTGCTTGCCTCGCCAGACGCCGGCCGGGCCAGGGCCTACCTGCGCAGCCGCGGCTACGACAAGGACGTCGTCGAGCGCTTCCAGTTGGGCTATTCACCAGACGACTGGGATGCGCTGGCCAAGCACCTGCGGGTGTCGGGCCGCGATCTCGAGGCCAGCGGCCTCGGTTTCACCAACAAGCGCCAGCGTCTGCAAGACTTCTTCCGCGATCGGGTCATGTTCCCAATCTTCGACACCAATGGGTCGCCGGTCGGCTTCGGCGGACGCCAGCTGCCCGAGGGGCAACCGCCCAAGTACAAGAACAGCGCCGAGACCGAGCTCTACAACAAGTCCAAGACGTTGTACGCCCTCAACTGGGCCAAGAAGGACGCAGTGGCGCGAAACGAGTTGATCGTCTGCGAGGGCTACACCGACGTCATCGGATACTTCAACGCCGGGCTGCCGCGGGCGGTTGCCACCTGTGGCACGGCGCTCACCGAAGAACACGTCAAGCTGATGCGCAAGTTCGCGTCGAAGGTCATCCTCAGCTTCGACGCCGACGGCGCGGGCCGGGCGGCGGCCGACAAGTTCTACGAGTGGGAGCGTCGATACGAGATCGAGGTCCACGTTGCGGCTCTGCCCGACGGAGCCGACCCCGGCGAACTCGCTCAGAGCCCCGACGGAGCCGCACAGCTGACCGCCGCCGTCGAGCAGGCGGTGCCGTTCCTGGCCTATCGAATCGATCGAGCGCTGTCGGCCGAGCGGCTCGACACCCCCGAGGGGCGGGCGCGGGGCGCCGAAAAGGCGATGGCCCTGGTTGCCGAGCACCCCAACGAGTTGCTGCGCGACCAGTACCTGATGGAGGTCGCGTCTCGCACCCGGGTAGAACCCGAACGCCTTCGAGCCATGCTGGGCCGCCCAAGACCGCGGCCGCAGGTTGTGCAAGAGCAACAGCCGGGCTGGTACGACGACGCTCCGCCCGCGTACGACGACGATCCGGCACTGGTTGGCACGGCGCCGGCCAGGGGAGCCAGGGGAGCGGCTGCTCAACAACGCCCTCAGCGCCCCGAGCGGGTCGAGCCCAAAGAGCGTGAGCTGCTGAGGTTGATGATCCACCGGCCCGTCGACGTGGCCGGGCGGGTGCACCCGGTGCTGTTCACGTCTCCGACGGCTCGCAGGGCCTTTGAGGTTCTCAGCGAGCCGGGGTGGGAAGGGCGCCTGCCCGACGAGGCTCCTGCCATCGGCGACCTGCTGCGGCGCCTGACCGTGGAGACCTTCGAGGGCGAGTCCGACCCCATCGAAGACCTCGGCTGGGTTGTGCGCGATGCTGCGCTTCGCGCCCGTCGAGATATCGCCGCCGAGGCTCGTGTCGACAAGGAATCATTGAGGCAACACCAACCATTGCTCCAATGGATCAGCGAACGCACCGAAGAACTACAACGATCCGATTCGCGGATTGCAGCCATCGATGCCTTGCTAGCTTGGCTGGTGTCCTACAGCGAGAGCCGAGGGGGGTGAGATGGGCGATCTGATCGACAGACGGCGAGCCCGTCGCGCCGCGCTCGGCGGCTCGGGTTCTCGCGACCCGGTCAAGCAGTATCTAGCCGAGATCGGCCAGGTGCCTCTGCTGAGCCGTGAGGAAGAGTTCGAGCTCTCCGAGCTGATCGAGAAGGGCACCATCGCGTCTCGCATCCTGGCCGAAATCGACGCGCCCGAGTCGTGCCCGCTCATCGACGAGGCCGAGATCGCCCGCCTGCGCGCTGACAAGGCCGCAGGCGACGAGGCGTTCGACACCATGTGCAGGGCGAACCTGCGCCTGGTGGTTTCGATCGCCAAGCGCTACAGCGGCCGGGGTATGGCCCTGCTGGACCTGGTTCAGGAGGGCAATCTGGGGCTCATGCGAGCGGTCGAGAAGTTCGACAGGCACAAGGGGTTCAAGTTCTCGACCTATGCGACGTGGTGGATCCGCCAGTCGATCACCCGCGCCATCGCCGACCAGTCGCGCACCATCCGAATTCCCGCTCACATGGTCGATCTGCTCAACAGAGTCACGCGCACCCAGCGAGAGCTGGTGCAGGGCCTGGGGCGCGAGCCAACCGTCGAGGAGGTTGCCGAGGCGGTCGAGATGGAGATCGACAAGGTCCGCGACCTGCTTCAGCTGGCTCAAGACCCGCTGTCACTCGACAGCCCCCGCGGCGACGAGGAAGACACCAGCCTGGGCGACTTCATCCGCGACGACCGCACGCCGCTGCCGGCCGACATCGCCACCCGCCACCTTCTGCAAAGCGAGGTGCGTCACGTGCTGAGCCAGCTGAACGAACGCGAGGCCGAGATCGTCGCAGATCGCTTCGGTCTCGACGGTCAAAAACCCCTCACGCTCGAAGAGGTGGGCAAGAAGTTTGGTGTCACCCGCGAGCGCGTGCGCCAGATCGAAGCCAAGACCCTGGCCAAGCTGCGACACCCCCAGAGATCTGCTCCGCTCAAGGAGTATCTGGAGAGCTGATCGTCTCAACGGCTGCTATATTCATCCTTCGTCATTCCGGGGTAGCTCAGTTGGCAGAGCAGCGGACTGTTAATCCGTTTGTCGTGGGTTCGAGCCCCACCCCCGGAGCCACCTAAAACCGCAGTTCAGGGGCAGTTTCTGATCCTCGTTTCTTGAATCCTAGGGCCGGGAATCCAACGGAGTATCCAACCAAATCCAACGTCGGACTGATGGGTGGGCAGGGTTCTCCTTTCCATGCCGCTACCGGGGACATCGGACGCGTCGCTGACGCGACAGAGGATGCGGAGGTCGTGCTGCGCGTGCGGGCCGGGAGTACGATTCGGTCTGGATTCGATTCATGCCCGGACCAGGGACCATCCGGCCCGTGCCGCCGCGACATGGGAATCCACTCGTGGGCTTCAGCTCGGGTTGCCCCTCGGTGGACGGCCCGACGCCGCCAGCCGCGGCGGTCCCGGCCTCGATGGCCGTCTCGATCGGAACACTGCTCGCAACCGTTGTTGTGGGCACGCACCCTGTCTGTGTTTGGCTCACCAGCCCGCCTCCCAGGCGTACCATCCACCGCCGAGACTCCAGAATTTCGGCGACTCGAAATCATCGTTCTCGAGGCTGTCGTCGGGTCCATGTGGGAGATAGGCAAAGCCGCCATCGTTTAGAAGCGTGCCACCGTTGCGTTCGTACAGGATGACGTTCGCTCCGGATCGGAAACCACCTGTGATTTCGTAGGTCCCAACTCGGTCCGGGAGTTCTAGTGGTGCCGCTGGCTCGAGGCCTTCCACGATCTCATCGAAATCCGAGCGGTTGAGTTCGAATCGGACTCGCAGGGGCACGTCGGATACAGCGAGCGTCGCTGAGGCGATGACCATGGCGGGAGCGATTCCCCAGCGCCATGCCTGTTGACGTGGGGTGTTCGCGCTCCAGATGATGAGCCACCCCAGCCACCCGACGCCCATTGGCAGCATGAGACCGATCCAGAATAACTCACCGCCGAAGACGGCCCCTGGGAGGGTGTATCTCCAGAGGACGTAGACGAGGGGGACCGCAAGCGCGAGATGAAATACCCAAGATGGCGGCTTCTCCCATGGGCTCTTGGCCGGCACGGTCGCGTCGTCAGCTGGGTGAGTCGGAGATTCGGCCGCCATCAACGCAATGTTCGGTCTTGTTCGCGAGCGGGTCAAGCGGCTGGGGTGGCAGCTGCGGCACGAATCTCGCCCTTCCGAAAGCCGGGTGTTCTCCAGTCGCGGGCGATGTGGGTGGCGTATGCCTCGTTGAGCCCGGGGAAGAAGATCGGTTGCCAGTGCAGACGCGGTGGAAAGCGCCGCAAGTTGCTGGCGGCGATCAGGCCTTGGTCCTTGCGTTAGCGCAAGGGAGATAGGTCGATCGCCGGCGTGATGCCGTTTCAGTCACCCACGCCTTCTAGTCCTTGCTGTCCGGGGGTTGAGGTTGCAGGTCCCTCAGTCGAGGGGTCTGGTGATGGACTCTGTGGTTCCTTCCAGAGAACACAGGAGTCACATCACCATGGCCACCCCGACCGACATCATCTTCGCTCGCCGCGTGCGTTTGTTGGAACTCGCCGACGAGTTCGGCAACGTCTCTGAGGCGTGCCGGACGATGGGGATCTCCCGGACCCGCTACTACCAGTGGAAGAGGATCGCCGACGCGTACGGGCTCGAGGCGTTGATGCCCAAACAGCGCCGCCGTCCCCAACAACCGAATGAGACACCGACCCATGTGGTCGCGGACTTGTTGGCGGTCGTGGTGGTCGAGCCCACCATCGGGTGCCGCCAGCTCGCAGACCGCCTCGACGAGCTGGGCTATGAGATCTCCAAGTCCACCGTCCAGCGGATCCTGGTGGCCCACGGACTCGGCCAACGCCACCAACGTGTTGCCCGAGCCGCAGCGGTCGCCACGTTGGCTGGGCTGATCACCGAACCCGTCACCGAGCAGGCCGCTGAGCCGTTCGGGTTCTGCCACTGGGCCGCCCAACCAGGCGATCTGGTTGCTGTGGACAGCTTCTACATCGGGAACCTCAAAGGCGTCGGCAAGGTCTACCAACTCACCGCTGTGGACACCTGCACCCGGTGGGCCATCGTGAAATTGATCATCGGACCGGTCACCGCAGCCCACACCATCGCCTTCATCGACCACCTCCGCAAGGTCATGCGCCGATTGGGCATCCCGCTACGGAACGTACTGAGCGATAACGGGCCCGAATACGTGGCCCGAGCCTTCCAGGACCACCTCGCCGAAGTAGGGATCGGCCATGTCCGGATCCCACCACGCTCACCCAACCACAACGCCGTCGTGGAACGCTTCCAAGGCACCATGCTCCAAGAATGCTGGCGCCCCGCCTTCCACCGCCGCCGATTCACCTCACTGCGCCAGCTCCAAGCCGAAGCCGACACCTGGCTCACCCGCTACAACACCCGCCGCCGCAACCACAGCCACTACATGGCCGGCCGACGCCCCATCGACATCCTCGACAACCACCGAACCAACCAGGCAGCATGACCACCAACCACAGAGCCCATCTGCCACCTCGAACCCCGGACCGGAAGTTCTAGTCCATCAGCGACAGGACCACGAGAACGATCAGCAGGGCCGGGGCCCCTATGACCAACGACCAAATGAGGCCCTTGGCATACAGAGCAGCCGGAGTCGGCGGGTCGCCGATGCCTTGGGCGGCGCTGCGGCGATCGCACCGAGCAGGCTCCGGTCGTCATCGTTCAGCGAGGGTCGGCCGACCTGGCGGCGTGGCGCGGTGAGTTGGTGGCGCAGCACCAGGATCTCGAGATTCTTGGAGGTCTCAGGCCGGGCGGTCTGAGGTGTCCGATTTGCCGCGCGGGATCAATCGGGGAAGTCGTCGAGCCAGATGTCGATGCCGTAGACGACGAGAGCGCCTGGCCGTGGATCAACCGGGTCCTCGGTGACGAACAGGTGGAACCCGGCGACGGTGCGCCCTTCGATCGTGAAGCGTTTCCCTGGACCGTGATCGACACCCACCTGATCCCAGACGGCTACGTCAGATAGCGCCTCGAGTACCGGTCTGAGGTCATGGCGGCGGAAGCCGTCGAGAAGATCGGGCGGAACCTGTGCTTCGATGTCGTCGACTGCCGGGTCGCCCAGCCGGATCGGCCTCACCGACGTCGCGTCGCCCGGTCTGCCGCTTCGTGGAGCTCTTCTGGGGTTCTCCGTCTTAGCGCCTCGGACGCGCCGGGCGGGAGCTGATCGTCAGGTCGGTAGAACCTTGGGCCCGTCTGAGGCTTGTCAGTTTCGGTCGTCGATTGCTCCATGGTGCGAGGTTACCCGAGCGGTGAGACACCATCACGGGGCCGCCGCCTTCATCCAACGGTTCATCCAACCAAATGAGCGGACTCGGCTGGACTGACCGGCACCTGCCGGACGTTCGCCCGGACACAACCGCACTACCTGGACTCGGGCGTAGTTTTCGGACCGTTGTCAAGTGTCTGTTAATCCGTTTGTCGTGGGTTCGAGCCCCACCCCCGGAGCCACGTAGATCCCCAGATTCAGGCCGTTTGTGGTTCTGGTCTGGGATAGAGCCCCGTTGGGTGGTGGGGTTTCGTAGGTCCGCCAGCCGGTGAGCCATCGGCGTGATCCTTGGTGTGTTCCTGCAAGAACTACCGAGGAGAACACACCGATGGCTCTCGATGAGTCTGCCCTGTCCGAACTTCTTGACGCGCTCGCTGACCGTGATCGCGGCGTGGACCTGGTCCGCGAGCTGGCCCAGTGGGTCGCCCAAGAACTGATCGAAGTCCAAGCCACCCAGGCGATCGGCGCCGGCCGTTACGAGCGTTCCGATGAGCGCGTGACCGAACGCAACGGCCACCGCCCACGCACGTTGACCACGAAGGCCGGCGACCTCGAGTTGGCGATCCCGAAGCTGCGCAAGGGCAGCTTCTTCCCGTCGATTCTCGAACCGCGACGCCGGATCGACCAGGCTCTCCACGCGGTCGTGATGGAGGCCTACGTGTCCGGTGTGTCGACCCGATCGGTCGACGCCCTGGTCGAGTCGATGGGTGCCTCCAGCGGGATCAAGAAGTCCGAGGTGTCACGGATCTGTGCCGGGCTGGACGAACGCGCCGGCGCGTTCCGGAACCGCACGCTCGGCCACACCGAGTTCCCATACGTCTACCTCGACGCGATCTACGTCCACGTCCGCGACGACTCCTTGGGCCAGGTCGTGTCCCGAGCGGTCGTGGTGGCGACCGGTGTCACCGCCGAGGGTGGCCGTGAGGTGCTCGGCGTCGATGTCGGCGACTCCGAGGCCGAGACGTTCTGGACGGCGTTCCTGCGCTCGCTCAAGGCCCGCGGGCTGTCCGGTGTGCGCCTCGTCATCTCCGACGCCCACGAGGGCCTGCGGGCCGCGATCCGCAAGACGTTGCAGGGCTCGAGCTGGCAGCGGTGCCGCGTTCACTACGTCCGCAACCTGTTGGCACCGGTGCCCAAAGCGCACCAGGAGATGGTCGCCGCCGCGTTCCGGTCGATCTTCGCGCTGACCACCCCCGACGACGTGGCCGCCCGCTGGGACGAAGTCGCCGAAACACTCGCGGAGCGGTTCCCAAGGCCGCTGCGCTGATGGACACCGCCAAGACCGACGTGTTGGCGTTCACCGCGTTCCCACGCGAGCACTGGCGACAGATCTGGTCGAACAACCCACTCGAGCGGCTCAACAAAGAGATCCGACGGCGCACCAACGTCGTGGGGATCTTCCCCAACGACCCGGCCGTGATCCGTCTCGTCGGCGCCGTGCTGTCCGACCAACACGACGAATGGGCCATCGCCCGCCGCTACTTCTCCGAAGCCTCGATGGCCAAGCTCTACGCCACGCGCGATACTGACCCCGCCGTCACCGCCGAGCTCCAGCCCGGCACCTGACGGCCACCAGGGATCGCGTCACGCGAACCCCACCACTCCGCGGGCTCATACTGGTCTGGGGTGTTTCGCGCCCGGGATCCAACGGTTCACCCAACAAGATCGAACGGCGGGTCGGCCGATGGGCGAAGTCCTTCTGTCCATGCCGTTACCAGTGACACGGCGAGGCTTTGAGCGCGACAAGCCCATGTTGAGGTTGTGATCCGGGCCGTGGATGCATCTCCGTCGGCCTTTGATTCATGCCCGAACCAGGGACCGCCCGATGAGCGCTGGCGCGACACGCAACGGCGTTTGGCGGAGGCTTGGTGACTCTCGCGGCCCCGCGCCGGGCAGGCGGTACTCCGTTTTCAGGTGGTGTTCAGCCGAGTTCAGCTGGGGTGAAGGGTGCGTTTGTCATGGTGCTGGTAGCCGCTCCGAGTGGGGTGGCGATTGGAACCCTTCAGAAAGGAAGAAGCGATGAATGTACGTAGGACGATCGTGACCTCGGCGGCGGCGCTGGGGGTGCTTGCTGGTTCTACCGGCATCGCAAGCGCGATGAGTTCGGGATCGGGCTCGGACCCGGCGCTACCAGCTGCCGAAGCTGACGAGATGCAAGGCTCGACAGTCGAGAACGACGGTATTCAGCACGAGTTCGAGGGCGAAGAAGTCGGCGAGAATGGCGACGGCGTCGCCGAAGCAAACGAAGCCGACGAGGCAGATGAGGCTGACGATGCCGAGGCAGATGAGGGTGACGATGCCGAGGACGATGAGGCTGACGACGCCGAGGTTGACGGTATCGATCACGAGTTCGAGGGCGAGGAAGTCGGCGAGAACGGGAACGGCATACCTGAGGCTGATGACGCCAACGAGGCTCCTGAGGTGGCGCCTTCGAACTGACGCGATTCGCATCCCATCCCTCTCCTGATGGCCGGGCGGGGCGCGACTGGGTCGAGCCCCGCCCGTGTCCCGGTTTCAGGCAGCCTTCAGGATTGATTGGTCAAGCTCGGAAGCAAGACCGAAGGATGTTGCGGTGCGAGTGCTGGTTGTCGAGGACGAGAAGAAGCTTGCGGCGACGCTCAAGCGGGGTCTGGAGATGGACGGCTTCGCTGTGGATGTGGCGCTCGACGGCGATGATGGTCTGTGGCTGGCGCGGGAGCAGGACTACGACGCGATCGTGCTCGACATCATGTTGCCGGGCATTAATGGCTTCAAGCTGTGTGGCATGTTGCGTGATGAGGGGAACTGGACGCCGATCCTGACCTTGACTGCGAAGGATGGTGAACTCGATGAGGCCGAGGCGCTCGATACTGGCGCTGATGACTTCCTGCGAAAGCCGTTCTCGCATCGGGTGTTGGTTTCGAGACTTCGGGCGCTGATGCGTCGAGGGGCGGGTGAACGGCCGGCACGTTTCGAGGTCGGCGACCTGACCGTCGATCCGAATCAGCGGCGTTGTTGGCGCGGCGATGTCGAGGTGGAGTTGACGGCCAGGGAGTTCAACGTGTTGGAGTATCTGGCCCGCAACGCGGGGTCGGTGGTGTCCAAGCAGGACATTCTGGATCACGTGTGGGACTACGACTTCGAGGGCGATCCGAACATCATCGAGGTGTATGTCCGGCACCTGCGCAAGAAGCTCGACCAACCGTTCGGGCGGGCGTCGTTGCAGACTTCGCGTGGAGCCGGGTATCGGCTGGTCGAGGACGGTTCGTGAGCCGTTGGTTCACCGTCCGGTCCCGTACGACGATGGCGGCGACGGTGTTGTTCGCGGTGGCGCTGGCTGCCAGTGGCATGGGATTGGTGAGCGTCCTGCGCAGCTCGATGATCGGCAGCGTCGACACTGCGTTGGAGCTGCGGGCGACTGATATCGGGTCGCTGTTGCAGGGTGGGGCTTCGTTTGGGGACGTTGCGATTGGCGACGAGGAGGATTCGTTCGTTCAGATCATCGCCGACGGCGCGGTGGTTGCATCGAGCGCGAACCTCGAGGGTGAGGAACCCTTTACCACAGGCGTGGCAGGGCGCGCTCGAACATTGGGTTCGAATCCGGTCGCTGACTCGAAATTCAGGGTTCTCACAACAGAGGTCGACGCAGCCGAAGGACGTGTACAGGTAGTCGTCGGGTCCACCCTCGAGGCCGTGGATCACACGGTCGCTAAGACCGCAGGAATCCTGGCTGTGGGTATACCGCTGTTGGTTGCGTTGGCCGGGGTGATGACTTGGGTGATGGTTGGCCGAGCGCTGCGTCCTGTCGAGGCGATCCGATCTGAAGTCTCCGAGATCGGGGCGACCGATCTACACCGCCGAGTGCCTCAGCCCGCTACCGGTGACGAGATCGGTCGGTTAGCGGTGACCATGAACGCCATGCTGGATCGAATCGAGTCGGGAGCGGTTCGCCAGCAACGTTTCGTTTCCGACGCTTCACATGAGCTGCGCACTCCGTTGGCGATCAGCCGCCACATGCTCGAGACGGCCCTGCGCGATCCGGAGTCGACCGACTGGTCGACTATTGCCGGCGATGTTCTGGACGAGGAGTTGCGGATGCAGCGGCTCGTCGATGACCTGTTGTGGCTGGCTCGACATGATCAACACCCGCACTTCCTCCAGCACGCACTGCTCGATCTCGACGAGGTGGTCATGCGCCAGGCCGTGCGGACGCCTGGACGTGTTGGGGTTGAACTGGACCTTTCCGCGGTCAGCGCGGGGCAGGTGAGGGGCAGCGAGGACGACCTGACCCGGGTGGTGCAGAATCTGTTGGACAATGCCCTCCGTCATGCGACGAGCCGGGTGGCGGTATCGCTGCACTCGGAGCCCTGCGGGCGGGTGGTGCTGGCTGTTGATGACGATGGTCCCGGCGTTCCACCGGAGATGCGCGACATGGTTTTCGAGCGCTTCTCCCGCGCCGACACCGCTCGCGGGCGCGATGACGGCGGCAGTGGCCTGGGTCTTGCGATCGCGCAGGAGATCATCGCCGATCACGACGGCGTTCTGGCCGTCGGCGCCAGCGGCATGGGTGGCGCCCGCTTCAGCGTCGAAATCCACGACGCCCGCGCTGACTGATCTCTGACCCACATCTGGTCACGGGTTGATTGCCACAGTGTCGAACTGGTTGTCGTTGTGGCCATGATGGCGAGTGCCCATGGGGCGTCGTTGGTGGCGAGTGTGTTCTCGAGCCAGGCGCGCTGGTCGGCGCGGGTGGAGTCGAGTGCCACGATGAGCACAGCGCCGAACCGGGCGACATACCAGCGGACCGGAACACCGATCGCTTCCGGCTTGGGCGTCGCCGTTGCCGTTCTGGATGTAGTGGCTTCCGATGACGGCCAGCAGTTGGATGTCGCCGTCGAGCACTTCGGCGAAGGGAGCGAACACTTCCGCTCGAGCTTGTCGGGATCGCCTCCGGGATTCACGCTGTCGCCCAGTAGTAGAAGGGTGGCGTAGTCGTCGGTCGATTCGAGGCGTCCATCGCGGCAGCCATCGCGGGTCGTCGGTCGGGAACGCCTTGACCGGGCTGGTCTAGGTGGGAGCACCGATCTGGTCGCGGAACCGGAAGCCGATCCACTGGCGAACGTGGGGCCGAGCAACAGCGGTCGTCGAGACCAGGACAACAAGAGCCAGCGCAATCCCCAGGGCCAGGTGGGTGGGTCGGCGGATTCTCACTGCAGCCGCGTCCGGCCATCTGTGGCAACCCGGCGGACCATGAACCAGCCCACGAATCCGGCTGCCCCAGTCAGCACGGCGAGGTTGCTCCAGTGGCTGACCGCCGATCCGAGCCCATAGAGGACGAGTGCGCCGGCGACACTTCCCAGCGTCGCTGCGATGAGGGTCGAAACGAATCCGACCTGGCCGATCCCAACCAGATTGCCGGCCGCGGGCAACACGGCTTCGCTCGGGATCGGTGGGAAGACATTCTCGGCCAGGATCACCAGTCCGACACCGATGGGGCCCAGCGCATCGATCAACGAGAGCATCCAGCCGGCCACGCCGGACAGTTCCGAGGCAGCCAACATTGTGGTTGCGTTGGGTAGCGATCCGCGATCCAGCCGCAACTGCTCCGATGGTCACGGCGTGTGTCAGTCGGCCGTCTCGGCGCCGCCGGCGTCCTTTTGCACCGTTGCGGTCTGGGGAGCGGCTCCGGTTGCGCTGACCTCGACCGTCACGTCGAGGCCGTTCGTGTCGGTGTAGTAAAGGCTGTAGCCGTTGGTCGGGAAGTGGTCGGTGGCGCCTGTGTCGTCGAAGTGGACGACCCTGGTCTGCCCGGCGGCGATGGTGAAGTCGGCTGGCAGCTTCAGGTAGTAGCTCTCGCTGATCCCGTCGGTGATGTCGTCATAGGTGTAGAAGACCTCGAATCCCGTCAGGTCGGCCGCGGATGTGTTCGTGAGGGTGATTTCGAGGTGGTCGGGGGCGTCCTTGCCGTCTGCGTCGACGTTGTTCTCGACGAGAACCTCGTCGATCGTCAGCGACAGCGCGGTGGCCGTGTTGGTGATGGGGTTCGAATCGACGGGCAGTACCTGACCTGTCGCTGCGGCGTTCGACTGAGTCGGGGCCGAGGCGCTGGCGGTCGTGGCCGTGGTTGCGGCTGTGGTTGTCGTCGAGCCGCCGCATGCGGCGAAAAGGCCTGCGCTGGCGGTCAAGGCGGTGGTTGCCAACAGGCCGGTGCCGAAGCGTCGACGAATGGTTCGCCGTGAGGTGTGTTCGTTGGTGGTCACTGGCTTGTTCCTTTG
Source organism: Acidimicrobiales bacterium (assembly GCA_041394185.1). Lineage (NCBI taxonomy): Bacteria > Bacillati > Actinomycetota > Acidimicrobiia > Acidimicrobiales > Acidimicrobiales bacterium. The sequence goes on from JAWKIQ010000004.1 coordinate 184,126, forward strand.
GTGGTTGTGGGTTGGTTTGTGAAAGTCCGGCGCACGCCGGTGACGATGACGGCTGCGGCCGCAATGAGCCAGACGATGTCGGCCCAGACGGTGCGCAGCAGTTGGCCGAGGCCGTATGGGCGGTAGCGATCCTTGACATCGGTCATGGCGAACGCGAAGCGCTCGAAGTGTTTGGAGAGCGAGAGGTTCTCGATGAAGGTGCGGGTTCGTTCGTAGCCGGTGAAGTGAGCGAGGATCGACACCTCGCCGTCATGTCCGAGGCCCAGGGCCGAGAACAGGCCGCCGGGTACCTGGTTGTCGGCGTCGAGGGTGTCGCCTATCTGGGGAAGGACGAGCACGACGACGAGCCAAACGCCGAGGGCGATCATGAGGCCGTTCGCCGCGACCTTCGATCTGGCGGTGGTGATTGCACCCAGTCCGTAGAAGGTGGTCATATAAAGCAGTGCCGCCAGGTAGGTGAGCAGTACTTGTACCCACTCGCCGGGGCTGATCCAGTCGTTGCCGATGGCGCCCACACACACGATGGCTGTGAGGGCGGTAGCGGCGACGAGCGTGGCGAACACGCCCAGCGCTCCGAGCAGGCTCCCGAGTGCGTGTTCGCTTCCGGTTATGGGCCGCGATCGAACAAGACCGAGTGTTCGCGCTGTTCGCTCTCTCGACACCGACAGGTACCCGAGCGCGATGGCGATGACAGCTCCGATGATCTCGAGGTACTCCATCGCTCCTCGCAACAGGGCGAGTGGGGCGAGGGGTGAAGGGGCGATGCGTCCGAGGCCGCTGGTGATTGCCGCGTCGCGGTAGGCGTTGTAGTCGGCGAGTTGGCTCGCGTAGTCGGCCGATCCGATGTACACCGACGCGATGGTGACGGCGACCATGATTGCCGAGAGGGTGACCAGCAGCTTGTTGCGGGCTGCGGCTCGATACTCGTGGGCGGCCACGGCAATGACTCGTGACCGGGAAGGTGAGCTATTCATTGGTGGCGCTCCTGGAGTAGTCGTGACGGCCGGCGAGTGCGATCAGGGCGACGGTGAGCAGGACCACAGCACCGGCGATCGGGGCGATGTGAAGAACCGTCTGCCAGGAGGTCTCGGCTGCGGCTGCGGTTGCGGTGTCGAGGATGTGGGTTGCGGCGTCTTTGTATTGTCCGGCGATCGAGAAGGGCCGGACGTGTGCAGTTGCCCGGAAGAACGCCTGGGAGGTACCGACCGGCTCGGTGATCGGGTTCAGTGACGAGGTCGGCCGCAAGCCCGAGGTGAACTGGGGCAGCACGAACGTGATGACCAGCCAGGCACCCATGGCCGACAACAGTCCGAGAGACCTGCGCCTGTTGAGCGCCACAGCGACCATGCCGACAAGTGCGAACACCAGCAGGTACAGCCATGACAGGGCGAAGAACCCGGCCAGTCGGACGAGGTCGCTGCCCGCGATTGCGTGGTTCACGATCAGGAGCGACACGGCGGTGATCAGAAGGCCGGCAGTCATGATCGCGGCGAGCACGCCGGCGATCGCGGCGATCTTGCCAGCCAGGTAGCTGTGCCGCGCGACGGGTCGTGAAAAGACCAGCCGGCCCACGCCGCCGGACTGATCGTCCGCGAAGGCGAGGTGGCCCACTACGAGGGCCAACAGCGCACCGATGAGCGGGATGTACACGACCATGTTCGACAGCAGCGACAGCGGCGGTTTCAGACCGAACGGGTTCGGAGGTGGAGGTTGTCCCTGGGAGTCGAGCAGGACCTTCGCCTGTTCGTACACTGAGACGATGGTGTGGTGGCTCGACCAGCCGAGCACGCCGGCCAACGCAGTCATGGCGCCCAGCACCCCGAGCATCGCCACGAAGGTGCCCTGCCTCGTGAGTGAGCGCACCTGATGTGTCGCGATTGTGGCGATCATGCCGGCTCTCCGACGGTGTTCTCGAAGCAGACGTAGATGTCTTCGAGCGAGGCCTCGTCGGGGAACCGTCGGATCGTTTCGGCGATCGAGTCCTTGTAGATCAGCTCGCCGTGGTTAAGCACTCCGATAGTGGTGCAGACCTTCGCTACCTCGGAGAGGAGGTGGGTGTTCATGAACACGGTCATGTCCAGATCGGCGTTCAGACGCTGGATCGTCTCGCGGAGCTGGCGCACACCTGCGGGGTCGAGGCCCGAGGTCGGCTCGTCGAGGAAGAGCACTTCGGGGCGGTGGGCGATCGCTTGAGCGATGCCGATGCGCTGGCGCATGCCGGTCGAGAAGGTCGACAAGCGCAGCGGGCCGAGCTCGGGGCACCCGAGATACTCGAGAGCCTCGGCTGCCGCCTGCTTCGGATCTTCGACGCCCGACAGGCGTGCGAAGAACTCGAGGTTCTCTGTTGCCGTGAGGTGGCCGTAGAGCCTTACCTCGGAAGGGAGGTATCCGATGCGTTCGGTGACCTCGCGGCGCTGTGTCGCGACGTCGAAACCGCACACCTTCGCCGAGCCCGACGTCGGCGTGATGAGGGTGGTGAGGATGTTCACCGTCGTGGTCTTCCCGGCACCGTTGTGGCCCAAGAAGCCGAACACCTCGCCCCGCTCGACCCGCAGGTCGACGTTGCGCAGCACCGGTTCGTTCTCGTAGGTGTGGCTCAGGTCCTCGATTTCGATTGCGGGCTCTGCCATGTTGTCTTCCTTTCATCCCGAGCCCGCGAGGGCTCACGGGATGAAGGTAAGGAGCGGCCGGTGAGCAGATCCCCAGATGACGGTTGGGTTATGCCAGATATCGCCGAGATCTAGCGCGACGACGTCGTGTCGGCCCGACGCAGGACGATCTCGACCGCACTTCCGGCTGTATCGGTCGGCAGGACAAGGCGCCCACCCATGGCCTCGACTAGGCGCCGGGCCAGCGGAAGCCCGAGACCGTGGGTCGAACCCGCCGTCTCGAGGTCGACCGACGCATCGAAACCATGTCCATCGTCTCGAACTGTGATTCGGATGGACTCGTTTACGGCTATCGCGTCTACCGCCACCGTCCCGGATCCGTGGACGAGGGCGTTATCCACCAGCACATCGAGGGCGTGGCGCAGCATGGCCGCGTTCGCCAGCGGTGTCGGAACAAACCGCGCATGCCCAACGGCCAGACCGCGCCCGAGCCGCCTTGTCCGTTTAGACCAGGCGGATTCGAGGTCACCCAGCACCACCGACACATCGACGGGTGCAACAGCTTCGGTGCTGCGTGCGATCGTCAACAGTTCGACCACGGTGGTCTCCATGCGGTCGATGTCGGCGAGGAGTTCGTCGAGGACGTCGTTGCGGCTGTCGCGAGGAAATGCGAGCTCGGTCTCGATCGCTGCGCGCATGCCGGCGAGCGGGGTCCGTAGCTGGTGCGACGCGTCGGAACTGAACGCACGCTCGCGTTCTACCAGGCTGCCCAGGTAACCAGCGGTCGCGTTCAACGCGGCGGCGGCTTCATCCAGCTCTGGTATAGCGCTGCTGGGCACCGAGATCGCAAAGTCGCCCTGACCCAGATCGCGTGCTGCGTCGCGCAAGCGCCCGACCGGTCGGCTCAATCTGCCGGCGAGGACCCACCCGATCGAAGCGCTAACCGCTACGACGCCGACTCCAAGGCCGAAGATCAGCAGCAGCATCTTCAAAGTTCGGTCATCGCTGAGGCTGGCCGGACGAGCCGCCCGGATCACTCCCACAACGTGCTCGTCCGCTGCGACGGGAACAGCGGCGACAAGTCGCCCGTCGACCTCGGCGTCGACCACGGCATTGGTGAGCGCGCCTCTGACGGCATCGTCCGCCAAGGCCGGCCCGACACCGGCCACCAGAACGCCGGCGGTGTCGTACAAGCCGAACTCGGTGCCCTGGTCGTCGACGGGTAGTTCGACCGGATCGTCGCTCGTCGCGAAGTCGAGCGACACATCCCGCGACGCGAGGACCGCAGCTCGCTCGAGGCTCACCGTGGCGTCCTCCTCGATGAATCGTTCGATGACGAAGCCCAGGGGTAACCCGAACCCGATGACTGCGAACGCGGACACCGAGACCATGGCAAAGAGGAGTCGGCGACGCATCAGACCTCGAAGCGGTAACCGACGCCACGCAGCGTCGTAACTCGACTGGGCTCGTCAGGATCGTCGATCTTGCGGCGCAACGAGGCGATGTGGAAATCGAGGGTCTTCGTCGACCCGAACCACTGCTCGTCCCAAACATCACTCATGAGCGTCTCTCGCGTCACAGCGGTACCGGCGTCGGCGATCAGCCGGGCGAGAAGGTCAAACTCCTTCGCTCTCAGCTCGATCTCGAGGCCACGCAAGAACACGCGGCGCGATTCGGTATCGAGGGTCAGGTCCCCGACACTGCCAGGGACGGGGCGTGCTTCGGTGCGGCGTAGTTGGGCTCGGATCCGCGCCGTCAACTCGGCCAGACGGAACGGCTTGGTGACGTAGTCGACGGCGCCGGCGTCGAGCCCGACCACGATGTCGAGCTCTTCGTCGCGGGCGGTCACCATGATGACATCGACCAGCGGGTCGATCCCGTGGATTCGACGACACACGTCGAGACCGTCGATGTCCGGCAGCCCCACATCGAGTAACACCAGATCGGGCTTGCGGTCTGACACTGCGTCGAGGGCGTCAACTCCGCAACGGACCCAGGTCGCGTCGTAACCCGAGCTCGACAACGCCCGGAGAAGTGTCGATCCGATGCGCTCGTCATCCTCGACGATCAGCAGATACTCACCCGACATGGACCCAAAGGTATGTGCGCGGTCGATAACGCGGAACCGGTCTTGCCGATTTCTGGTCCAGATCTTGCCATCCGCTCAAAGGAGCTCTCATGCTCTGTGCTGGGGTCCATGACCTCTCTCATCCAACGGCTCATCCAACGAACTGAACGGACTCTGCCGGATTCACAAGTTCTGGCTGGACGTTGCCCCGGACATAACGCCTGGTTGCTGGACTGGGGCGTAGTTTTTGGACGGTTGTCAAGTGTCTGTTAATCCGTTTGTCGTGGGTTCGAGCCCCACCCCCGGAGCCACCTAGATCCCCAGATTCAGGCCGTTTGCGGTTCTGGTCTGGGGTGTTTCGCGTCAGGGATCCAACGGTTCATCCAACCAAATCCAACGCGTCTTAGGTGGGTAGCGGTGAGTTCTGTGTTCACACTCGCAACCAGGGACGTCGGACGCGTTGCTGGCGCGACAGGGGATTCGGAGATTGTGATGCGCTGTGTGGGCGGTTGGCAGTCTGGTTTCGATTCATGTCGGGACCAGGGACCACCCGGCCTGCGCTAGCGCGACATGGGAATCTGCCCGGCTCACGGGCCGAGTTCGCCCTGGGCGCGCCGGTGTCCGTACGTCGGGTTCTCTTTGGCGAGTCGCGCGATGAGCTGACGCAGCTGCGCGTCGATCGGTGGTCGACCAGTGCGCGGTGTCGGCGGCAGTGTCCAGTGTCTGGTGATCCGTTGGTGGTGCCAGCGCAGCACTGTTTCTGGTGTGACGATCCAGCCGTGGCGAAGTCGGAGGGGGTAGCTGCGATAGCGCCGAGCAAGGTCCGGCCTTCGTCGTTGATCGCGGCCCGGTCGACCTGGCCGAGCAGCATGGTGAGCTGGTGGCGTAGGACGATGAGTTCGAGCGACCTGGTCAGACACCATGACCCTATTTCGGGCACCAACGGGTTCGTAGACTACGAAGATGGAACGCCCGCCTGCATCGTTGGAGCCCGACGAGTGGGCAGCGGGCTGCTCTCTTGAGTGGCCAGGCACATGGAATGCTCGAGACCTTGGCGGGATTCCGACCATCGCAGGCCGTTTGGCCGAACGGACGCTGATCAGATCTGACTCACTGCAACACGTCGATCGGTCCGGCTGGGACGTGGTGATGAGCCATGGGGTGCGGACGCTTGTCGATCTACGCAATCGCGATCAGGCAGTTTTGGAGCCACAGTTTCCGCCCGACGGAATCGAGACTCGGTCGGTGCCCTTGGAGCAGGACCTCGCTGGCGACCCCGAGTTCGACTCTTGGGCAAGACGGCAGTGGCTGGCGACACCTCTGTACTTCGAGCGGTTCGTCTCCCGGTGGCCTCAACGTTGTGCCGAGGCGGTGGAGGCAATTGTCGACGCCGAACCTGGCGGGGTTCTGGTGCACTGTGGACGGGGTACCGATCGCACAGGGCTGATCATCGCGCTCGTCCTCGAACTGGTCGGAGCCGACCGTCGCTTCATCGTCGAGGACTACCTGCTCAGCACCGTCCGGCTCCGTAGCGGCCGCGCCCGACGGCTCGGTCGTCGCGACGACGACGCCTTAATCCGATCGGTGTACCGGGACCAGAAGACAACGCCGTCAGAATCGTTGCTCGGATTCCTAGACCTGACCGCCGGTGGCGCGGTTGCGTCTGCGCTCGGAGGTGAAACGGTCGTTGAGCTCGGCCGGAGGCTCGTGGCAGCGTGATCGCACGAAACGAGCTGGGTCCACGTTCGGGACCGAGTAGGGCGCCGAGGTCGTGGTAGAAGTCGTCTGAAACGCGGACAACCCGTCGTGACGCCGACCGGCTTCAGCTGCGCTCTTATTGTGTGCTCGGATCCCGCCGTCCTGGGGCTGTTGGCACGTTGTTCAGCGCTTTGCTGGGTTCAGACAGCCATGTGTTGATCGACGGTTTCACGCATGCCGGCCGGTTCGGTGCCAACTGGCTAGGTATCAACGAAGTTCTGTTCACCGCACCTGTCAGAGGGGATATGACCGGTGCCCGGGTCCTCCAGTACGTCGGGCACTTCGGTGGGAGTGCAGCGTTCATTGCTGCGTTGTTGGTGGTGGCTAGTTCGGGACTGTTGAACGTTTGGTACGGCCAGCAGGCTGTGGCCGACGCACGAGCCTCCGATCTGAGCGGTCGTGAACGGTTCGTGTTCTGGGCGATGGTGGTGGCGTTCACTGCCCTGGCCGGTGTGTCGGCTGCGGTGACCGACCGGTCAGTGATATTCGTTCCGGTCACGACACTTGTGGTCGTGCTGCTGGTCGCAGGAGTCCTTCTGGGGCGCCCTGATCGAGAACCGAGCCCCTCCCTGCTGGGCAAGTTGAACCGCATCACGATCCGACAGACCCGAGGGTCAGCCACTCCCACCCCACCCACACTCACCGTTCAACCGTCCCGCCTATGGCCACAGCGCGCGGTCCGCGACCTTCTTGGGCTTCGTGGGTCATTCGGGGCCGTGGGTCTGTCCGACGCATATGTGCCGTTCTGAGCTAGCGGGCAGCGGGACGACCAGGGTCAGACGTGTCTCCAATTGTCCGATGAGGTCAGTCTCTGTCGGGCGTCGTCGTCAACGAAGTACCTCAGGAGGCCGCAATCGCCACAAACGACTGCACGCATCTTGGCCGAGGAGAACGCTCGGGGTGCCAGTTTGGGCAGCAGCTCCCCGCCGATCGTTGTCGTGTCGATGAGACGCTCGGATTCGAATACCTGGTCGGATCTGCAATGGGGGCACGGTGACATGCTGAGCTCCTTTTTGTCGAGGTCCTCCATGTCGACGTCGAGGGCAGAGGCCAGCGCTCGTTTCGATCGCAGCGAGGCGACGGCAGTCCCCTCGATCCTCTGAACCGTGCGGAGGTTGAGCCCCGAGGCCTCAGCGAGATCCGCTTGAGTCCAGCCTCGAGCCGTCCGCAGGTTCGCGACTTGTTCGGCGTCAACTCTCATCTGGTCCACTCTCGGCTTCGGCTTCGGCTTCGGCTTCGGCTTCGGCTTCGGCTTCGGCTTCGGCATCGGCATCGACACGATATTCAGCTTGAAGCACGGCAGATACCCATCACAACGGTGGTAGCACGACTTCTGCCCGCAAGCAGTACGACATTTCTACGACAGTTGAGAGGGGACACGGCGCTACATCGGCAAACCGCCCACAACCGGCATTGTCCGCCCCGGAGCCCAGGAGGCGGGGGACGCAAACGGTTGGTCACCTATCCGGCTCGAGATACCCCGAGCGCGGTCTGGGTTTCGCGAACGACGGTGATGATGAGGTAGTTGAGGAGCGCGACCGTATCGACGCGGAACTTACCGACGCGGTTTGGTCCGCTCGCTCGGAACGTCGTAGTTGGTCAGAGGTCGGGGTGACGCTGGGAGTTTCGAAGCTGGCCGTTCAACGCGAGTACGGACCGAAGGTGTCGGCCTAGAGGTAGGCGGCGCGAGGCTGATGCGGTCCGAGGGGGTCGGTGGAGTGGGTGGTCCTGCGAGCAGATCGCAGGGTGTTGAGGTGCTCAAGAATCGGACCACGCCAAGTCAAATTTTGTTCCACTGACGCCGGCGGCGACCAGTTCGTTCACGATCCATTCTCTGAGGAAGACGTCGCTGCGGAGCATATTTGTGAGCCTCAATGCACCTACCGCGTCGACGGCTTTGGCGTGGAACTCGTGCCGTCTGATCTGCATGAGCTTCCCAGGCGAGAAGCGTTTCACCTCGGACCGTACGGTGTCGAGGGCGTCTATCGCGATGTGAGTATTGAATAGAACGAGCTGATCTGAGATAGAGGTGACGGGTAGCAAGTCCCCGTGCGCCCTGAGCGAGTCACCTACTAGCTCAGCGAAAGTGGTGCGCAGTAGGAGACGTTGTTCCCGATCCACGGCATAGTCGCTCGCATAGGCTCCGGTCCTTCGAGCTCCGGAGCGGGTATCTCGGTCTCGAGCCTCACCCTGAGGGGTTCCCATGCGTGTCCACGCGGTTCTTCGCCAAGCCCCATGATGAGGTTCCATTTGTTGCGGTCGATCGGGTAGGCGTGTTCGCAGCCCTGTTGTGGGCTGGGTCTATAGATTCCCATTCCGGTCACGGCGTGTGATCTGTGGCCAACCAAACGATCGGACTCTCACGGACTCGCCAGAATATTCCGTGGAGTTCCCTCGCTGTGTGAGACACCGTTACTCGCGAGTGCGGCAGTCCCAAGAGATGATTTCGGCAGTCCTTGCTCCGGGCGGTCGAGAATCGCTGGTTATCCCACTAGATGGCTCGACATGACCTGTCTCGCCCGAAGTCGGCAGCGTTTCAGGTAAGGCTCATCACCTGTTCGTGGAGGACGTCGGGAGCGAGGTCGGCTCCGTTTGGCCACATGATCGTTCCGAGTTCGTCGTCCACTGCCACTGTCGCGAAGTAGGCGACATCGCGGAGTGGTTCGAACACTGGTCCAAGTGGACCTTCGAACTTGGTAGTGAGGTCGACGTCGCCTACGAGTCCGTCGGCGAAGGTCAGCCGAAGGCGGTATCCGCCGAGGTGTTCGACGGCACGGATCTCATAAGGTGCGCTCATGGGAGTGGTTCGATTGTATCGAGCGGTTCTTGGCGTTCGGCTCGTTCCCAGTCTTCCATCAGTTCGGCCCGGCGTAGCTCGGACCATTCGGCGACGAGTTGGCAGGCGCGTCGAGGGAGATCGCCGTTGATCACTTCTCCGGTGGCGATCGCCACCTGCGCCTGGTACTCGCCGTACTTGGCGTGGAAGTGTGGTGGAGGATGATCGTCGTAGTACATGGCGATGATGATCCCGTAGAACATGCTGATCCTCGGCACGAGCTCGACGTTATCTGTGTCGATCCTGCACAGACGTCCTGATGCTCGGATCCTCACGAACGGAGCAGACCCGACCCGACTTCCCCAATCCAACGGTTCATCCAACCAACTGAACGGACTCGGCTGGACTGGCCGGTTCTGGCTGGACGTTGCCCCGGACATAACGCCTGGTTGCTGGACTGGGGCGTAGTTTTCGGACGGTTGTCAAGTGTCTGTTAATCCGTTTGTCGTGGGTTCGAGCCCCACCCCCGGAGCCACCTAGATCCCCAGATTCAGGCCGTTTGTGGTTCTGGTCTGGGGCTTTTCGCGTGCGGGATCCAACCAGACCCAACGTCGGTCTCGCTCACCGGCCGGTCGCCGCCACCCGGGCGATCAAGACGACATTCGACGACACAAAGGCCTCGATGGGTTCGATCCGGGGAGCTTCGAAGCCGGCGGTGACCAGGAGATCACCGACCACACGCACCGAAGGTCGAATGGCATCTGGGAGATGCACCCCGAACAATGCTGCCCCAAGGGGCACGGCTCCACTTTCGTCGACGGTGAGCAGGTCGTGCAGTATCAGCAACCCTCCGGGTGCCAGCACCTGGCGGACTCGGTCGAGAAGCGCTGCCGCATCTTCGGGCGTTTCGCCTCGGATGATGTTCGACAGCAGAACGGCATCGTAGGAAGCTTTGGGAAGTGAAGTCCGGTAGTCGCCGGCGATGAAGGAAACCTCGGTGCCCGCAGCGTTGGCGAGTTCGACGACCGAAGCCTGTTCGAGGATGCTCGGGACACAACCGTCCCACCGAGCAGCGATCGCCTTCGAGTACTCACCCATCGATCCGCCGATGTCGAGAAGGGTGCATCCGCTCAGGTCGATACCGGCTCGATCGAGCGCGTCGACCAGGGCTATTGCCTGGCCCGCGTTCGCGATGGCTGACACGGCGTCGGCGAATCGGCTCGTTGGCCCGATGAACGGGTCGGTAACGCCTATGCCGCCCTCGGACCAACGCAAGAACAAGTCGTGTCTGGCGTCGTGCAACACCAGCGCGCAGAGGCTCGCGGGCGCATTCCATCGAAGGTATTCGTGGGCGATGGGCCGGTTGCGAATCGCGTGGTCGGAACCCAGGTCGATCAGCTTCAGACCGTCGAGTACGGCCAGGATCCGTTCGAGGTGTTGTGTGTCGACGCCGAGCCGACTTGCCAGTTCGTCGGCGGTGCCCGGCGTGTCGGCGATGATGTCGAAGAGGCGCGCCTGCACTGCGTGGCGCAACACAGCGCTCCATCGGTACGCCTGCGCCAAGCCGATGACTGCGTTGGCCGGCGACGAGCGGGCCTCGGGCACGATGTGGGCCAGGCCATTCGGCTGGGGCTCATGGACCTCGTAGACCTCGACATGGATGTCCACGTAGAAGCGCGACAGCCGGGTCTCGAGCTCTAGCGGGTCGTGCGCTGTTGCCATGAAGCGGTCGAGATCAGAGGCCGCCGCAAATGCGATCACGATCAGGATGCGGTCGTCGTCGGCGGCGTCGCATGCGACATAGGACCACAGGAATCCAGGCTGACGCTCCATGACCTCGTTCCAGCGCCGCTGCCCGTGCAGAAGCCGCTCGCGGCCGCCTGGCACGGCCCGCAACGCAATCTGTTTGATGATCATGAGGCTGGTCTAGCAGGCGCTCATGACATGAATGCTGCTGACTCACCGGAGGTCACACGAGCAGAAGATCAGAGGTCGACGACCCTGGGTGACTGTCCCATGGGGTCAGTAATGTCGAGCGGGTCGGCTGTGGCTCTGCCTGGCCGGCGGGTGTTCGATTGCCGCACCCTCGAACCGGCGGTCCTCCAGATGTTCACGATCTTCGAGGAACCGCTATGTCCGTTCTGCTTCATGCTCCGAGTCCGTCAGCCGTCGACGACTCGCACCGTTCGGTAGGCGACGAGTTGGTGGCGCTGGGGTGGCAAGTCCACGCCAATCAGCACCGGCTGGTCCACCTGGCCGCCCGTTTCGACGAAGAGCTCGAGTGGTTCTACCAGGGTGTCAAGAGCGCGGCCCAGTGGATTGCCGATCGCCTTGGGATCAGGTCATCGACGGCGCGTGAATGGATTCGTGTCGGTTACTCCCTGCGTGAACTGCCGTTGATCGACAAGGCATTGGCAGATCACGAGATCTCTTATGCCAAGGCCCGAATCCTCACCCGTTGGGCAGACCCCGACAACGAAGCACACCTGCTCGAGCTCGCAGTCGAGCGCTCAGCCGATCGGTTGAGCGTCGCCATCGCCCGGGCTCTGGCCGACGACGGCGAGACCGACGAAGAGCGCGATGTCAGGTTGCACGAAGCGCGTTCGGTCACCACGTGGACCGATGGCGACGGCATGACAGTCGTGCGGGTTGTCCTGCCGCCATCGGTGGGCAAGTGTGTGGTGGCAGCATTCGACGAGCTCGCTCGCCGCATCGCCGAGTTGCCCGCAGACCTTCCAGCCGATCCGCCTGCGGGCGCGTTTGGTGGACGGAGCGTGAGCGCTGACAACGCTGAGGGTGAACAAGATCCGCCTGCGGGCGGATCTGATAGACGGCACGTGAGTAATCGACCACAGAGAGCGCTACCAGCGGCGTTGCTGGAGATGCGGCGACGGTGGCAGCCTGCCGACGATGGGTGGGTCATCCCGAGTCTGGCCCAACAGCGTGCCGACGCCTTTGTTGCTCTCTTCCTGACACGCGACGTCCAGGTGAGCACCGAGGTCGTCTTCCACGTTCGAGGCGACGGAGCGACGTTCGACGACGGCACCCCGACCACGAACAGCTCGATCTTCAGGCTGTTGGACCACGCTTTCGTTCGCCTGCTGATTCATGACGCCCAGCGCAGACCGGTGAACGCGTCGAGCGCCCGACGTCTGCCGACAAAGCGGCAGCACAGGGTGGTCATGGAGGCCCACGGTCACGAATGCGTTCAGTGCCAGAGCACCGATCTGCTGGTGCTACACCACGAACCGCCCTTCGAGCAGACGCACCGTACGGTCACCCACGAACTCGAACCGCGATGTGCCCCGTGTCATCGCGCCCGCCATCGGTCGACCTGATCAGCTGTGCTGGTTGGCTAGATCGTCAGCGGCTATTCGAGGACCTGCTCGCCTGTGCCGAATGGGAATGGTTGGCCGTTGCCGTCGAACATGACGTAGCCGGTGAGGTCGTCGACGACGATCACGCTTCGTATCGGATCGGGGTTGAATCGGTCGCCGAGCGAGCCGTGAAAAACGGATTCTCCGAAGTTGAATACGCCGCCGTCGCCTCCGATCATCAGGTAGCCGCTGGGTGAGGCAACCATGCCTACGACCGGACTGGCCAGGGTTACGCCTGGTAGAACCTCGGGCACCGATCCGTAGTAGGCCGCATCGCCGAAGTTGAACATGCCTCCGTCGGCGGCGACCATGCGGTATCCGCTCCCGGAGTCTGTGACGGTGATCGCCGAAATCGGGGCGTCCAGGGTTACGCCCGGCAGCACCTCGGGCACCGATCCACGAAAGGTCGCATCGCCGAACGCAAACAGCCCGCCGTCTGCGCCGACCATGTAGTAGCCATTCCCCGAGGTCGTCGCAACTGTGTCGACGACTTCGCCAGCAAGGTCGAACTCGTCGAGATCACCAAAGTGGGCCGCCGCACCGCAGGCGAATACCCGACCGATGTTGGTGAATATCCAGTAGCCGTCCTCGGCAGGAGTTGGACTCAGGGACGTGGCTCGTTCGCCGCTACGTAGAGCGACACCCGCCGGGGATCCGTCCTTTTGAGCAACGCAGCTTGGGTAGGAGGTCGCATCCGACCGGGTCTCGACAGTGCCGTTCGCAAGAAGCAAGACATAGCCCTCGCCGACTTCGGCTGCATCTACGACCCCGCGCTCGAGGGGCTCGTCCAGCGCGGCTACGAGAAGTGGCCCGCCCCACCAAGAGCGGCTGTAGCGCCCAGATGGGTCCTCGCCCGCGTAAACGACAGTCGACCCGTCTGCAGACATGACGTACCCCGCCCGGGCCCCACCGCGCTGCACGCCGAGCTCTGGCATCGACACTCGACGGAAGATGTCGAGGCTGCGGTGCCAGACCATGACGTCGGAGTTGACGTCTGTGTCGTTGTGCACCAAAGGGTCCGGGTGCGCAAACAAGACCTTCTCGCCATCGTCGCTGACGAAGACGTCTGTCGCTGTATCCGGGAACCGATCCAGGAACAGGACTGTGGTCGAAGTCTCGACGTCGGTGAGGTGTCCGTCCCAGACGACGAACCTTCCCTGTCCCGAGATGGCGGTGTACATGTTGCGGAACGGCATGTCGACCGTTCCGATGTCAACACGTTCGCCGGTTTGCCAGTCGTGGCGCACGACCTTCTTCGTGGTTCCGTGGAGCTCGACGAACACTGTGTACCGACCAGTCCTGCTGGTCATCATCCTGCCGCCGATCACGGTTCCAGGGAAGGGCAGCGTCGTTGCGAGCAGCCCGGTGTCCATGTCCAGACGCCCGAGGCTGACGACGTTGGGCTCTTGGCCGGCAGAGACCGAGAGCAGCCCGATGTAGCGGCCGTCGGCGCTGATCGAGTAGGCCTGTGGTGAAGTCTCCTCCGAAAGGCTGCTGACTGTCCGCCGCAGCCCGGTCTGTCGATCCAGGCGTTCGAACCTGATCGGGGAGCCATCGGCGGGCACAACCGAAACGAGGATGTACCGACCGTCATCGGAAAGATCGTAGGGCCGGGCGACGTCGCTGCCGAACGCGGGTTGCAGTGCGACCACTTCGCCAGTGGATCGGTCGGTGAGCATCGGTGCGCTGCGCCCCCAGCGAGTCGCCTCATCTGCCCACAAGACGTACCGCCCATCGCTACTGATCGCAGTCGGTCCGCGGTCGACGGCCAACCGAGCGCCACCAGTCGGGTCGTCCATCGGAAGCAGTGCCGGGTTGGCGTCGACTCGACGAACTCCAGCAATAGTCGCTATCGCTAGCAAAGCGATTGCTACCAACCAGCGCACACCTGGCATCGACATCGACTCCCACCTTCTGTTCTTCCACGCCTTGGCGCCACACAAAGTACCCGCATCGGCGCGGCGTCACTGGTGAGCCGTCCCTCTCCCGAGAGCTGCGCTATTCGTCGATGGCTTGATACACGACCGAGCGGAAAGTGCGGTCGGGTAGTTCGGGACCGGTCATGTATTGGGCCATGAACAGTCCGACCAGGTCTTCGGTGGGATCGACCCAGTAGTACGTCTTCGCGGCTCCGGCCCAGCCGAACTCGCCTGTCGAGCCCGGTCCCTGGCTGGCGCCGACGTCCACCATCACGCGTGAACCGAGGCCAAAGCCGAGGCCCGGCGAGGGCATACCCATGATCTCGAACGGCAGAAGGTGGGCAGGCACCCGATTGGTGTGCATCAGCTCGAGCGTCTTGCGCCCGACTACGCGCACTCCGTCGAGGACTCCACCGTTGGCCAGCATCTGGGCAAAGCGGTAGTAGTCGTCGATCGTCGAGAACAGGCCGAGCCCGCCGCGCACGAACGTTTCGGGGGTCGAGGTGGGATAGGTCTCGTCGACGTCGATGCGCTCGTTGAAGCCGGCGAGGGCAGCCTCGACCAGGTTGCCGGCGTGGTAGCCGTTGCCGACGAGGTCGGGCAGGCCATACATGGCCGACAGCCTGTGTGCTTTGTCGTCGGGAACGCCGAATTCGGTGTCTGACATGCCGAGGGGTTGGAAGATCCGCTGGGCCAGGAAGTCGCCGAGCGGCTGGTCGGCTATCACCTCGATCAGGCGGGCGGCCACATCGATGCCCACCGAGTAGTGCCAGCGCTCACCCGGCTGGAAGGCCAAAGGCAGGGACGCGATGGTCTCGATCAGCTCGTCGAGAGGGCGCGAGGCATCGTTCATGACGCGGGCCTCGCGGTAGAGCTCGGCCACCGGATTGTCGAGCATGAAGTCGTAGGTGAGTCCGCTGGTGTGACCCAGCGCATCGCCGATGCTGAACGGCCGCACCGCATCGACCATCGAACCGTCGGCCTCCATGACCTTCTGCGCCGCAAACGACGGCAGGAATGCTGCGACGGGCTGCTCGAGCTGGAAGCGACCCTCCTCGTGCAACAGCATCAGCGCTGTCGACACGATGGGCTTGGTCATCGAGTAGATCCGAAAGATGGTGTCGTCGGCCATCGGCACACCCGCCTCGGCGTCCTGGTGACCGTGCAGGCTGCGGTGTACCACCTGGCCCCGCCGGGCGACGATGGTGCTGATTCCGCGAACCACCCCACGGTCGACGTATTCCTGCATGGCGGGGCCGATGCGTTCGAGCCGTTCGCCAGACACGCCCACAGCAGCCGGGTCTTGTGTAATCGAGATGGCGCTCATGGTGTGACACTAGTGCGCATGGGCCTAGAGCTCGCGTGGCGGGTCAGGTTGGTCTGCCCATCGCCGTCGCGTTGAGGCCCAGGTGATCGGTCCCAGCCACAACGGGCAGCACATGGTTTTGCGAGTCGTAGGTCAGGACCTTGACCAGCGGGGGTATGAAGCGGATCGATAGCCCACAGCGGGGCAACGCCGACCGGTTCGGGTCGGAGTGATGCAGCACCCGCTCATTGAACAAGATGAACTGTCCGGGCTCGAGTTCGATGTCGATCGCGGCGTCAACATCGACAGCCGCCGGATCGGCCATCTCGAGAAACGCCATGTCGGGGGTGGCCGGGATGTGGGGGACGAGTTTGCGGTGCGAACCGGGGATGATCTGTAGGCACGCGTTCTCGGTTGTGACCCGGTCGATCGCGAGCCAGGCCGAGATGATGACGGCCGGCTCGAGTGGCCAATAGTTGGCGTCTTGGTGCCAGGGGATCTCCTTGGAACCGGGGCCCTTGTCGAAGAAATGTGCTCTCCACAACAGCAGATCGGGGCCGTAGACGCTTGCCGCCCTTTCGACGATTCTCGGATGGGTAGAGAGGTCGAAGGCAAGGGCGTCGTCGAGGAACCGATTGTGGTGAAGTGGCACGTGCCTGGCGTGAAAGCCGCGCTCGGGATAGGGGTCGGGCGGGCGCTGGAGCAGGGCCGATATCGCCGGCCGCAGAGCTGCGACCTCGTCGGGTTCGAGAGCGGTGAACGGGCCCACCCACCCGTCTGTGTGAAAGCGATCGATTTCGTCTCGGCCCGTTGAACGCACCGGCGACCTCAGTGCTGCAGGCGCGGGTCGTCCAACTCGATCTGCGCGCCCGGGCCCAGATGCTGGGCCGCTTGCATCTCGAAGATGGGAATCAGGTGGGTCGCAGGCATGACGCACTCGGCGCACGCCTGGTCGGGGATGTGCAGCACCAGCCGCACCGTTCGAGCGTCGAGGTACGAGCCAGTCAGGTCGGCGCCGTCGGACCGAAGCCCGGCTGCGAGGTCTTCGATCAGCGCGTCCAGCGCGCCGTCGGGGTCGGTCTGTTTGTTGCCTGGCTGAATGGCGCCTTGGTCGGCATCGCTGGGCCATGGCACGCCGTCGACCAGCAGCGCCTCGACGTATGGGGCGGCCTGGCGAGCCCTGCTTCGCAGCTGGTCAAGGGTCAGGCTGGTGATCGGGTGATCGACCTGCACGAACCGGTAGCCGGGCATCGATTGCAGCTCGGCCAAGGCGTTGCACGTCGCTACGAACGGCTTGGTGACGATGGCTGCGGCGGGCACGCCGAGCTTTTCGAAGATGATCGAGTCGAGCACACTGCCCGACGAGCACGAACCTCAGTCGCCGATGGCCGAGATGATGGCCATTGCCTGCTCGGCGAACGGCCTGGCGGTTTCCATACTGCCCAGATACCCGGGGCCGGGGCTCAGCTTGATCACCTCGGCGATGTCGTATCGGTGCCGCAGCTCTTCGACCACCATCTCCATCAGCTCCATGCCGTGGGTCTTGGTGTTGTGAACCAAGCCGATGACCGCTCCGTCGAGCGTGGCCAGGCGAGGGGCGGGGTCTACCAGCGCGGTCGATGCCGGTGGGCGGGGGTCGTGGATGAGAACCGTCATGGCAACACGATCTCCTTGGTGACAGGGGCAACGATACGGGCGCGGCTCCACGATGGGAAAAAGGCCGAGTGGCCGCCGGCCGAACCCCCGCCGGCGAACAGCGAGATGTCGTCGGGTCCCCAGCCCCGGTGGATCATCCGCTGGTCGTCACCTGGGCCGATGGTCTGGCTGCCAGAAGGGCGCCAGTTGGGCGAACTCCAATCGGGGTCGGAGCCGGCAGCTTCGATCTTGCCCATGGCCTTCAGGTCGGCGAGCGACCGACAGGCGTGTTCGTACAGGAACTCTTGCACCCGCGTGCGGTCCCAGCCGGCCGCACCGATCTTGTGGGCGTGTTCGGGAGCAAAGACGACGATCGAGTAGCCAGGTGAGAAGCTGCCGCCGGCCGCCATCGTGTCGGCGAAGCAGCGCAACAAGATCTCGGGGTCTGCAGCGCCGTGATTGACGATGTTGTGGCCCGCCTCGGCCGGGAACACGGTGACGGTAGACGCCGACGGGTCGAAGCCGAGGGTGGTGTGAAACGGTTCCCAGGGGCTGGCGGCCTCGTCCTCTCCGAAACACATCGCGTACTTGCCAGGGTTGCCCTGGGTCGACTTGTCGAGCACTCCGGGAATTGCCGAAAGACAGTTGCGAAGCACCAGCCGGACGGTGCGCCCGATGGTGGCGTTGGCCCGGAAACCCGGCCCGAACAGGTTCTCGCGATAGTGCACGCCGATCTGATCTCGAATGGGGCCGTTGACCACAATCAGCATCGCCGCCCCACCGGTGCTGGTGGTCGGAAGGTGCAGGCGAAACCTCGGCTCTGACATGGCCTGCAACACAGCCCCGATCACGGGGAAGTAGTCGGGGGTTGCGCCGGCCATCACGGCGTTCACGGCTGCCAGGTGGGCGCTGACGGAGATATTGCGAGACGACTCGTGCAGCAGTACGTCCTCGGCCGCCCAGACCCCGCCGGCCAGCATGGCGCTAACCAGCTCGTCGGTGGGCGGCACGACTGGCAACCCGTCGGTGAGGCCCAGTTCGTAGAGCCGTTCGATCGCCTGCCACGGGTCGTCCACCTCGATGAGGGGACGCCTCTGACTGCCTGGACGGACGAGGTCCTCGGGCAGCATCGGATTCGCCTGTGGCCTAGAGCGAGTCGGCCAGCTTGATCGACACACCCCACAACATCGCGCCGAGCATGATCAACAGCCCAGCCAGCACACCCAACCAGTTGTTGGTGTCGGTGCCGGTTCGGGCCAGTTCGTCACCAGAGTTTGTGTCGCCGCCGGCGCTGACGTCGCCGCCAGAAGTCGTCGAGGTGACCTCACCCGTGGTCGACGTCGAAGCCTCTGTGGTGCTGGTTGTCTCCTGCGCGGCTTGGGTGGTTGTCGTGGTGGTCGAGTCGGCGATGGTTGTCGTGGTTGTGGTGGCGACGGTGGTGGTCGTCGTGTCGGCGATGGTGGTGGCGGGGACCGACGTCTCGGACCCGGTGCTGCCGGGGCCGCAGTCGAATGCCAGGTCGAAACCGCCGCTGAACACGCCGTCGGATCCCATCACCAGGGCGACCGTGACGGTTTCGCCGAGGGTCAACGTGGCGCTTCCGATTGTGTCGGCTCCGGATTCGCCCTCGACGTCGGCCAGTACCGCCGATGCCCCACCGCTGCGGATGACGAGGTCGTTGTTGGGGTGGACCGATTCCTGGTTGTGGGCGTCGACCCCGATCTGGCATGTGGCTCCGACGAGGTCGGCGTCTACATCGAGTTGGGCCAGCACGGTCTCAGCGCCGGGCTCGGACCGAACGACGGTGTCGATCGGCACGGTAAGCGACTCGGCAGCTCCAGCGACTGCTGCGAACCACCCAACCGTCAGACCCAGAGTCAACGCCACGGCCGAAGCGCGGCTGGCGAACCTCTTTCGAGAAACGGATGAAACGCTGCGAGAAGGCACTGTTGCGCCCATCATGATCGCTCCTGCGAGCTCTGGGGATTTCGCCCACCTGGTCAAACCGACAGGGCCGAACGCTAGTCGCGATCGGGTCAAAACGCTCGGCGGCCTGCCGAAAGGCCTCGGTGTCTGGGGTTTGTCAGCTGAACCGCTTGGTTTCGGCGAGCCTGACCGACACGCCCCACAACACGGCGCCGAGGGTGATGAGCGATCCGGCCAGCACTCCGAGCCAGTTGTTGGTGTCGGTGCCGGTTCGGGCCAGCTCGCCACCCGGGTTCGTCTGGCCCTCGCCGCTGACGTCGCCGGCGGCTGTCGTCGAGGTGACCTCGGTGGTGGTCGTGGTATCGGCGGCGGTTGTGGTGGTGGTGTCAGCCGGCTCGGTTGTGGTGGTGGTCTCGGCACCCGTGGTGGAGGTCGTCTCGGCTGCGGTGGTGGACACGGGGACCGACGTCTCGGATCCGGTGCCGCCTGGACCGCAGTCGAACGTCAGGTCGAATCCGCCGCTGAACACACCGTCGGACCCCATGATCAGCGAAACGCTCAGGGACTCGCCGAGGACGAGTTGGGCGCTGGTACCGGTGTCGGCGCCTGATTGGCCTTCGACGTTGGCCAGCAGCGCGGAGGACTCGCCGCTGCGAACCACGAGGTCGTTGCCCGGGTGTACAGACTCTTGATTGTGCGCGTCGATCGTGACGTCACACTTCGCGCCGACCAGTGAGGCATCGATCGGCATCGATGCCAGCACGGTTTCGACGCCGGGCTCGGTGCGAACGACCGTGTTGATTGGCACGGTCAGGCCCTCCTCGGCACCTGCAGCCCCCGCTGCCAGACCCACGGTCAATCCGAGGATGACAACGACAACAGAAGCGCGGCTCAACGGGCGCGTCCGGTTGCGGCAGGAACGGGTGCGCAAGAGATTGTTTGCGCCCAGCATGATCGGCTCCAAGAGCTCTAGGGACTCAGTCCACCTTGTTACAACTGAACACTAGCCGTTGGCGACGATCTACTGCAGCAGCAGACGAATCTGCCGGGTGCCTCTAGCCAAGCCCGGCCTCGATTTCGGCTCGGGCGGCTTCTTCTTGGGCGTACTTGGCCTCGGCTCGTTCGGCGATAGTCGCCGCGTTAGACAAGGGAATAACTGCCACGCCATCGGCGTCGGCCACCACGATGTCGCCTGGCTGCACGACCACCCCGCCTATGGCAACGGATACGCATGTAACGAATGGGCCGTCCTTGTACGGGCCGGCCGGGCTCTGGGCCCGGGCGAACACAGGCATGTCGTATTGCGCCAGGCCGTCCGCGTCGCGCACGGCACCGTCGATCACGAAACCCTCGGCTCCGGCGACCTTGGCCCTGCCGCCGATGAGTTCGCCGATGAGCGCCCGGTTCTCGTCGCCGCCACCGTTGACGACTATGACGTCGCCGGGCTGAACCGACTCGAGCGACCGGTGTATACCGAGGTTGTCGCCCGGGCGGGTCCAGATGGTGAACGCGCTGCCTGCCAACCTGGCGCCGGGCCAGACCGGCTTGATCGCCCTGTCGGCGGCTCCCAGTCGATCCATCACGTCGACGATGTTCGCCGTGGGGAGCTTGCGGAACCGTTCGATGAGCTCGGCGTCGGCGCGCGGAAACGTCGGCTCGCTGGTTCGGCCACCCGGTCCGATCTCGTGTGTTTGGTCGGTCACCGATGCCTCCTGGGTCCGTCAGCCGATGGCGTGGGTGGTGTGGCTGATGATCGCATCGAATATCAGCGGCCACAGCGGCTGTGGAAGGTCGTGGCCCATGTCGCTGAGCATCAGCAGGTTGGCACCCGGGATCAGTTCGGCGGTGCGCTCGCCGCCCTTGGGAAGAATCAACGCGTCGTCCTGGCCGTGGATGACCAGTGTGGGAGTGGTCAAGGCCTTCAGGCCCTCGGCGCGGTGGCCCGACGCACGAATGGCCGCCATCTGCCTTGTCAGACCCTCGGGGTAGAACATGCGGTCGTACGACTCGGCGATCTGTGT
This sequence comes from Acidimicrobiales bacterium, assembly GCA_041394185.1. Classification (NCBI taxonomy): domain Bacteria; kingdom Bacillati; phylum Actinomycetota; class Acidimicrobiia; order Acidimicrobiales; species Acidimicrobiales bacterium. Next base: position 205,521 of record JAWKIQ010000004.1, read on the forward strand.
GGCGTAGGTTTGCTCGTCGAAGTAGCGCTTGCTGCCAGAGATGCGGCGCGACGCGATTCCTTGGGCGATGAAAGCGTCTCGGTCTTCGGGCCTGGGTTGCAAGAGCGCAGCACTGGCCTCGGGTGTCGACTCGAAATAGCCCGGCTCGCCCGTGGTCGACATGATCGAGGTCATCGTCAACACGCGATCGGGGTGGTCGATCGCCATCTGTTGAACGATCATCCCGCCCATCGACGATCCGGCGATGTGGGCCGCGTCGATACCCAGATGGTCGAGCAGGCCGATTCCATCGGCGGCCATCGTCGCCAGGGTGTATGGCACCGACGGCATCTCGCTGCCGCTGTGCGCTGCGGCGGTGACCGCGCGGACGTCGACCTCGACCCCGTCCAAGTGCGTAGACAGTCCGACGTCGCGGTTGTCGAAGCTGACGACATAGCGGCCTCGCTCGGCCAGGGCCTCACGAAAGCCGGGAAACCACCCGTTGATCTGGGACGAGAAGCCGTTCACCAACAACAGGGCTGGGTCGCTGGGGTCTCCGTGGGTCTCGTAGTAGAGCTCGATTCCGTTCGATGGTGCTATCGGCATTCGCACAGGGTCGTCGGTGGGCTCGTCGATCACCAAATCACCGGTTGCTGGGCTATAGCACTGTGGGACTTGTGTGCTCCCACGAGCACTGTGACCCAGGCGAGGGCCTACGCTGGCGTTGTGGCTCGAAAGACCGTCCTGTTCGCACTGGTCGCGGCGCTCGCCGTGGTCGGTACGAGCTGCGGTGACGGCGACGAGCGACCGTCGGATGCGGCGTGGCAGTCAGACTGGGCGACCGTGAGCGCCCTGGTGCCCACCGAGCAGGCGTTGATAGATGGCGGGCGCGAGCTGTGCGACGTGGTTCTCGCCGACCTGCACGAACAAACACCAGCGCTGTTGCCCACGCCCAGCGAACTGCTGGACGACCCTGTGCGGCAATGGATCGAACACGCCGAGGCCATCGCGTTCGAGTGCCCCATCGACAACACCGAGGCGCGCACGAGCCGCTATCACGAGCTGTCGATACTCTCGGCCGAGATCTCAGCCGGTCTAGCCGCCGACGCCGAGGTCTAGAACAGTAACGGTTCCAGTCGAACCGTCGACCTCTATCAACGCTCCGTCGGGTATGCGTCGTGTCGCGTTGGTGACCGAGACTGCGCACGGGATGCCCAGCTCGCGAGACACGATCACTGCGTGGCTCATGACCGCGCCGACGTCTACCACCACACCCTCGGCGGCAACGAACAGAGGCGTCCAAGACGGGTCGGTCAAGGGCGCGACCAGAATCTCGCCCGGGGGCCAAACCGCGCGGGTCGCCGGGATCTGTCACGACGCGGGCCCGACCTCGGGCCACGCCCAGACAGCCGGGCAGGCCGGTGATCGACTCGCCCACCTCGACCGGAGGCAACACGTTGGTGCGCAGCTCCCAGTCGCTCAGCGGAGGCTGCGAAAGGCTGAAGAAGAACGGGGGAATGCGTTCCTTCAACCTGGCGTGTGTGGCGCGCCGCTCGTCGATGGTCTGGCGAAACGACGCCGGGTTGGCCACGTAGGCGTCGAGTTCGTCGTTGACGAGGAACCACATGTCGCCCTTGGCTCCGCCGGCGCGCTCGGCCAGCCGACGGTCCAGTTCCATGGCCCGCAGCCGCACGCCGTGTATGGCCCTGACCACGGTCGTCTTCGTGCGCTCGCGGCTTTGTGAATAGAGCTGGGCCACCCTCAGTGCCTTGGCGAAGAATCCCCTCGAGATCCGGCCGAGCCGTTGCAGCGTCTCGGCCTCCAGGGCCGCGCGCTCGGCGCCCAGGCGCTGCAGCTGAGCCGTGGGGTCATGGCTGTCGTCGGTGCCGCGCATCCGGTCGACGAGGGTCAGCGCCAGACCTGGGTCGGTTTCCCACGTGTCGAAAGCGGTGTCCCACTCGTTTGGGCCCCGAGAACCAAACCGGTCGAGGAACGACCGGAACTCGCGCAAGAACTCGGCCGCGGCGGGCTGGGCCTCGAGACGCGACAGCAAGCCGGGTACGCCCGCATCGAAGGCGGCGCTGACCTCGGGCGAGGAGTTGGCAATGCGGCTCAGCTTCCACATCCCGACCGATGGCGCAGCACTGTCGACATCGCCCAGCCCGGCCAGCAAACGCACCGCCAGCCCGGGATCGTCGAAGTTGCGTTCGCACAGATTCGACAGCACGGCGATGGCTATGCCGGCGCCGAAGCTGACCTTCAGGTGGCGCTCGAACAGCTCCTCGAAGAACGCCATGAACTCGTCGCTGGTGGACTCGCGCAGTTGCTGGTCGGTGCCGTCGACGGGAGGCAGCCCCGCGACGTACTCGTCGACGCGGCGCTGATCTCGGGCCAGCTCGGGCAGCTCCTTGGTGCGGATCAGCTTCAGCACATAACGAACGCCGGCCAGCGAAGCGCGCCAGTTCTTCTCGCCGGGAATAGGGGTGTGGGGTGGCGGGTCGCCGACGCCCAGGAAGCTCATGTCGGCGTCTTCGGCCTTGCCGCCGGGCATGCGGGCCGAGGCGGTGCGCTGGATGCTGAGATTCAGGTACGCGTAGCCACCGAACACGCCGCTGCCCACAGCGGTGGTGATGGGCAGGCTGGCCAGCTCTTCTTCGCGGATCAGGCCGCTGTGCAGGATGGCGGCTCGCATCGCACGTTCGCCGGCCTCGGCGGCGATCGAGAAGCTCAGCGGTGTGAAGACCTCGGGATACACCTCGCCGGCGTTGCCGCGGGTGTACACGGGAAACAGGGTGCTGGTGTCGTGCCCGACCCACACGTCGTTGGGATCGGTGCTGCCACCGATTGGCTTCCAGATTCCCGTTGTCTTGTTCCCCATGTGGCGAGGTTAGGCGACGTCGTCAACTGCCACGGTTGTGTCATGCTGCGCGCGTGATCAATCGGCTGGCCGCTGCAGCGGCCTGTGCAGCGCTAATCGGCGTCCTCGGTGGGTGCGGACGTGTGGGCCTCGGCAGCGCCGGAGGCGACAACTCTGGTTGGGGCTGGGACGTGATGCTCGACGACTCGGTTCCGGTCGACGCGTTCCTCGACGACGAGGGCGCTCCCATAGCCGAAGGCGCCGCGGTCACCGTCGCCCGCCCCGTCGACGACTTCGCCCCCGTGTCCACCGATGGTCCCACCGGCAACATCGTCGGCATCGGCGAGGTAGACGGATGGGAGGTGGGCGAGTGGAGCCAACAGCCCCCGGGCGAGGCGGTGTGGCACTGCGTTGGGGTGAACGACCCCAACGGTGGCGGCGACGCGTCTTGCGGCCAGAACGGCAAGTCGAGCGAGCTGCGGTTCGGTCTGCTGGTGCGAACCTTCTGCCAGAGCGGCGACGATCCCAGGTGGGCGGTGCTGACGCTCGAGTCGGGGCTGGCCGGCTTGATGGTGACCACCACCGACGGCCGCCAACACATCGGAACCGACCCCGAGGGTCTGGGCCTGATCGGCATCGCGGGCACCGGCGAACTCGACTCCGGCGCCTTCCAGACGATCGGCGGGGCGGCCTATGCGGTCGACGTGGCCGGCTCCTGCGTAACCGGACCGGGCTGAAGGTCGCGCCTAGCTGAGGCCTTCGGCGGTCTTGGGCAGGGTCGCCCACTGATCGGCGTCGTGGCCGTACAGCAGCGTGCAGCCGTGGTCATCGCGCAGCGACTTCAGATGGCGCATCGACTCGAGCTGCTGGTCGGCGCTGTATCCGAACGGCGGCAGGGTCATGTCGTCCAGGGCCTGCTTCCAATAGACACAGTCGCCGGTCAGCACCACCGGTCCGCTTGCGAGGTTGACCCGTAGTGACTGATGGCCCGCGGTGTGCCCCGGGGTGGGTATGCACCACACCGAGCCGTCGCCGAACACATCGTGGCTGCCCTCGATCTGCAGGACGTCGTGGCCCAGCTCGAAGTCGTCTGGGTTATAGACGTCGTGTTCGATCAGCTTGGGGATGTGAGCCGCTTTCCACTCGGCGGCTTGGACCACGACCCTGGCGTTGGGTATCAGGCCGGTGCCGCCACAGTGGTCGAAGTGCAGGTGGCTGAAGACCATCATGTCGATCGACGCCGGGTCGATGTCGACACCTTCGAGCCTGGCGGCAACGTCCTCGCCGGCATTGAAGTGCACGTCGAACACGTCGTTCATGGAACGCATGCGAGAGGTGTCGGTCTGCAGTTCCTTGTGCAAGCCGGTGTCGAACACCAGCGACCGGCCCGACGGATGCACCACCAGCCAGCTCGGTATCGGCAGGCGGGCCTTGCCGGTTTCGCCTGAGACCAGGCCGCCCCGGTCGCTCGAGAGCTGACCACATTCCAGTGGTACGAGTCGCAGTGTGTCCATGAACCAATTTCGCGCTAGACCCCTCTCGTGAACAAGAATCTCGCCCCATTGATCACCTGGCTGCCGTCGCGGTCACAGGTCGACCTGAACGGCGCATGGCGCTCGATCATCGACGTCTACGACGTCGGCATCACCGGCCCGTTCGGGCGCGACGACGGCGAAACGGCGGGCAACCCCAACTGGGGGTTTGCCTACGACAGGGGCCGCAACTCGCCCGGGCGATCCGAGTACGACTTCGACACCTCGCCCGAGATCGAAGTGCCGGGCGACTGGAACACCCAGCACGAGCGGTTCCACTTCTACGAGGGGTCGATGTGGTTTCGCCGTCATTTCGACACCCCGGACGTGGCCACAGGCCGGCGTTTGTTCGTGCATTTCGGAGCGGTCAACCACCAGGCCGTCGTGTTCTTGAACGGCAAGCGCCTGGCCCAGCACGAGGGCGGGTTCGGGCCGTTCTGTGTCGAGGTGACCGACGCTTTGGCGCCGGCCGGTGCCAACAACGCCCTGATCGTGCGGGTGAACAACCGGCGTGAGCCTCACGGAATCCCCACCACCCGCACCGACTGGTTCAACTATGGCGGCCTGACGCGCGACGTGACACTGGTCGATGTGCCCTCGACGTTCGTGCGCGACGCCGTGGTGCAGCTGGTGCCCGACGACCCGACCCTCATCGAGGCGACCGTGTGGCTCGATGGCGACGACGCCTCACAAGATGTCGAGATACTCGTCGATGGCGTGACCATCGGGTCGGTGCGCACCGATGCCGATGGTCACGGTTCGGCCCGGTTCGCCGTGCCCGAGGGGCTGGTGTTGTGGACTCCGGCCGATCCGGTGCTGTACGACGTCGCCGTTCGATCGGCCACCGACGAGGTGCGCGACCGCATCGGCTTTCGCACCATCACTACCAGCGGGTCGACGATCTTGCTGAACGGTCAGCCGGTGTTCTTGGCCGGCATCGCGCTCCACGACGAAGCGATCGGTTCTAACACCCATCGCGTCCAGAACCGTCAGCAGGCGCTGGAGCTGCTGGGGCACGCGAAGGATCTGGGCTCGGTGTTCGTACGCCTGGCGCATTACCAACACAACGAACACACGGTGCGGGCCTGCGACGAGTTGGGCCTGCTGGCCTGGTGCGAGTTGCCCGTCTATTGGGGCATCGACTGGGACAACGAGTCGACGCTGGCCAACGGCAAGGACCAGTTGACCGAGCTGATCGTTCGCGACCGCAACCGGGCCGCCGTGGTGTTGTGGTCGGTGGCCAACGAGACTCGACCGGTCGAAAACCGCAACCGGTTCCTTCGGTCGTTGATAGCCCATGCGCGCACGCTCGACCCGACCCGCCTGATCTCGGCGGCACTGTTCGCCCGCCCGGTCGATGGTGACATGATGAGCGTGTTCAAGGGCGAGGTGACCTCGGACTGGATCATCGACGATCCGCTTGGCGAAGACCTCGACGTGCTCGGGGTCAATCAGTACCTGGGCTGGTACTACGGCAGCGTCGAGTCGATGGCGTCGATCGAGTGGACGACGCCGTTCGACAAGCCGCTGATCATCACCGAGTTCGGTGGGGGAGCCCGGCGCGGTTTGCGCGGCGAGGTCGACGAGTCGTGGACCGAGGACATGCAAGCCGAGATCTACCGCCACCAGTTCGAGATGCTCGGCCGTATCCCGTTCCTAGCTGGAACGTCACCGTGGATCCTCAAGGACTTCCGGGCACCGTTCCGGCTGTTGCCCCAGGTGCAAGACGGCTACAACCGCAAGGGCCTGATCGACCACGAGGGCAACCGCAAACTGGCCTTCGACGTGGTCGCCGAATGGAACAGAGACAGGTCAGGTTCGACCTGAGAGCCACGACTACCTCGCCGGACGGGTTACCCGTTGGGCATACAGCAGCAGCGCTCCTGCGGCGATCAAGACCAGGGCCAACCCGGCCAGGCGCAGCACCGTCGCGCCAGTTCGGGCCAGACTGGGGTCAGCGGCGATGATCGTGCCCGCGGCGCCGTCTTGCCCGTCGGGCTCGGTACCGGGGCTGATTCCCAGGTTGCCTGCGAGCGATCCGTCACCGTCGGCTATTTCTCTGTAGATGTCCTCGATCACCTGGGGCGGTAGCTGGCTACCGGCAACCAGGTTGCCGCCCTCTACCTCTGCGTTGTTGACCACCGACGCTCCGCCAGACCCCGAAACTGCGAGCGTCAAGTTGACGGTCCAGGTCTCGCCGACTGCCATCTCGTTGGGGTTGGTGCAGGTGACGACCCCGCCCGACTCGCTACACGACGCCCCTTCGGCGGTTGTGCTGTAGCTGCGATAGCTCAGCGCAGACGGCAGGTCATCTGTTGCGACCACATCGCCGCGCGTCGGCGAGGGTCCGAGGTTGGTGACCGTCAGGACATACGTCGAGTTGGTGCCCGCCTGAAGTGTGCCGTTGATCGACTTGTCGATGTCGAGGACGCTCAACGGAATCGACACCTCGTCGCTGTCGGTGTTGTCGGACTCGTCGGGGTCGGCGGTGTTCGACGAGACGGTCGCGGTGTTGGTCACGCCCGTCGCCGCCGCGGCCGCAACGTCGACCGACAGCTCGAATGTGCTGGCCGAACCCGAAGCCATGTCGATCGGGTCGCCGGTGGCGTCGTCCACGAAGGTGCAGGTGACGTTCTGGCCAGACGCTGCGCACTCCCAGTCGTCGCTGGAGGTCGACACGAACGTGATGCCCTCGGGCAGGGTGTCGGTGACCACCACCGGCGAGGCGGCCGGGGCTGGACCGTCGTTGGTGACCGCGATGGTCCAGGTGTTGGTCGCGCCGATGGCGAACTCGCCCGCCGACGTCTTCGAGATGGCCAGGTCGGCCTCGGGCCGATAGCCGAAATCGACATCGAGTTCTTCCTCGCCCGGCCCGAGCGTCAGGTCGACTGTGTTGGGCGAGTCGATGCCGTCGAGATCGTGAGTCGGTACCGAACCGGCGGGCAAGGTGCCCGTGTCGACCGTGACCGCGACCTCACCGGCCGGGATGTTGTAGAAGCCATAACCGCCGTCTGCGTCGGTGGTCACCTCGTCTGAGAAGGTGAGGCCCGAGGTGGGATCGGTGTAGACGATGGCCACCACAACGCCGTCGGTTCCGAACTCGGCCGCGTCCTTCGTTTCGTCGGCGTCTTCGTCTGTCCAGACCAGATCGCCGAGCGACCCGGTGCCGGTTACTGCGAAGTCTTGGGCTTGGTCGTCGGTGGTAATTGCATCGAGCGTCGTCGCCGACGTCAGCGCTGTGCCTGTGCCGTCGGCGTCGTAGGTGGCGATCGTGCCCGCAGGCAGCGTCGCCGGATCGACCGTCACGGAGTAGTCGCCGTAAGGGAGACCGTCTAGCGAGTAGCCACCGTTCGGGTCGGTCGTCACCACGAAGGCCAGGTCGTCTCCGCCGGTCGGGTTGGTCCAACCGATGGTGACGTCCACGTTCGGAATGCCCACGTCGTCGGCGCCCGGCACCCCATCGTCCTCGGCGCCGTCACGGTCGTAGAAGACGGTGTCGCCTATCGAGCCGTCGCCGTTGTAGCCGAAGTCCTCGTCCAGGTCTGTTGGCTGCGCGAGGGTCAGGGTCGCGACCGACACGTGGGCGCTGCTGACCCCGTCGCCGTCGTAGGTCGGCGTGAGGTCAGCAGGAAGGGCCGCGTCGTCGACCGTGACGGTGATCGGTGTGTCGAACGGCAACTGGCCGACCGCATAGACGCCACTGGTGTCGGTGGTCTCGACCACGGTCACGGTCGACCCGTCGGGGCCTACGTACTCGGCGGTTACCGTGATTGCGGCGAAACCGACCTCGCCGGTGTCGACCGTGCCGTCGGCGTCGAGGTCGAGCCAGACGGTGTCGCCCAGCGAGCCGGCGCCGGTATAGGAGAAGTCCTGGTCGAGGTTGTCGGGGGTCGTCAGGTCCAGCGTCACGATCGACGAGCCTGCGGTCGCGATTCCGTCGGCGTCGAAAGTCGCAACGGTGATTCCCGAAGGCAGGGTGCCGGCGTCTACGACGACCGTATAGGGGCCGTAGGGCAGGCTGGTGACCTGCCACTCGCCGTTGACGTCGGTGGTCACCGCGTGGACCACATCGTCGGACGTTTCCAGGACGCCGTCGCTGCCGCTCCAGGTGATGGTCAGGTCGACGCCGGCCAGCGGCTGGTCCTGGCCATCGAACACGCCGCTGCCGGCCGGGTCGGCGGCGCCGTCGTTGTCCTGGTCGAACCATACGGTGTCGCCCAGAGATCCGGTGCCGGTGTACGAGAAGTCCTGGTCGGCAACGTCTGGAGTCAGGGCGCTGAGCGTGGCCGTCGAGCTATGGGCGCTTCCCGTACCGTCAGCGTCGTAGGTCGGCGCCATGCCACCCGGCAGGTCGGTGTCGTCGACCGTTACCGAGTAGTTGCCATACGGGAGGTCGGGCACCGCCCAGGCGCCGAACGAGTCGGTCGTGGCCACGTAGGTCGCGTCCGAGCCCTGCGGGTTGGTCCACACCACGGTCACGTCGACGCCGGGTAGACCGGGCTCGCCCACGTCGGGGGTGGCCGTGCCCGATGCGTCGACGTCGTACCAGACCAGATCGCCCAGCGATCCCAGACCGGTGTAGCCGAAGTCCTGGTCGAGGCTCGAAGGGTTGCTCGGGCCGAGGTTCGTTGCCGATGTGTGGGCGGTTCCGATTCCGTCCGCGTCGACGGTCGGGGTGAGCCCGGCTGGCAGGTCGGTGTCGTCGACGGTGACCGAGTAGTTGCCGTCTGGCAGATTGTCGAACGAGTACGCACCGACCGCGTCGGTGGTGGTGGTCTGGGTGACGTCGTCGCCGCCCCCTGGCACGCCGTTGTCGCCGAACCACACGAGCGTCACGGTCACACCCGAGATGCCGACCTCGCCGGGGTCGTCGACCCCGTTGTTGTTCTGATCGAGCCACACGCGGTCGCCGATCAACCCGGTTACAACGCCTGTGTAGGCGAAGTCCTGGGCCAGGTCATCGGGCGTACCGCCGTCGAGTGTCGTGGCCGATGTGTGCAGCGAGCCGGTGCCGTCGGCGTCGTAGGTCGCGGTGATCAGGCCGGCGGGTAGGTCGGTCTCGTCGAGGACGATCGTGTAGTCGCCATGGGGGAGGTTCGACACCAGGTACGAGCCCGTGCCGTCGGTGACGTCGACGATCGAGAAGTCGTCGGGCGTGCTGAAGGTGTTGTCGGCTCCGGCCCAGGTCACGGTCATGGCGATGCCAGATACTCCGCTGTCGCCGGGATCCGGAACGCCGTCGGCCTCGGAAGCATCGATGTCGAAGAACACGGTGTCTCCGATCGAGCCGGTGCCCCTGTAGCCGAAGTCCTGATCAGCGTTCGACGGGGTCGACACGTTGAGAGTCGCATCCGAGGTGTGGGCGGTTCCGGTGCCGTCGCTGTCGAAGGTCTGAACCATCGCCCCCGGCAGCGTTGCGTCGTCGACCGTGATGGTGTGAACGCCGTATGGCAGGTTGTCGAACGCGTAGGTTCCGTCGGCAGCCGTCGTCGTGGTGAGCGTGGCGGTCATCCAGTCGAGGGTCACCGTTGCGCCGCCGATGCCGGGTTCGCCTGGGTCGACCGACCCGTCACCGTCGTGGTCGAACCAGACGGTGTCGCCGATGGTGCCCGCACCCGTGTACGAGAAGTCGACGTCGGCTTGGGTTTCGGCCGGGTCCAGCGTGATGTCCGCCTGGTGGGGTGAGCCGGTGCCGTCGAGGTCGTAGGTCGGGCTCATGCCCGCAGGAACGTCGGAGATCTCGATGGCCACCCGGTATTCACCGGGAGGCACCAGGTCGAACAGGTAGTTGCCAGACGCGTCGGTGGTGTCGGTGAACGTGAGGTCGTCGGCGTTGCCCAGCACGTCGTCCCAACCGGCCCATGTCGCGGTAACCCCGATGCCGGGCAGGCTCGGTTCGCCCGCGCCGTCTGTGGCATCGCCGGAGTTGTTCTGGTCCCACCAGACGATGTCGCCGATGGTCTGGTTGCCATCGGGCACATAGCCGAAGTCGAAGTCGAGGTCGGCCAGCACACCGCTGCCATCGGTACCGTCGACCGCGGTCACCTGCTCGGTGGCGGTGTTTGCCGAGCCGATGCCGTCGTGGTCGTGGCTGGGAGTCAGCCCGCTCAGGTTCGGCGATGCGCCGACGTTGATCGCCACCGTGATGTCGGTGTCGGCGGGCAACTCTTCGGCCGGTGGCACTGTGTATGAACCGTCGGATGCTGTGGTGGTCGAGTAGCTCTGGGGCGCCCCGACGGGGTCGGTCCACGTCAGGTCCAGCTGCACCCCCGGAATGCCCGGCTCGCCCGGGTCCTGCACGCCGTCGCCGTTGAGGTCGAGCCAGACGAAGTCGCCGAGTGTCACGGGGGTCGAGGTGATTGCCACCGAGTCCTGATCGTCCTCGGAGCCTTGGTCGTTGCCGGGAACCGAGTCTGAGTCGTACTGATCGCTCGTCTGGGCCTGTGCGACGTTGGTGATGCCGCCCAGCGCGGTGAGGCGAGTGCGAAGCACCAGCTGTGGCGCAGCTCCGTCGGCGATGGTGCCGATTGTCCAGATGTTGGTGCCGTCGTCGAAGGCACCCTGATCCGCCGACACCACAGAGTCGTAGGCCAGGCCGACTGCGTCGAGAACGTCGGCGACCGTCACGTTGGTTGCCTGGTCCGGGCCGTTGTTGGTGACGGTGATCGTGTATTCGACGTACGAGCCGTACCAGTAGGGGCCGTTGGTCGGGTCGGCGTCGACCTCGATCGGGTCGATGGTCTTGGTGACCTCGAGATCGGCGCGTGCGATGTGGACGTCGTCGGTGTTGGCGTCTGCGTAGTTCTCGGCGGGATTTGGGCCGCCGCCGTCGGGGTCGCAGCAGGTGGCCGAGGTGGTCACGTCTTCACCCGCGGTCGAGACGTTGTTTGTGTGGGCAAAGCCCGCTCCGCTGTCATAGCCGGTGTAGGTCTCGCCGGTGAGCTGGTCGGGCGTCAGCGCCGCCGACTGGGGAGTTGCGGTCAACACGATGGTGATCGTCTGCCCCGGGCCCAGCGGTTCGCCGATGCCCGACACGAGGTCGGCCCAGTCGAGGGTTTCGCTGTTCAGGGCGCCTGCATCGCCGCACGATCCAGAGTCGGGGGTACAGACCGGTTCTACCTGAACCGGCCCGCCGTTGTGGGGTGTGGTGACCTGGGCGCTCGACGCGTCGTATGTCCACCCTGCGGGCAGCGTGTCGCTGATGTCGACGTTGTATGCGGGTGCGCTGGGGTCTGCGTTCGTGACGGTGATCGTCCACGAGAACGGCTGGTCGAGCCTCACGTCGGTGGGGTCACCCGAGGTCGGGGCCTTGGCCACGTCGAGGTCGGGGAAGTGAACTTCCACGATCACCGAGTCGGTGGTGACAGCGCCGCGGGTGGCCGCGACGTCGTTGCCGTACGTGATGATGTCGTCGTTGGCGGGGTTGGTGGTCGTGATGGCGGTGCGTTCGGTGGTCGAGAACCCGAAGTAGGTGGTGACGTCTGCGGTGTTGGTGAGGTCGGCATTGCGCAGGATCGTGTCCGACGGGTCGACCTGCACGTCGTAGTCGACCGTTGCCGAAGCGGCTGGTGCGATCGGTCCGGCGAGCGACCAGGTGATGGTGCGCGAGCTCTCGCTCCAGGTTCCGGTGGAACCAGAGTTGCCGGTGATCGTCTGGCCATTGGTGGTCGCCGGCGCACCGCCCGGGTTCAGCAGCGGGGTGATACCTACCGGCACGGTGTCGACGACGGTGATGTCGTGGGCGTCGCTGGTTCCAACCGACGAGACCGTGACCGTGTATCTGATCTGCTGGCCCGCGGACGTGTCGCAACCGTTGCCACCAACGCCGTCTGCGTCGTTTCCACCGCTCGAGTTGTTGCCCGGCGTGGTGTCACATGTCGGCAGCGACAGAGCGGCACCCGACGTGGTGGAGACGTCCTTGTCGATGTTGATGGCGGGTTCGGTGACGGTGAACGTCTCGGAGGCCGGTCCGTCGGTGGTCGACCACGAGGGCGAACTGGGGTCGTCGTAGCTTGCGTCGAGCGATCCTGGGCTCTGGCTGGCCACAGCGTCACTGGTGTTCCAGCTGATGGTTGCATCGTTGGTGACGGTGTCCGTGTCGACAGCCGTGCCGTTGACATGGGTTGTGTATTCGACGGTGATGGTGCAGACGCCGTCGGCATAGACGTCGCCCACGAACCAGGCTGCGACCTGGGCGTTGCCTCCTGCCGGGTTGAAGGTCTCGATATCGCCGCCCACCAGCGACACGCCGGTCGTCACCCCGCCGACCGAGTCGAACACCTCGCACTCGGGGCTGGGTGTGATGGTGCCGAACGAGTCGAAGTCGAGGGTGGCCGGCAGCTGGTCGAAGATGGTGGTGTCGTATGCGACGGTGCCCGATGGAACCGTCACCTCCAGCTCGTAGTCGACCGGCTCGCCGACGGTGGCCGAGGCGATGTCGTCGCCAGCGTCACCGGGGTTGAACGGTTCGATGTCCTTGGTGATCGATGCCAGCGGCAGGTTGACGGTGTCACCGTCGGAGTCGCTGTAGGACCTGGCGCTGCCCTCGTTCGGGTCGTCGGTCGGGGTGAGCGTCTGGTCGAGTGTGTGGGCGGTCAGACCGGCCGTGTTGGTGAGGGTTGTGGATGCGACGGCGGGATCATCGACCTGGACGTCGTAGGTGAACTGGATCGTCCCGTCCGGAGCGACCGACTCGAGGCCGGTCCAGTCGGCCGATGTCCACGTGATCGTTCGGAAGTCTTCGCTCCAGGTGCCGTTGAACGAACCGACCGGCGTAACGCCCGTCGACGCAACCAGGTCGCCGTTGGTGGTCACCGGGCTGGAGCTGATGTCCAGCGGCGTAAGCCCCACCGGAACGGTGTCGACGATCTCGATGTCGTGTGCGGTCGAAACGTTGCCTGCCGCAGATGGGTTGGTGACGGTGACCCGGTAGGTGACGGTCTGTCCCGGAGTCACCGCCGCGCCGGCAGGAACCGTGTGGTCTTTCACCACGGCCGGGTCGGGCTCGACCACCTGGGTATCGACGCTGTTGGAAGTGATTGCCGGGCGCGGCGAGCCACCCTGGTCCTCCCACGCGTACGAGCCGGCATTGCTGAGTGTCGTCGGCGAGCCGCCACCGACGTTTCCTGGAACGTCGTCGACGATCGCGTAGAACGTGATGATCAACTCGTCGTCGCCCGAACCTGCTGCGTTGGTGTGCGATGCGGGCAGGTCGTAGGTGACCGTGCCGCTGCTGTGGACCACCGCACCGGCGGTGAGGGCGGCGGTGCCGCTGGGGCTCGTGACGGTCGGCTGCAGGTTCGACACGGTGCCGTCGAAGAGGCCCATCCCGGTGAAATAGGTGACCCCGGCGGGCAACACGTCGCTGATCGAGCTGTTGTAGATCGAGGTGCCGTGGGGAACGGTCAGGTGCAGTTGGTACTGCACGATCTCGCCGATGGTCGCTTGTTCGGCGCTGGCAGCGAACGACCCGTTGGTCGAGTTGCCCGCTTCTGCGATGCCAGACCATTGAGCCTTGGCGAGGCTGGGAGCGGGCGACACGATGTATGCAGGGTCGTCTGCGGCGTCGGTGTTCTCGAGGCCCGAGTTGGCGGGGTCGATGTTGGATGCCGGGTAGTAGTCGAACGTGCCGGTGTTGGTCTGTGCCTGATAGGTGGCGACACCCGCGTTGTCGACCCAGGTCTTCGAGGGGTCGATCGTGGTCGGCACGGTCAGGTCGTAGGTGAGGGTGACCGGTGCGGTGGTCTCGTCGTCGGGTGTCGTGTCGGCGCCGCCCACAGAAGCGGCCACGGTCAGACCGGTCCACGTGATGACGCCCGCCGAACATGTGCCGCTGCCCGAGATCGACGACACCATCGTGCAGTCGGCCTCGCTTGGCAGCACTTCTTGGACCTCGGTGTTGATGGCGTCGGCGGCACCCTCGTTCCACACGTCGATGCGGTAGGTGACGACGTCCCCGGCGCGCACCGTGACCGCCGTCGATCCGCCTGTGAGCGATCCGTCGAAGTCGGGTCCGTTCGATCCGCCTGCGTTGACCGTGTCGACACCCGTGGCGAGGCGCACCTGCGGTTCGGTCCACTCGACTGCGGCTTGGTCTCGGTACTGATAGACGAGGCCGCCGTTGTTGTTGTGGACGAGCTTCTCGAGGTTCGCGTTGATGTCGAGCGACTGGCCGAGGCTCGGGTCCAGCAGCTCGGCTGCAATCACCCACAGGAACTCGTTGCCCGCGTTGCCCACTGCTCCTGTGCCATCGACTGCGAAGGTCACCGAGGTGGCCGTATTGGTCACGCTCGTGCCCGGGAGGGTGTCGGTGGAGGCGATCCGTGCCGCCGAACCGGCGACGTAGCTGTACGACGGGGGAAGCAGGTCCTCGATCTGCACACCCTCGTAGTTCATGGAGATCGGAAAGCTGGCGCCGATCTCGAAGCACACGATGTCGCCCGGGCCGAAGCCGAGCTCGGCGGTCGGGTCGCCTTGGGTCCAGGTGATGCTGCCATGAGCCGACGCACAGGTCGCGCCGGTCGCTCCGGCGCCGTTGGCCAAAGGCCCGGCCTTGGCGCTGACCCTCTTGTCGATCGAAGGCAGGCTGTTCGCCAGTTCGCTCCAGGCGGTGTCGCCGTCGCGGCCACCGTCGGGGTCCACCGGGTCTGGGCTTAGGCTCACGTCGGCAACGGTGTCGGGGCCCGACACTTCGGCCTCGTTCGTCACGCGGTCGCCGGCGAGCACCGGCTCACCCAGCAGCTGCGCAAGGCTGCCGCGGTAATGGTCGCGAACCACCGCTGTGTAGGCGATGGTGATCGAACCGTCGGCGTCGAGGTTCGTCAGTGCGGCGTTCTCGGGGTCCGAGTAGTCCCACACGATCTCGAAGCGTCCGGTGCCGTACGGGCCGCCGTCTGGCAGCTCGCGCACCTCGGCAACGTCGACCGGCAGTCCGTCGATGGTCGACTGGACGGTGCCCGCGCCGGTGCAGTCGGTGCTGGCCCAATCCGATCCGCCCGAGGTGTTGTCTGTCGTGTAGGTGCCCAAGAAACACAGGGCAGAGGGCAGCAGGTCGCGAACGATCAGGTTCGAGAAGTCGCGGTACTCCGAAGTCGAGATGGTCAGCGTGGTGACGACCGTCGTTCCATGGCTGAGCGATCCAGCCATCGACTTGGTGATGATGATGTCTTCGGCCTCGATCGAGAACGTGTCGTCGTTGGTCTCGATCGACGAGGTCGGCGTGTACGTTCCAGAAGCGCTGGCGGCGGTCGTCAGGGCCTGTTCGTTGGCCGTCAGCAGTTCGGGGTCAGGGTTGGTGGACCGGTCGAGCTCGCCGGTCGACGGGCCGGTGTTGTTGTCGAGGTTGCGGCCCTGGCCGAGGCCGGCGGCCGATGGGGGAGAGCCGCCAAACGGTGCGTTTTCGAACAGGGCGATGCCGGCCCGGTAGGGGATCGACTCCGAAGCCCCTGCGGCCAGGTTGCCCAGGTCCCATGTGATGATCGTCTGACCGCTGCCGTCGGTGTCGACGGTTTCGGGCGTCTCGAGGGCCGAGGGGGCGCAACCGCTTCCGGTAGCGACCGCTCCCGATCCGGTCCATTCCTCGCCGACGGTCGTGTTGTCGGTGGGGTAGTAGTCGTCGCAGCCCAGGAACTCGAGAGCGGGGTCGAGCGTGTCTGTGAGGGTGACCGCATCGACTGCGTAGTCGGGGTTGTTCTCGACGGTGACGGTGTAGGTCGCCCCCGTTGTGCCGCTCGCCGAGTCGAAGCCGTTCTGGTGTACGCCTCTCAGCAGTTCGGTCGTGCCCGACTTGAGTACGCGAAACGCGACTATGTCGACGGCGTCGGTGGCGGTCGCCGAACCGTCGAAGTCTGCAGTGAAAGCCCCGGTACCGAGGTCGTAGTCGGGGATCGTGAAGGCGCTCAGGCTGGCGGCGGCCTCTGCGTCGAGGTTGATCGTCGACCCCACTGGTGCTGTGGCAGACCCGGTGATGCCGCCGGCGAAGTCGGGGTTGGTGTCGACGGTCAGCTCGACCGAAGCGATCGAGTTCGCGGGCAGATCGTTGGTGTTCGACCAGATGATCGTGGTCTCGCCGGGCGAGGGCACATCTACGAGGACTTCGGTCGCGGCGGGTGTAGCCGAGACGTGGCCAATGCCCGCCGGCAGGACCGCACGGAACGAGAGGTTGTACAGGGGCGATGCCGAGACGTGGTCGCCGGTGGCGGTGAGGGTGTAGGTGAACTGCTCGCCGATCAGCGCTTCGTCGTGAGGCTCGGGCAGGTCGGTTGTGATCGACAACGAGAAGTTGTCGCCTGGCCCTGCCTGCGCAGGGTCTGCGGGCAAGCCGGGCGCCACGACCAGAAGCGAAGCCAGGATGGCAACTGCGAACATGGCGCGAGCGGGGCGAGAACCGGCTGCGCGAGAGATTGGGTGTGATGTGACCACGTGCTTTCACTCGACACCCTCGGTAGGAGGTTAAGCGATTGCCCGGTCCGACACGTCGGGTGGTCGGATCGGTCGGGCAGCGGCGCGGTGAGGGTCGCTGAGAGTGAGATCGCTGAACTGTTCCTCGGAGGGGCCGACGCCTCACCTGTGAGAAATACGGCTCTGGTGTGTGCTCTGACAGCTGCTGTGCTGTTGTCGTCGTGCTCTGGCTCCGAACCTGACTCGAACCTGAACGTCAGCCTCACCAGCGAGCCTGACGCTGACGCCGCTGCAGCTACCTTCTACGCGTTCGTCTCCGCCGACGATGTCGGGTTCGAGTGCTCGTACGACGAAGCCGAGTGGACAGCCTGTACAAGTCCGGCGCTACACGTTCCTTCCGCGCCCGGAGCGCACGCCTTTGCCGTCCGGGCCATCGGTGCGGACGGGTCGTTGGGTGAACCGGTTAGCTCGGCATGGAATCAGCCAAGTGTGTTCGACGGTCACCCCGACCTGATTGCAACCCAGCAGTCGCCTGCCAAGGCAGACCCGCGCAGCTGGCGCGGGATTCTGCGCGTCAACTGCGACTTTGCCCACTCTTCCTACGACGATCCGATCGTGTTTCCCGGCCAGGAAGGGGCGGCTCACCTGCACCGCTTCTACGGAAACACGCTGACGGATCACTCATCGACGATGGCGTCGCTCTACCTGTACGGCGAGTCGACGTGCCAAGGCAACGTACTCAACAGATCTGCGTACTGGATTCCGACACTGCTTGCTCCCGCCTATGACGCCGCAGGAAGCCGGATGCTCGATGGCGCAGGTGAACCGGCCTTCGAGGCCGTGCCTGCGGTTGTGGGGAACGACGATGTCGCCCACGAGGTCATCTATTACTCGGCCGCCGTCGACGATTTGCAGTCGATCCAGGCCCCGCCTCCTGGGCTTCGGATCATTGCCGGTGATGCATCCAGCGGCCCCGACCAGCCTCAGCCATTTTCGGTTGCCAGATGGCACTGCCAATCGTGGGAATCGAGCGATGCTCTGAATCCGCGATGGAGCTCGACCATCCCCGAATGTGTCGCACCCGACCGCTTGCGGATGGACGTGTTCTTCCCCAGCTGCTGGAACGGCACCGATCTCGACTCGGCCGACCACAAGAGCCACATGGCCTACCCCATCGTGAGCAGCACGGGCGCAACCGAATGTCCAGCTTCGCACCCGGTGCCGATCGCCAGGGTGTCGTATCACTATGCATGGGGGGTCAAACCCGAGCACTTCGACCCGTCGACTCGGTCGACGCGTGGTTGGCGGCTGGCTTCCGATGGACATGCGGTGACCGCCGACCAGCCGGGAGGTGCCTCGCTTCACGGCGACTGGTTCAATGCATGGCACCCTGAGGTGCTGCAAGCGATAGTCGACGGCTGCATTGCGGGTGGGCTCGACTGCCACGACGGCAATCTCGGCAACGGCTATCGACTCAGCGGCACCCGGCCGGGAACGCAGACCGCACCTTCCTTCGTCGGCGGCTGAGCTCTAGCGGACCACGCCTGTTTCTGCAGCGGCCAGAAACGCGGCGCCCAACGCTCCGGCGGCTTCGCCTGCGGTGGCGGCCCTCACCCTTATCTGTGGGCGGTGCTCCGATGCCACCAACACATCGTCGAGATGGGCGACGACTCGTTCGCCGAACAGATCCCAGTCGCGCACCAAGCCACCGCCGACGACGATGAGTTCGGGGTCGAGGAGTGCGCAGCAGTTGGCCATGCCGATGGCAACCCAGCGGGCGAAGGTCTCGAGCACGGCTGCGGCATCGGAGTCGCCCAATCTGGCTGACCGCGTTACGTGTTCGCCCCTGATTGCCGCGACGCTTCCGACCTCTTCGACCACGGACGCAAGGGCTCCCGATTCGGCGGCGAGTCTTGCCAGGTGTGCGAGCCCTGCGCCACTGGCGTATCTCTCCCAACAGCCAATCTGGCCGCACACGCATCGAGGCCCTTGCGGGTCGACCATCATGTGGCCTGGCTCGCCCGCCATTCCGGCCGCGCCGCGGTCGATCTGGCCGTTGACGACGAGCGCTCCGCCGATGCCGGTGCCCAGCGTGATCAGCAGCGCGTGGCTGACCTCTCTGGCAACTCCTACGTGCAGCTCCGCTCTGGCCGCGCAGTTTGCGTCGTTGTCGACGAAGACCGGCATGGCCACAACCGGCTCGAGCAGGTCTCGGACGGCGAACTCGTCGGAGCCGATCAGGTTCGGGGCCCTCCGGAGTCGCCCCTCGTTGTCGACCAGACCCGCTATACCGACGCCGACGCCTCTGATGTGGTGGGTGTCGGCGACGCGTTCGACCAGCTCCTTCGTGAGACCGGCGAGTGTGTCGACGATCTCGGTTGCCCCCTTCGGCGTTGGCCACTTCTCCTGCAACACGACCTCGCCAGAAGAGTCGAGCACCAGACCGAGCGACTTGGTGCCGCCAACGTCGATGCCGACGACAGCAGGAACCTTGGAGACGGGTTGTGTGTCGGTCACCGACAAAGAATCGTGCACATGCCGTCGGCGGGCAAGGGATGGTGCTGCCGCACCGCACAAGCACCGCGTACACTCGGTTCGGTTGGGGCCTGTAGCTCAGTTGGTCAGAGCAGGCGACTCATAATCGCTTGGTCGCGGGTTCGAGCCCCGCCGGGCCCACCACCTCTGACCAGGACTTTTGTCCTGAGGGGTGACCACATAGCTCGCCAGAACCGGCGAAAATCCAACATTCATCCAACATTTTGCCCTTTGAAGGGCTAGTTTTTCGTGTCTATGGGGACCCGACGGAAGAAATATCCGGGGATGCGAGAGCGCTCTCCGGGTGTCTGGGAACTGATTGTCGAGGCGGGTCGCGACCCCCTCACCGGAAAGCGTCGCCAAGTCAGTCGCACCTTTCGCGGCAACCTCAGCGAGGCAAAGAAGGCCCGGCTCGAGCTGCTGCACGAGTCGACCCAGGGACGCCACGACGGCACCAACGCATCGCTCGACGACTTGTTCGGCGAGTGGATCCTCGAGCTTGAGCGCAAAGGTCGTTCGCCGAACACGATTCACAACTACGAGAAGACGTACCGGCGCAACATCGCCCCAACGATGGGGTTTCACATGGTGCGCAAGATCAACACGAAGATGCTCACTGACCTCTATGGCGAGCATCAGCGCCGTGGCCTGTCGGCGCGGTCGGTGTATCAGATCCACGCCACGATCTCGTCGATGATGACCCAGGCATGCCGGTGGGGCTGGCGCCGAGACAATCCGGCCCAGTTCGCCGAGCCGCCAGCGGCGGAGAACCATGTTCCCGTCGTGCCCACCCCTGACGAGATTCGCCAGTTGTTCCAGGGTGCTCTTGATTCGAGGCGACCCGAGTATGCCCGGGCGATCTTCATCGCGTCGACTACTGGTGTTCGGCGTGGCGAGTTGTGTGCGCTGCGGTTCTCGAGGATCGATGTCGAGCGCAAGACAGTGATCGTGGCTCGCAACATCATTGAGTTGAAGGGTCGTGATCTCGAGGAGGCGCCGACGAAGAACCGGCGCATCCGGCGGATCTCGGTCGACGACCGCACCCTGGCCCTGCTGGTCGAGCAGATGGACTTGGTTCGCCGACGTGCGGCCGAGGCCGAGGTCGAGCTCGTCCCGGACCCGTATGTTTTCACTGATGCGGTCGATGGATCCACGCCGTGGAGGCCGGGAGGGGTGACGCAGTACTTCACCCGGCTTCGCAAGCGGCTCGACCTCGACCATCTGAACTTCCACACGTTGCGCAAGTTCATGGAGACCTACGCCCAGGACCTCGGGTTCTCGCCGGTGCAGGTGGCGATGCGTGCCGGCCACGATCCGTCTGTTGCTGCCAAGCACTACACGGGTCACGTCGCCGAGGCCGATCAGGCTCTGGCGGAGGCGGTGTCGTCCCTCCTGGGAAGCGTGACGAGCGGGTCTCGGTAGAGGTGGCTTGGCGGTCGCTACTTGTCAAGTCACGTCGTCGCGTCTGTCGATTCTGAGCGCCTTAGCTATCAGCGCTCAACTGCTGATGCTCCCCTCGGCTTGGCGGGCCGATCGCATCGCAGTGGGTCACTTGCGCGGAGAGCTGTCCGGCCGTGCGATATCCGAAGCGACGAGGGCGTATGGGGAAGGAGCAACTCGCCGCGAGCCTGGGCGCCGCAGAGCAAACTGCTCGCCGACGATCCCTAGCCCGTCGCGCCCCGCGGCTGTCACATTTCAGGTCAAACGGCCCGAGGCTGGCGCCGCAGCCCTGCCTTGGGCCGTCGTTCATGTTCTGATCCGCCGAAAGGCCGGGCCTCGGCGTATCAACGAGTTGGCGCCGAACCCTCCGTCGGACGGGAATCTCGTTTCGGCGATCGACCGGCCGCACTCGAAGACCTCAAGTGACGGCGGCGCTGCCAGAGTGATCTGCTCGGTCTCGCCTTCGACCGGAACTCCATAGGCTGCGAGTCGGCCGCCCGTGACGAAGACGAAGAGCTGGCCGCCTTTATGGAAGATTCGGTTGAAGTCGTTGTTGCCCGACTGATTCTTCGCTGTTGGCTGGACATGGGCGCTGAGGAGCAGATCTGCGGGCTTGCAGCCTGTGCTGGCGATGCTTCTACGCCTGATGTGGCGAAAGTAGAGAAGGATCCCCACAACGGTGGGCGGGCCCACTACCAAAGCGGCGCTCAGGTGGGGTAACCTGTCGTTGAGTCGTGCACGTAGAAACACGCCTGCAAGACCGACGACCAATCCCACCAAGCCCGCAGCAAGAGGAAGAAGCCTGTGCTTCCACATTCGCCTGCACTGCTGGGCGTCTGCCGGCCGAAACTCGAATCTGGGGAATTGGGTGCGTCAGGCCCGGGTCGATCGAGGTGAGCGTGAAGGATTGACGACCAGCGAGCGTGAAGAACTCGCCGAGCTGCGCCGCGAGGTCAAGCGCCTGCGGATGGAACGCGAGCTGCTCAAACGAGCGACGGCCTTCTGGGTGAAGGAGTCGGGACAGTGACCCGCTATCGGTGGGTCGCTGCCCGGAAGGCCGAAGGCTTCCCGACCACGACAGCATGTGAGACCGCCGGCGTCAGCCGGCAGGCCTTCTATGACTGGCGCCAACGCGAGACTGTAGGGCCGACCGAAGCCGAGGAGGCCGAGGCCGCTCTGGTGCAGGAGATGCGCGAGATCGCCGATGAGTTCGACGAGTCCTACGGGTCACCGCGCATGACCGCTGAGCTACGCGATCGGGGCTGGCGGGTGAACCACAAGCGGGTGGAGCGGCTGATGCGTGCCCATGGCATCGTCGGGATCTACAAGCCCGCCAAGGTCCGCACCACGATCCCCGCCGAGGATGCCCCGCCGTTGCCGGACCTGGTGAAGCGCAACTTCGCCCCTGGTGTCCCAGATGTCGCGTGGGTTGGCGACATCTCCTACATCCCGACCGGGCAGGGCTGGCTCTATCTGGCGACGGTGATCGATCTCGGATCGCGGCGCCTGCTCGGGTATGCGATGGCCGAGCACATGCGCACCGAGCTCGTCTGTGACGCCTTGGCGATGGCCGCCGGCGTCCGGGGCGGGCGCACCGCCGGGATCATTTTCCATTCCGACCGCGGAGCGCAATACCTCGCGGGCGACTACCGGGCAGCCGTCGCGGAGCGCGGCATGATCCAGTCCGTCGGCCGCACCGGGGTGTGCTGGGACAACTCGGTCGCCGAATCGTTCTTCAGCTCACTCAAACGAGAGCTGATCCACCGCTACCGATTCGAAGACCGCGCCGGAGCCCGCCGAGCGATCTTCGCCTGGATCAACCGCTACAACACCCGAAGGCTGCACTCGAGCCTCGGATACCGTTCACCCACCACCTGGGAGAACCTGCACCGTCCACCAAAGGCCCCAAAGGCCGCATAAACCACGTGACCGGCCAACGGGGGGAAGCTCATGCTTCCACATTCGCCTGCACTGTTGGGTGTCTGCCGGCCGGAATTCAATCGAAGCATCAGCAATCCTGCCTAGCCGAGTCGACACCCGATATCCATTCCGTTCCCCGCAGCCGAATGCCCTAGATCCCCTAGATCGGTTCAAACCGAGACACTGCTAGGCAACAACAGCATCTTGGTGGCGAGCGACGCCTGCACCGCACCACGCCGAGCTTCCTGCCGCGATCCTAGCTTCCGGTCGACTGCGCGACCGATCCAGGCGCGAGCCGCTTTGGCCGCGAAGTCGCCCGACTGTTCGGCATCGAGGGGGTCTGCCGCGGGCTGGGGTGTCAAGCTCGGCGGGCTGGCTGCAGCGGGGCGGAGGGTTGCGGGCTGCCCGTGGGGGACGCTGCAGGAGCAGTGGCGTGAGGCGGGTTTCGATGCTGAGTTCGGCGGCCCGATGGTGTTCAAGGGTCGCTATCGGTGGCCGCAGCCAAGTGCGTCGGCCAGGCGGTCGCACGCTTCGTCGAGTCGTGAGGGGCGTAGCGTTGCGACGCGTCGGCGGAACGATGATCTGGCCAGCGTGTGCAGGTTGTCGAAGGAGACGACGCAGTCTCGTTGGAGGCCGTCGGCGGGGCCTAGCCGTAGCTCTGACGTCAGGCCGCGGATCGTGGTTGTCAAGTGGGCTACGACGATTGCGTCGATGCGGTCGGCGACGGGATCGCGCGTTAGGACGAGAACCGGACGATCGCCGCCTCGTCCGACGTCTGCGAACCATATCTCTCCGCGTTTCATTCGCCGAAGACCTCTGTCCAGTCTGTGTCGTCGTCTGGCCAGGCCTCGTTCGGCCAGGCTGTCGTTTCGGCTGGCGTGAGCGGTTGGTGGGCGTATCGTTCGGCGTCGCGCTCGCATCGGAGTCGGTAGAGGTACTCGCGGACGGCCTGGTTCAACAGGTCGCTGCGTGGAACGCCTGCTTCGGCTGCTGCGGCGTCGAGTTCCTCGGCGAGTGAGGTCTCGGCCCGGAAGCTCAGGGTCTGCGTCATACATTCAGTATACGAGCTGTATACGGCTCTCGGGCTGCCAATCCGAAAGCCCGGGCGGGGTAGCGCACCACACCGCATTCGACGGCACTGACCCGCACCCGACCGCACAGTGAGTAGGCGATTGGCGTCGGGGGCCGATTCCAACATTCTTTCCAACATAGGCAGGGCTACCAGAGGTCACTGGAGGCGACCAGACGGACGAGACGTTGGACGTAACCGCACGTCAGAGCACTGTGTGCCACCTGCTGGACGGTTGGAAGGTTGCTCATAATCGCTTGGTCGCGGGTTCGAGCCCCGCCGGGCCCACGTCGTTGCTCGCGTCGCGCGGTGAAGCGCCTTCGAGCCGAATGCACTTACGGAGTTCCAAAGGCGCCGAACTCTCCGCCATCCCGTCCGGGGGCCAACAGGGTGATGGCGGCGAGCATTCGGGCACCGTCAATCCACGCCGTAGCGATTGTGCAACATCGTGCATTGGCCCTGCCGTCCGGGGCGGCGCACTCGCGAGGATCTTTTCCATTCCGACCTGCGTCCGCATTTCGGCCGGTGGTCGCTGGTGGTCAACCGCTCGGCGGGCCGGCTGTCAGCGGGCTCGTTCGACGACGCCTTCACCGTGGGGGAGCGCTGTGATGTGACCCGTCCGGGCTGTCGAGTTGCCGATCCCGGTACGCACCCGAAGGCTGTTCGGTGGCTCGAACCGCCACTGCCGTCGACCAGGCTCCACGCGGCGTGACGTGAGCGGCCTACGAAGGGTTGCGGCTGCCCGTGGGGTCTGACGGCCGGATTCGATGAAGCATCAGCAATCCTGCCTAGCGAGGCCAGGCGATATGTTCAGTTCGTCGGCCCGAGCCCGGTTCGACGCTTCGGTTCGGAACCGAGCCTGCTCGGTTGAGGTTCCGGGTCGTAGCTCTGTCGATCGCACGCCATCCCGTCGTGATCGACGTTGGTCCTTGGGACGGGCGACGATGATCCAGGGAAGCGGTCGTGCGGTGCCCGACTGGGCATCGTCTGCCGGGACTGTTGGTGTCAACCGGCGGTGGGGCGGAGGGTTTCCGCTGCCCGACGTCTGCAGGAGCAGTGGGCGTGTGTTCACGGCGGGACACCGTTGTCCGTAGGTGATCGTGTGGGCGACCCGTTGCTGCGGTCGCTATCGGTGGGCGTCAGGCTTCGTCGATCGTCCGACGTTGAAGGCCTGATCTGGCCAGGTGTGCGTTGTCGGACGTTGGCGACGGTCTCGTTGGTGGCCGTCGGCTGGCCCTAGCCGTTCGGCGTCAGGCCGCGGATCGTGGTTGTCGACGAGCGTCGACGGTCCGGCGATGGGATCGGGTTAGGACAACCGGTCGATCGCCGTCGTCCGACCCTGCGAACCATGGCCGCGTTTCATTCGCCGAAGACCTCTGTCCAGTCTGTGTCGTCGTCTGGCCAGGCCTCGTTCGGCCAGGCTGTCGTTTGCGGCTGGCGTGAGCGGTTGGTGGGCGTATCGTTGTTGGCGCTCGCATCGGAGTCGGTGAGGTACTCGCGGACGGCCTGGCAATCAGGTCGCTGCGTGGAACGCCTGCTTGGGAGCTGCTGCAGCGTCGAGTTCCTCGGCGAGTGACGGTCTCGGCCCGGAGCTCAGGGTCTGCGTCATACGGAGAGTATACAGCTGTATCCGGCTCTCGGCTGCCAATCCGAGCCCGGGCGGGGTAGCGCACCACACCCAGACGGACCCTCAACTGATTGGCGTCGGGGGCCGATTTAACATTCTTTCCAACACGTCGAGGCAGGTGCTACCAGAGGTCACTGGAGGCGACCAGACGGACGAGACGTTGGACGTAACCGCACGTCAGAGCACTGTGTGCCACCTGCTGGACGGTTGGAAGGTTGCTCATAATCGCTTGGTCGCGGGTTCGAGCCCCGCCGGGCCCACGTCGTTCCTCGCTTCGCTCGTCACTTACGGAGTTCGGCGATCGCCGAACTCCCGGGTCGCGAAACGGGGGACAGGGTGGTGGCCAGTGGGGCTGGTCAATCCAACATTTTGTCCAACATCGGTGGTTGGTCGTTTGTCCTAGGTAGGCGCATCGGCGGGCAGGAACGCGACAACGCTTCTCCGATTTCGCTCGCTTTGTTCTTTGTTGTGACGCTGGGGCGTTAGTCCTCGCCAGTTCGGGACTTCTTCCTGCGCGGAGTGCCGCTGTGGTGTCGGCGTGGGGTGTTATGGTCGACTTGTCGCATCGTGGTGTGGAGGTGTTCGGTGTTGCGGTTGCGTCTGTTTGTCACCGTGTTGGCTGCGCTGGTTGGGGTTGTAGCGGTTCCTGGGGGGGGTGCTGGGTCGGTAGGTGATTCGGGTCAGCCCGGTGAGAGCAGAGGCGGTTCCGAGTCGTCGTGGGCGGTTCGGGCTTCTGGCGGTCGTGCGGCCTCCGAGGTTGAGGTTCCGGGCCGGTCGGAGCGGATGGCTGGTTGGGTGACGCCGGTTGATCCGGATCGGGCTGGTTTGGGTCGTGCGGTCGCGGGTTTGGCTCGTGGTGATGTGTTTGATGTGGAGTTGGTGGCTGGCGATCGTGTGTCGATCGAGGTGGGCTTCGTGTTGGTGGAGCGGGACATTGCGCGTGGTCCGTCTAGCGTTGTCGCTCCTGCTGATTCGGGTTGGTTGCCGCGGTTTGTTGATGGTGATGTGACGGTTGTTGGCCGCGAGGCTGGTATGGGGGTGTCGGGTCGGACGTTGCGGCTGACTACTTATGGGGATCTGGTTTCGGCGGAGTTGTGGGGACAGGATCTTGTTCAGGTCCTTGAGCCCGATGACAGGGGTGGGCATCGGGTTGTGGAACGCGCTACCGCTCGCGCGGTGAACCCTGATGTCGCTGAGCCTGGCCGTGGTGGTGAGGTTAGGGAGCGGTTTGCTGCGGGAGCGGGCTTGGTGTCGTCGTTGCAGGCCGGCGGTGGTGGGACCGAGATTGTTGACGTATTGGTGTCGTCTTCGGCCGATTCTGTTGCAATCAATGCGAATTCGGCGTTGCGGGCGCGTCAGATTGTGGCCGAGCTAAATCTGGTTACCTCTAACAACGGGATCAACACGGTGTTCCGGCTGGTCGGTGTATACGAGACCGGCGAAGTCCTCCCGGAGCGGACCCTCAACGGTGTGACCGCGGTCGACGCGCGGGAGCTGTTGCTGACACACCTGATAGGCGACCTCGATGACGGACACCTTGATGAGGTTCCTGAGGCTCGCAATTGGGTGAATGCCGATGTGGTTGTCCAGTTGACCGGAGAGATCTACAACTTCCAGACCGAGAGGTGGCTACGGGGGCGGGCGAACACGCCACTGGAGAATTGGCACGTGGGTGACGCGTATGCGTTGTTCAAGGTGAACAGTCCGTTGACGACTGCTGTTCATGAGGTGGGGCATCTGTTTGGTGCTCGTCATGACCTGTTCGTTGACCAGACTGTGACTCCGTTCGAGTATGGGCATGGGTTTGTGTGGCAGGTTCAGTCGCCGTTCCCTGGCGGTGATCCATTGGCGTTCAACACGATCATGGGCTATTCCGATGACCCTCTATGTGACACTGACGGCGACGGCGAGACCGACGATTGCACCCGTATGAGGTACTGGTCAGACCCCGACCTTGGCTTTGGTAACACGGCGACCGCTGACGTGGCCCGTGTGATCGATGAGGGGTCTGATGATGTGGCCGGGTTCGAGCCGGTGTTTGCCCAACGCTTGTACAGGCCGGTATCTGGCCTGTGGTTCGCTGATGGTGACGACAACGGAACTTGGGACGGCTGCACCATCGACGTGTGCTGGTTCTACGGCGCTGCAGGCCATCTCAAAGGTGTGATCCACCCCCACGGCCATCTCGGGTACTACGACCAGACAACCGGGATGTGGCGTTTCGATCGCAACGACAACCAAACCGATGACGGATGCACCGGACCAGATCCTGACCTGTGTCTGGGCCCTTTCGGCGGGCTCCAACACGAACCGTTCATCATCCCCAACAACGACGAGGGATACATCGGCACCTTCAATGACGGCGGCTGGTACATCGACAGCGGTAACGGAACCTGGGACGGATGCTCTATCGATTTCTGTGGCAGTTTCGGACAGGCCGGTGACGAGCCGATCCTCACTCCCGACGGTCACATTGGTGTGTATCGCCCTTCGACTGGCTACTGGTATCTCGACGCGAACAACAACCGGGTCTGGGACTCGGGTGTCGACACTGTTGTGGGCCCATTCGGTGGGCCAGGTGACAATCCGGTCATGACTGTCGACGGTCAGATTGCCCTGTGGCGTCCCAGCACCGGTGAGTGGTTCTTCGACGCGAACAACGACGGCACCTGGAACGGATGTGCTATCGACCGTTGCGCCGGCCCGGGCTTTGGAACCTACGGTGACTACCCGATCGACCGGACCGGAACTGCAAGCCAATGAAGCACCGCCTACGCGTCGGCGCTGTGGCACTGGTCGGTCTACTTGCGGCTGCCGGGTGTTCCGACGACAGTCAAGACGCGGCACCCACAACAGAACCAGTGGCCGAGTCGAGCAGCACGACCTCTCCATCGACCACTGCGCCCTACCAGTCCACCCAAGACGGCAACGTCAGAATGCTCACACCCGACACCATCAACGTCACCGACACCATCGTCATCGACATCGCAAACGCCTGCGATTCGAGGGGGGACGTAAGTACCGGAGTGAGTTTCACGCGACAGCCCGACAACGAGATTGCAGTTCCGGAAGATCAGCTGCGGCCAGAGCGCTTCAGAGTGAGCTTGCTGCTTGTTCCCCCTCACAACGCCGGAATCGTTCAGTTGCCGATGCCGACGGGGACACCACCGGGTCTCTACGTGTTAGAGGTCTGGTGTGACCAGGACGATGCGGGCGGCCGACTCTTTGAAGCCAACATCACCGTCACCGGAGAACGAATTAGGCCCACCAACCGACCGGCATCTATAGAGGCGGAAGGACGGACGATCACGGCCACCATCCACCAACTAGGTGCAGACCCCCCGAGTGTCGCGTCAGCGTCAGCAGTTTGGACTGGCGAGACGCGATTTGCCTTTTTCTATGACTTCCAGGCTGATCCGGATTTGGTCCCGCTCATCAACGCGACCATCATCGTTCCCGACTATTTCCCTACTGGCACCTACGATGCTTGGGTCACAGGAATCAACGCAACCCCACACGTCGAAGCAGACCCCGTCACGATCACCATCGGGTGAGACTGAATACGGCCTTGCCGACGACGGGACGGATGCTCTATCGATTTCTGTGGCAGTTTCGGACAGGCCGGTGACGAGCCGATCCTCACTCCCGACGGTCACATTGGTGTGTATCGCCCTTCGACTGGCTAGTGGTATCTCGACGCGAACAACAACCGGGTCTGGGACTCGGGTGTCGACACCGTTGTGGGCCCATTCGGCTGACGTGGACCCCGTTTTGGTTGTCGGTTTCAGGTCGCTGAGTTGTTGAGTGTCCGCCAGGTCTGGGCGACCTGGGCGGGGGTTTGGTATTTGAGCCCGCTGTGCGGGCGGTGGTGGTAGTCGGTGATGTAGGTGGTGATGTCTCTCCTTGCTTGATTGATGGATTCCCATTCGGCTCGCCAGGCGCAGCGCCGTTTGGACTGGCCGAACCAGGACTCGATGAACGCCCGGGACTCGGGATCGCGGTAGCCGCCACGACGATGCGTGATTCCACGCGCCGAGAGATGCCGGCGAAACCCGCGGGATGTGAATTGGGTGCCGTTGTCTGTGCCCAAAGTGAGCCGTCCTAGCCGGACGCGGCGTTCGAACACAGCCTGCTCGACACAGGCGACGGCTTCGTCGGTGCGGCCCCGAAGATCGAGCGTCCAGGCCACGAGTTCTCGGGTGCAGCAATCGACGATGGCATGGAGGTATACCCAGCCGTGCTGGGCGGTCCACACCTTGGTGGCGTCCATGTGCCACAGCTCGTCAGGTCGGGTGACGCGGAAGAACCCGGGCCGCCGTCTTCGTTCGAGCCCCCGAACCGGTTGCAGCAGCTTGTGGGCCCGCATGATCCGCTGCACTCGCTTGCGGTTCACCGCCACACCCAACTGCTGGCCGGCGATAGCCGCGACCATCCGAGTCCCATCGCTAGGATGTGCCTTCGCGACCTCGACAATCGCCGTGTCAGCCGCGGATTGCTGCCCCGGGCCTGCGGATGCTGGGCGGCGTTTCGGGGTCTTGTAGATCGCTTGGCGCGAGACCTGCGCGACGAGTGCCACAGCGGTTGGCTGATCGCCTTGGGCGACCAGTTCCCGGGCGGCACGCATCTTCACTCCCAGTCCCGCAACAGTTTTCCCGCAATCTCCAGCTCGTAGGTCTTGCGACCGAGCGCCCGCTCGAGATTGGCGACCCGCTTGCGAAGGTCCTTGATCTCCGCGTCCTCGGGACGTTGCTCGTTCGGGCGTCGCAGGGCTGCCTTGCCGCCCTCCAACAATCGGTCGCGCCACTGGCAGAACTGGGTTTCCGATATCTCGTGCTCGCGACACACATCGCGAACCGATCGGTCGCCGCGCAACCCGGCCAACACGATCTCGGCCTTCTCATCAGGCGTCCACGAACGCCTCTGCTTCTTCTCGCTCATCTTCCTCTCCTCGAGGACCAGAGCGACCATCATCCCAACCAAAACCGGTCAGGGAAACGGTCAACCACCCAACGGGGTCGGCGTCAATCTGTGACCCGGCCATGCCAACCCCCTTCGGCTCACCGGACCCGGCCACCCTAGCCCACCATCGAGGAGCGTCGTCGGGGCTGCCCTCGCGTCACCTCTGGCGGATGTCGTGGGTCCGAGCCCGTTGCTCTTCAGATTGTGAGCGTTTATGCTCACATGTGTGGATGTTGCTGGTTTGGTTCATGGGGCGAAGGAGTCGTCAGGCCGTAGTTATCGGTGGTTGGCGGCTGAGGCTGGTGTGGCGGTTTCGACGATTACTCGGATCGAGTCTGGTCGGATCCAGCCGACGGTGGAGGTGTTGGAGCGGATTTTGGGTGCGTGTGGGTACAGCCTTGAGCTATCGGCCCGGCCCATCGGAGCGGATCGAGGTCCGCGACTCGAGGATCTCGTCGATGCGTGGGAGTCCGATGGCGATCGTGGGCTGAAGTTGGAGTGGGTGAGGTGGCGTTCATGGATCGACTGGCTAACTTTGCACCCGGATCGGGTTCCTGCGGCGATCTACGCGCCTGCTCCGCCGTCGGGCAATCGCATTGTCGATGCGTTGCTCGCAGCGGTCGCGGAGAAGCTGGCTGACGATGCTGGGCTGCCACGACCTGGTTGGGTGGCGTCGGTTCCCGGAGCCGATCCTGTTTGGGAACCGCCTGCTCGTCGCCGTCCGACCGTCGATCGTAGGTTCGCGGAGCGCGGTCTGATCGTCGACGTGGAGAGTCTGTTCCGGCCAAGGGAAACCGTCGGTGCCTGAGTCGAACGATCCGATAGACGGGGCGACACTGTTGGCCTATGTGGAGGAGGTCGCCGACGATCTTCCTGACGATGGGGTGCGGCGCAGACTCGTGATCGTCGGTGGCGCACTATTGGCGTGGCAAGGTCTGCGCGACGCCACTCGTGACGTCGACAGTGTCGAGCGTCTCGACGAAGTCTTGAAGATCGCGGTCGAGCGGGTCGCCGCCCGTCATGATCTTGCTCCGCGCTGGATCAACGACGCAGCTGCCCAGTTCCTACCGGCCGGGTTCGATCTCGCCGACGCGACGGTGGTGCGCGACCATCCTCGGCTTCTGGTTCTCGGGCTGTCACTGGATCAGGTGTTCGTGATGAAGTTGTTCGCCGGACGTGCTGTGGACACCGACGACCTGCGGCAACTCTGGCCACACACCAGCTTCGGCACCGCAGCGGCAGCGGTCACCGCGTTCGAGGCTGCCTACCCCCACGAGGACCCCGACCCGAACCTCGCCGATTGGCTCGACAGCGTCGTTGGTGATTGAGCGACACGGGACGATCATCGAAGTCACCCGAACTCACCAGGCCGTACAAGATGTCACCAGACCGCACAGTGGACAGATGATTCCGGCGGCCGGGAATTCCAACATTCTTTCCAACATCGGCAGGGCTACCAGACGTCACTGGAGACCGCTCGACGGACGGGCCGTTGGACGTAACACCACGTCAGAGCACTGCCCTGCACGGGATGGACGGATGGAAGGTTGCTCATAATCGCTTGGTCGCGGGTTCGAGCCCCGCCGGGCCACGTCGTTCCTCGCTTCGCTCGTCACTTACGGAGTTCGGCGATCGCCGAACTCCCGGGTCTGAACGGGGGACGGGGTGGGTGGTGGCCAGTGGGGCTCGTCAATCCAAGATTTGTTCCAACATCGGTGGTTGGTCGTTTGTTGTAGGTAGGCGCATCGGCGAGGTGAAACGCGACAAGGTTTCTGGGATTTCGGGCATCGCCATGTGTTCGTGATGCTGGGTATGCGGTCCCAGGTTGGGGCGGTTGTTTGGAGTGTTCGGCTGAGTTGAAATGGTGGCTCATCGGGCGTAGGGTCCCGTTGGGTGTTGTTGTCTTTTGGTCTGTGACTTGGGGGAGCGGTGGGGAAGCGACTGTTTGTGGTGGCCGTCATATCCTTGTTCGCGGTGTCGGTTGGCGCTGGGTCGGCGGGCGGTGCAGGGTCGGAGGTTGTTCTGCCCGATCGTGCTGGGGATCGCTCGCCTGCTGCTGGGGTCAGTCTGATACCCCCCCGCATGTCAGAGGGCCTGGCGAGGCTTGGCTCGGTGCTCGGGGCGTTGATTGGGTGCCGGCGCAGCGTGAACGCGTTGTTGCGGTTCTTGATGCTGCGTTTGAGGGGGATCGGGCTGTGCTTGACGAGTATGGCGTCGTGTTTCCCGTTGGTGCTGAGCTGACGCGGCAGTGGGTTGAGGCAATTCTGGTTCAGCTGGATGTCGAGATCGTGGGCCGTCCGAGGGTCGGGGCGGATCGCGTCGAGACTCGGTCGGGCGTCGACATAACGGTTGCTGCTTTGGCAATGGCTGATGAGTTCGATATCGAGTTGGGTGAGGCTGCTGCGCGTCTGGAGCGTCAGACCCTGTATGAGCAGGTGTCGAAGTGGTTGCATGAATCGGGCAGTACGAGGTTCGATGGTTTCGGTGGTGTGTGGATTGACCACGATGCCGGAGGGGTGCTCACGTTTGGGGCAACCGCTGGCGCGGTCCCTCCGTCGGCCTATGAGGCGCTGCAGGCCTCGGGCGTGATCCAACGGCGACCGGTCAGGTACTCGCTTGATGAGTTGCGTCGGGTGGGACGGAGCATCGAGGAGCAGCTTCGCGGGTCTTCTCTCGGACGCTCGATTTCGGTAGATGTCAGTTCGAACGCGGTGGAGGTCGTATTGCCGGAAGCTTCACCGGTCGAGTTTGACCTTGCCCCTGGGCTTCGCGGCGCGGTGCAAGTGAGTTTCGCTGAGCCCACGCCGCGTCCCTTCGCCTGTCCTCTCACCGGATGCGACCAGGTGAACGGCGGGGTGATGGTGTCTCCAGGCTGCACGCTTGGGTACACGTTTACTCGCTCTTCGTTCTTCCCGGTGCCGAGCGTTTGGACTAACCAGGTCACAACCGCCGGGCATTGCGTTTCGACCGGCGAGGTCGCCTACCAGGCCTTCGGGTCGGGAGATCCGAGTCGTCGAATCGGAACGGTCGTTTGGCGTCGAGAGGGCGGCAATACGCTCTTGACGACCGATGCTGCGCTCATCGATGCTTCTGGTCGTCAGTTGCCGAGCAAGCCTGGAACGATCTGGCGGCCATCCAATCCGGAGTTCCCTATTTGGGCGCAGGCTGATAGTCACGCGATTCCCGAGGGTACGTATGTGTGCAGGGTCGGCATTCAAACGGAGATCATTGGCCCTGAGAAGTGCGGAATCTTTGTCCGAGAGGATCTGAACACATCTATTCCGAGCGTCGGTATCGACCTTGTGAATTCTCCTGTGTTCAATCTTTTTGCGTGTTTCGGGGACTCGGGGAGTCCGATTTTCACGCCGGGTTCTCATATGGCGGTCGCTACTACCGTTGGCGGTCAAACCGACGAGAACTTTTACAACGGGTCGTGCACTCCTGCGACATCCGAGCTATATGGCGCTTGGGTCGAGGACTCTGTCGCAGCGTTCGGGGAGGATCGCCCGAACGAGTCGATCAGTCTTGACACACTGTCTCCCAGCCTGCTGAGGGTCACCACGAATCCTCCGCTCCCCTCTCAGATCTCCATCGAACGAAACGGTGTGGCGTGGCCTGCCAATACTTGGGGCCTCGACTGGGTGAAGGTGACGCCGGGTCAGTACACGATCCGATTCTCCGACGTCGTTGGTTGGCAGACACCTGCTCCGATCGAGGTCACGGTGGTGTCGGGGCAAACGACAGCTGTCGCCGGGAATTTCACAAAGCTTGCCCAGTTGCGGGTAGAGACGTCTCCGTATGGCACCGACGGGCTGATCACCGTCGACGGGATACCGTACGACAACTTCGGGACTTGGACCCATATCAGTGGTGGGCAACACCAGATCTGTTTCGGGCCAGCACCCGGCTATGACCCCCCGCCATGCCAGACGGTCATGGTGCCCGCCGGGTTCAACCCTGACGGATCAGAGATACAGACGCACGTCATAGGCACCTACACACCAAACCCAAGCAGCCAAGGGCCCGCGAACCTCGGCAGGTTGCGGGTGGTCACTTCGCCCGCGGTCAACTCGTCAATCAGGATCGATGGCATAACGCGCGACAATTGGGGACTCGACTGGGTTCAACTTGCGCCTGGTACCTACGAGCTCTCGTTCTCCGACGTTGAAGGGTTTACGACGCCACTAACGCAAACCGTGACCATCGTGCCGGGCCAGATTTTCACAGCGTACGGAATCTTCGCCGAGCGCGGTGAGATCAGAGTTCAGACGAACGATCTCGATAACCTTGACCCGGGCATCCAGGGAGTCCCCGGGACGATCTACCTCAGCGATTCGACGGGAGCGCAGCACTACGAGTTTCCTCGAAACGACTGGGGACTCTGGACCTGGCTCGAACCGGGCCCGTACCGAATCTGCTGGGGCCCAGTCGCTGGGTACCTACCGCCGTCATGTCGCGACATCACCCTGGGACAAGGGCCTTTGGCTAACCCGAACGGTGAAGTTGGTGGCTACCTCAGGGGGTAGGGCGATGTTCGCGATTTGGCATAGATGGTCACGAGTTGGCCTGGTCCTTGGGTGTGTTGTCATCGGTGCCTGCGCTGGCAGCGGGGACGACGACGCGGGTCAGCGTTCCCAGGATGTGACTACTACCGAAGTCGCCGACCCGGATAACGAGATGGTTTCTAATGATCCTGAAGCAGCCTCTGATGAGCCAACGGGGCTGGAGTCAGAGGAGGCTTCGGGGGTCAGGGTTCGTTACCGCTGGGTGCAGTTGCGGCATTTCTTCGAGTCTGGTGAAACGGTGGTGTGTGTTACCTGGTGGGAGCCGTGGGCTGGTTGTGATGTGCTCGCCAGTGTTCGGGGTCTTGGCCCGTCCTCGTTTCACGAGGGTTTTTGGGAGGATCTGGCCGGTGATGGTGACTGGGTTCAGTTGGGCCGGGTGGACGTCGAGGGTGTTGTTTTCGATGGTGTTCTGTCGGATCCAGTTGTGTATCTGGAGTCGACAGGTCCATTGGAGCGGGAGTGCAACTACTCCGGCGGTGAGGTCCAGATGAGAGGCATTCCTCACGAAGCTATTGCGCTGTCATCGGGCCATCCAGTGTTCATCTGGAACAACTTTGGTGATCGCCTGGTGGTGTCACTGAACTATGGGACGGCAGCCGATTTCGACGAGATCTGCGATCTTGGCGCTCACGCCAGGATCCGATCCTGGGGCGAGGTTCTCGAGCCCTAGTTGTAGGGACCACTGAGGTTGTTGTCGCGGGTTGATGTCGTGAATGGGTGAGCCTCCGCGGCAGTGTGGGAGTCGCTGAACTGACCACACGAACCCCGGAGGCTCGATGTCTCACCGTAATGCCCGTCTCACCCCGACCGGCCGCAAGGTCATGATCGAACGAATCGTGGCCGGCACCCCGCAGGCCCATGTGGCCGAGCAGATGTGCGTGTCGCGTGCGACCGTGTCCAAGTGGTGGCGCCGCTGGCTCGCCGAAGGCGATGCCGGTCTGCAGGACCGATCGTCTCGTCCACATCGCTCGCCTGCCCGAGCGTCGAAGCGGGTCGAGGATCGTGTTTGTCGGCTGCGCAGGTCGAAGCGGTGGGGACCGAGGATGATCTCGATGCACACCGGTATCCCCGCGTCGACCGTGCACAAGATCCTCGTCCGCCGAGGGTTGAACCGGCTTGCTTGGATCGACCGTCCAACCGGCAGGGTGATACGCCGCTACGAACGAGCCCACCCTGGCGAGCTGATCCACTTGGACGTGAAGAAGGTCGGCAAGATCCCCCCAGGTGGCGGCTGGAGAGTCCGAGGACGAGGACAGACAAAGCAGCGTCGTGTCGGCTACACGTACCTGCACTGCGCCGTCGATGACCACAGCAGAGTCGCCTACGTCGAGGCCCACGACAACGAACAGGCCGAAACGCTCGTCGGGTTCTGGACACGCGCCCAGGACTGGTTCTGGGCCCGTGGCATGGCCGTTGATGAGGTCATGACCGACAACGGATCGAACTTCCGCTCACGGCTGTTCGCCGAAGTGCTGGCCACCCGGGCGATCAAACACCGACGCACACGCCCCTATCGGCCCCAGTCCAACGGGAAAGTCGAACGGTTCAACCGGACCATGGCCGACGAGTTCCTCTACGCCCACACGTTCAGATCAGAAAACGAACGACGCCGCCGACTTGACCGCTGGGTCCACGACTACAACCATCACCGCAACCACACCGCCCTCGGCGGACCACCCGCATCACGCGTCCACAACGTCTGTGGCTCCTACACCTAGTCGGCTAAGGCCGTCCCGCGCCCCCCAGGCGCTGGCGGGATGTTCCGATTCTGCCGCTCGACCTTGAGGGCGGCCTCGACGAACCATCGCAGACGGGGCCGACCACTCTCGCACGAGGGCGATGAAGACCGGACTCGTGATGCCTCGAACACACAAGACCGCACAGTGAGCAGATGATTCCCGGCAGGCCGTCGATTCCAACATTCTTTCCAACATAGGTGGGGCTACCTGAGGTCACTGGAGGCGACCAGACGGACGAGGCGTTGGACGAAACCGCACGTCAGAGCACTGTGTGCCACCTGCTGGACGGTTGGAATGTTGCTCATAATCGCTTGGTCGCGGGTTCGAGCCCCGCCGGGCCCACGTCGTTCCTCGCTTCGCTCGTCACTTACGGAGTTCGACTACGTCGAACTCCCAGTTCGCAGACGGGAGCCTGGGCGGTGGCCAGTGGGGCTGGTTGGCAGGGTTGATTGTCGAGGCGGGTCGCGACCCCCTCACCGGAAGGCGTCGACAGGTGAGTCGCCTGTTCCACGGGAACCTCCGCGATGCGAAGAAGGAACGCATCTGATTGTTGGGGGGATCAAGCTCTGGCCGAGGCGGTGTTGTCACTTCTGGGCGATGTCTGATGACCAGGTCTAGCTGTAGGAGCCACAGACGTTGTGGACGCGTGATGCGGGTGGTCCGCCGATGGCGGTGTGGTTGCGGTGATGGTTGTAGTCGTGGACCCAGCGGTCAAGTCGGCGGCGTCGTTCGTTCTCTGATCTGAACGTGAACGAGTAGAGGAACTCGTCGGCCATGGTCCGGTTGAATCTCTCCACTTTCCCGTTCGACTGGGGCCGATAGGGGCGTGTGCGTCGGTGTTTGATCGCCCGTTCGGCCAGGATCTGGGCGAACAGGTTCGATCGGAAGTTCGATCCGTTGTCGGTCATGACCTCGTCGACGGCCATGCCGCGGGCCCAGAACCAGTCCTGGGCGCGTGTCCAGAACCCGACGAGCGTGTCTGCCCGTTCGTTGTCGTGGGCTTCGACGTATGCGACGCGGGAGTGGTCGTCGACGGCGCAGTGCAGGTACTGTGTAGCCGACACGACGCTGCTTTGTCTGTCCTCGTCCTCGGACTCGCCAGCTCGCCACCCGGTGGGATCTTGCCGACCTTCTTCACGTCCAAGTGGATCAGCTCGCCAGGGTGGGCTCGTTCGTAGCGGCGGATCACCCTGCCGGTTGGCCGGTCGATCCAAGCGAGGCGGTTCAACCCTCGGCGGACGAGGATCTTGTGCACGGTCGACGCGGGGATACCGGTGTGCATCGAGATCATCCTCGGTCCCCACCGCTTCGACCGACCTGCGCAGCCGACAAAGCCGCACGATCCTCGACCCGCTTCGACGCTCGGGCAGAGCGAGCGATGTGGACGAGACGATCGGTCGACTGCAGACGCCGGCATCGCCTTCGGCGAGCTCATTCATTGCCGCTGACGCGGTCGCACGCGCGGTACACACGCACATCTGCTCGGCCACATGGGCCTGGGGTGTGCCAGCGACGATTCGTTCGATCATGATCCGACGGCCAGTCGGCGTCAGACGGGCATTACGGTGAGACATCGAGCCTCCGGGGTTCGTGTGGGTAAGTCAGCAACTTCCACACTGCCGCGGAAAGCTCACCCATTCACGACAACAACCTCAGTGGTCCCTACATCTAGCTCAGGGGGTGGCGGACGGCGGCGGCGATCTGCAATTCATGTCGTTGCGTCCGCCGATCGGGAGCGGTTTGGGCACCAGCCTCCGTGTCACTAGCCAGGTGCTCCGTTGGCGGTGATTCCAGATGCCAAGAGCGTGCAAGTGCACCTTGCCACTAGTGGTCTGTCGCGGATTTGGCCTGGCGGGTGAGGGAGGTGCGGCCTCGTTTGACCTTGGTGATGATGTCGTTGGCGGTCTTAGTCCAGGCGAAGGGTCTGGGGTCGTCGTTCCAGTGTGAGGCTCACACGTCGATCGCACCAACAACACATCGTGTTCACACGCGATACTCCGGCGAAAGCCGGGACGGCAACTGCCTATTCCCAGAACTT
Source organism: Acidimicrobiales bacterium (assembly GCA_041394185.1). Taxonomy (NCBI): domain Bacteria; kingdom Bacillati; phylum Actinomycetota; class Acidimicrobiia; order Acidimicrobiales; species Acidimicrobiales bacterium. The sequence goes on from JAWKIQ010000004.1 coordinate 244,180, forward strand.
CTGACCCTCCGCTACGGCGAACATGTCTAGGAACTCTGCTAGCGAACTGCCAACTCGATACCAGTCGCTTCTGGGATAAATAGGTGGGGCCACAAGGATGCCGCCGTTTGTGACTATCAGGACATCAAGGTCACCTATGAACTCTCCGAGTACGAAATCATACGAACCGAACTCGTCGGGCCGGATCGAACGCTCAAGCTCGGTTCTCTCGCTTGCGGCGGCAGGTGTCAACAGCTGCAAGCCCCACTGACCGTATGTGGGCTCGTACATGAGTTTGGCGGATCTATGGAGCCTCCAGAGTGAGACTACTTCCTCACCGTTCAAATCCGGAGGCAGCACTCCAGACATTTCATCATCGGCCGCAGGAGCTTCGGCTATGTGGGCGAGGCCGAGTGTCGCCGCCTTAGCTTCCAGTCTAGAAAGGCTGTCATGAAGCGAGTTCACTACTGCACTCCGATCCACCACGGATTGAACTGTTGCTTGTGCACTTCACGCTTGACCGGTACCAGATTTTCAAACTCATTACCGCCCCCGTTCTCGCGAGGGGCGATGTGGCGAATGTCATACTCTGTCCACGGCACTGGCGGATCTTCGAATCCCCTATCGTGCCACTCCTTGATGAACTGACTTTTTTCCTTTGGCCCCCAGGTTGAGCGTTCATCACGGTCGATTCTCTCCAACGCGAGTTCTCGACCAGCAGGAGCTACGTCGCGATCGAGGCCGTTGGCGTGCACACCAGTGCACGGGACTCGGCGCTGTAGCTCATCGGGGCGAACTGTTGGCAGCCAGTGCTTCGTTGAGGTTGGAGACCGCTGACGTGACTTCCTCGAGCGAGGCGCAGGTGGCGATGTTGCTCCCGAATCGTTCGCGGTGCCAGATCGCTCGGCTTACTTGCTGATGGCCGGACTTGAACGAGATTCCTATCTTGTAGGTCGGCAGGAGCGGCATTCCTGGTGGTGACGTTACAAAGAAGCGATCAATCTCAGCGAGGGGGTACGAGCGAGGAAAGAGGTTGCGTATGAAGAGGCGATCTTCGGTCATGCGGAGTTTGGGCCAGAGCGCCCATGCAGCTCCGGTCAGGCCAAACACTCCCAGTACTAGGGCAGGCGGTACCCCGAAAGCGACATAGAACGCTATCGCTAGCAGACCCCAAACCGCGCCAAGCCACCGAGCCACTCGAACTCGAACTGGCATCTTGACTACGTAGCTCATCTATCGACGCTTCCGCTCACTAGCACCCGAGAACCCAAGAAGACCCTGTTGCGACACCGCCGCCGGCCGCTGGGCCGCAGACCGGATCGTCCAACACGCCGAACCATCGTCAGGGACTGCGGTGAGCGTGTCGTTCACGATCGCCTCCACAACCTCATCGCAAATCTGGCGTTTGCGACCACGCCCAGCCCGAACGGTCCCGATCTCAGCCGGACCGTCCTCGAGATAGCGGTCCCGCCACGCCATCATCGTGTTCGGCCAGGTCCCGAACTCCCGAGCCACACCACGAGCCGGCCCCCCATGAGCAAGCGCCAGCAACGCCCGAGCCTGGATGACAACCCGATGCGGTAGCGACGGCGACCTCGCCAACCGCTCCACCTCGACCCGATCAGCAACCGTCATCTCCAACACGCACCCACACTTCGCGACGTTGCCAATTCGCAGACGGACCACTAGATGTAGGGACCACTGAGGTTGTTGTCGTGAATGGGTGAGCCTCCGCGGCAGTGTGGAAGTTGCTGACTTACCCACACGAACCCCGGAGGCTCGATGTCTCACCGTAATGCCCGTCTGACGCCGACTGGCCGTCGGATCATGATCGAACGAATCGTCGCTGGCACACCCCAGGCCCATGTGGCCGAGCAGATGTGCGTGTCGCGTGCGACCGTGTCGAAGTGGTGGCGTCGTTGGCTCGCCGAAGGCGATGCCGGTCTGCAGGACCGATCGTCTCGTCCACATCGCTCGCCTGCCCGAGCGTCGAAGCGGGTCGAGGATCGTGTTTGTCGGCTGCGCAGGTCGAAGCGGTGGGGACCGAGGATGATCTCGATGCACACCGGTATCCCCGCGTCGACCGTGCACAAGATCCTCGTCCGCCGAGGGTTGAACCGCCTCGCTTGGATCGACCGGCCAACCGGCAGGGTGATCCGCCGCTACGAACGAGCCCACCCTGGCGAGCTGATCCACTTGGACGTGAAGAAGGTCGGCAAGATCCCACCGGGTGGCGGCTGGCGAGTCCGAGGACGAGGACAGACAAAGCAGCGTCGTGTCGGCTACACGTACCTGCACTGCGCCGTCGACGACCACTCCCGCGTCGCATACGTCGAAGCCCACGACAACGAACGGGCAGACACGCTCGTCGGGTTCTGGACACGCGCCCAGGACTGGTTCTGGGCCCGCGGCATGGCCGTCGACGAGGTCATGACCGACAACGGATCGAACTTCCGATCGAACCTGTTCGCCCAGATCCTGGCCGAACGGGCGATCAAACACCGACGCACACGCCCCTATCGGCCCCAGTCGAACGGGAAAGTGGAGAGATTCAACCGGACCATGGCCGACGAGTTCCTCTACTCGTTCACGTTCAGATCAGAGAACGAACGACGCCGCCGACTTGACCGCTGGGTCCACGACTACAACCATCACCGCAACCACACCGCCCTCGGCGGACCACCCGCATCACGCGTCCACAACGTCTGTGGCTCCTACAACTAGAGGTTCCAAGGACCGCCTAGCGGCGGCGTATCTCGACACCAGTCTTCTCGGCTATGCGTTCTATCCTGCGAAAGGTCGGGGCTCGATGATGCGGCCCGTCGCTACCAGCGCACTGAGTTCGAAGCCCTCGCTATCGCCTTCGCCGACGCGCGGACCTTTCCGGGCTCAAATAGGTTCGGCTTCGCGGGTAAGGCGATGAAGCTCGTCGGGCCAAGCTGATAGTCGAAGTGGTCGTTTCCTCGTCGCGCTGTCAGGACTCGGGTTGAAAGCTCGATCACGACGAAGTTAGTTCTGTACACGCGTAGCAGGAGCAGAAGACCAGCGCTCGTTAGCGCGAGTGGCACTACGAACCCAACCCGCCCGTCTGCCACCAGAAGCGACGTATAGAGCACCGACGAGCCCACGCACCAAACTGTCAGGATGAGTAGAAGCTGGTAGTACGCCCCGCACCGCATCTTCACCCGAGAACCCATTCCTGCACGGTAGCCCGATTCGAAACTTCCACTCTGAACTCAGACGCGAACAGCCACAAGAGCCCAATATCTGCGGGGGCTGCCGCGGGCGGAGGTTCCAATCTCGATGATTTGCCGGGAGGCGGTCTGAAAGGAGAGGCAGGCTCTCTAGCGCGAAGACCACCGGCTGGCGTCGGCTATCCGGCACGACGACCCCTCTACGTACCGGGCGGTCGTGTAGCCCGTCTCGGTCAAGGTTTCGTCGGAGGGCACACTCAGCAGGCCAGCCGAGCCGTCGCCAATTCGTTCTCCCGACGCGTCAAGCAGCTCAAACGCAACGACGAAGTCGGACTGCTTTGACGTCGTGTTGGTCGCCGTCACGGACACTGCGGCGTGGCCAGCTTCGTTCTCGCCGATCACCGCGCATGCAACCTGTTCAACTGCGTCCATGTCGATCCGCTGCGCCTCTTCGCGCACACGGTCGCTGGCGAGGCTCACCACTCGTGCCCCGCCAGCCGCCAATGCGACAAGCGTCACCGTGGCGACAACCCAGACCCAACGCTGCCTGCCCCCGAACCGCCCGAGCCGAGGGTTGCTGAAGAACGATCATTCAAGTTCAGGTGGGTACCACTTCCCGTCGGACGCTAGCCACCAACCATCACCTAGAGACGAATCAGACATCAAATCCTATGACCCGAGCGCTCGGGGTGAGCGACCCCTTTGATGAGCTGAATAGATCACTAAACCCGTGAAGCATAGCAAATTCCTTGACCAACATGGATCGAATATGGCTTCAATTCAGGCTGCAATTGCTCCTCGACAACTCTGGCTACTTTTGCCCGTCCACGTCGACTGTGCTCGCAGCCATTAGCAATGCTCGCTGCTGTAACGTCACCCATAGTTGCCAGCGCCTAGCATCGTCTGCGTTTGCCAGGAGGGTCGCCGGCCGGCCCGCTTCGTCACCGAGCATGAGGAAGCCGAATCCGGACGAACCTCCAACCACATTGAGGCTGCCGCTGACGACCTTTCAACTATCGCCTTTGGCGATCCCCTCGCCAACTTCGACGCCACCAACCGTTACCGGTCGGGCCTGCATAAGCGGAACGACCACAACACACGCCACCGGTCGCACCCACACAAAGGAGCCTTGTGCCGCAGGCCATGACCGAAGCGGTCGTTCCTTTGTTTTACCAGATCGCTCGGACGGGGTTGCCGCCGTCTTCGTCGGGGCCGTTGTGGTGCGTGGCAGGATCGAAGTAGGTGTCGTTGTCGCTTTCCCATAGCCAACATTTTTCCGCATAGCAAAACCCACCTGCTACGGGGTATTCTCGGCGCACTCGGGCTAGCTGATTCGTCCCGGCCTATTCAAATAAGTTCGAAGCCTTGCGTTCAACTCACTCAGTTCATGGTCTCGGTCTCCCGTTCTTGCCTGAAGGGTTATAACCGATCCAGGTCCAAGCACCAGAGAGAGCAGGCCAGATTCATCAGACGTCAGTCTGATCGCCTCGGAATCGAGTTCGCGAACTGGCAAACGAAGTGAAGCTGGCTTCTCGCCAAGAGGTGAAACTACCAGACGGTCTCCGTGGACTGCCAGGGCCCCAAACCGATAGTAGAGGTAGGAGCGTCCGAGCATGTAGGGGAGGAATCCTGCTCCAATTGCCGCGAAGAGTCGTGCCATCACCCTGAACTTGATCGAGGGGTCGTCCCACATCACCCCCGCCATCAACAATGCAAGCGGGCACGCGATCAGATGAAGGACGACTCCAACATTGCTGACTTTTACCAGTCTGTGACTGCTATGCGCCATCTCGTCCTCAAGAACTGGAATATGGAATAAACGTAGCATGTTGCACCGAACTGTGTTGACCAATGGCCTGAATAGTTCAGTAGCGATTTGCTCGTATTTTCGAATCACGGTGCCATTGAGCGCGGTCAGCAGAACTAGTCGACCTTCGTCGTCGGTTTCAATCTTGACATTAGGAAATTCAAGTCTGTTGATCGGAATGCGCACAGAGGCCAGGTTCTCTTTCCACGGTGTGACTACAACTTTGCCGTCCGAAACAAACAGACTTCCGCAGGTGTGGTATCGACGCTCTAGTAGGAGTGTGTAAGGAAAGAAGACCACTCCCAGGAAGGCGAACATTCGAGCCATCGAGCTGAACTTGGTGGACTCGTCATCCCACATCATCCATGCGCCGACAAGAAGGGCGGGACATACGAGGATATGGAGCGCAACCTGGAAAGGGCTGGAATCTGCGATCTTGACCGGATTCTTGAACATACTCGTGTGAGTCCTTAGCCAGTAGGCGCCCTGCGGTGAGCGAGGACTGATCGGTCGAGGTTTCCGGGCGCGGAGCAGGAGCAACTGCGAATCTGAGGGTGTCTAAACCGCTCGCATTCTGAGGTGCCCTTGCCGGGTTCAACCCTACGCGCGGCGTGCGAGCTGCTGGTCGGCTTCTTGACTACTTAGATCATTGAGCGCCAGCCCCCCGATGACCCGAACCGAGACCCCGACCTCCAAGTCACCGGGATCCACCTGACCAAGATCGTCCGAGCAGCCCAGGCTGATGCAACCCCCTTCCGGCGAGGGTCTCAGCGCCGGGGCAATTGGAAGAGAACAACTGATCGCTTAGATCTCAAAACCGCGAGGTGCCTGTAGTCGATCCGACTTCGACGCCGATGAGGTCTGGACGAGGCAGTGTCGTCGCTGCTCACGTGAGTCCCACAAGCCAGAGAGCGTCGGGCCCAGTTCGCAAGTGGGTGACAGAATAGTTCCGTGGGTATGCGCGTTCGGATGGTTGTGGTGAGTCCTCGACAGATCGGCGAGTTCGGGGAGTGGGACGAAGAGCGCTTCTTTGATGTGTTCGAGACGGGGTCTGTTGTTGATATCGACAAGTCTTGGGAGGCGGCGTTTTCTTTGGTTGGTTCGATCGCTGGTACTGGGAGTGTGATGCTCGATGACGAGGCTGCGCCGGTGGGTCCTGAGATCGGGTTCTCTCCGCCGATTTTGATCTTGCCTGAACGGGTTCGGGTTATCGCCGAAGCGCTTGGTGCTGCTGATGCGGCGACGGTTGAGGACCATTGGGCACGTCTTGACAGTCCGTTCATGGACAACGGCCGGTACGTGGACGAGGAGGGTAAGGAGTACGCGATGTGGGGCTTCCGCGAGACAGCGAAGCTCCTGGGGCGGGCTGCAGCCGCGTCGAGCGGGGTTCTGTTCGCCATCTTCTAGCGGGGCCCCTGAGAACCGGGCCGGCCAGGTCGGGTTGCGGGTGTTCACTGGTCGGGTTGGCCGTCCAGTTCCTTTTCCCAGCTTGCCACCAGCTTGGTCAGTACGCGATATGTGCGACCTGTTGGGGGGTCGGCTACGGCGAGGTGCTGTTTCGCTGCTTCGATTGCTTCTCGGACGTGGGTCGTGCCTAGGACCGCGGCTCTTGGCAAGGCGTCTCTGTGTGGCGTGTGGTCGGGCATGCGTCTGAGGAGTGGTTCGACGGTGCGGAACACCAGCTCGAGGGTCTTGTGGTCGGGGTGAAGGTCGCCGCAGTCGATGATGGTCGACCCGTCGGCGTTTGTGCTGGCGAGGCCCCCTTCGTGCAGTCTTGCCAGAGCCTCCTGGTTTAGGAGTTTGGTGAGGTGGGCTGAGTAGTAGGCGAGGGGACCGTACCGGTCCACCTCGTCGGGACCGAGACCCCGGAACTCGTAGCCGAGAGCGCTGAACGGAACCCGATCCCAGGCTTTGGTCCAGCAGACCCACTGCGTCTTCACGGTCGCCAGCAGATTGAACATCTCGCGTACGTGCTCATTCTCGGTTGCGGGGTCTATGTCTTTGAGATCCGGCATCGAGACCTCCACGTTGCGGGTGCCAGCGTCCGATATCGAGATCAGTGAGGTTGGGTCTTGTTCTACGGGGTAGGGGGAAAGGGAGAGTCCGTCTGGGTTCTGTCTCCAGATCTTGATCGCACGGTCGATTGCTCTGTCGGCTGATGCCGGTCGGCCCGTGCCGTGCGCGGGATACAGGTACACCTGTGGGTACCCAGCAGCGAACCGGCTCTGCAGCCAGAACTCGAGGATGCGGCGCATCTCCGAATCCGACAGCGATTCTGAGAACCTTGCTACGAGGGAAGACATACGACTCCTTTGCCCGAAACTGCTGTGTCTGGGGTGCCAGCCTGGGTTTGATCAGTCTGCGGTTCCGGGTGGGACGATCCAGCGGGTTGGTTGGCTGGCGAGGTTAGTGATGACTTCGAAGTCGGCGGCGGTGCCGGATCCGCCGGCGGACCGGGGTGCGAGAATCGGTGCTGTGTATTCGATCTGCGCCACCAAGAAGCTTCTCGATCGGGTGAAGCGCAAACCCGAGCCGGCGGTTGACGCTGGGTCGATGCTGGGGAACTGGTACGCAACGCTGATTGCGTGGCGACCACAGTTGGTGCTGCTGGTGAACGAGCACACCCTGTTCCCGGTGGTGATGCCGCTGGCGCCTGCGGCGACCCTGGCCGAGCGGTTCCCTGCGCATCTGGGTTCGGCCCTGTTGGACGCGGGTGCGCCCACTGAGTTCGTCGACGCCGAGTCGGCAGCTATGGGGGAAGGGTCGTTCGCGAAGACCGACAGCCGCAGCGTGGTCGGCGTCATGAACGACTTCGTTCGCCTTGCAGGGGCGTGGCGCGACCGTGGAGACGAGGGCGATCTGGCCGGTCTGTCCGGCTGGCTTGCCGAGGTGCCCTGCTCGCCGCTGTACGAGTCGCACGGTTCTCCCGATCGGGAACTGTTGGCCCTGGTCGACAGGTGGAAGGCAGGCGAACTGGTGCCCCGGCCCAGGCTGACACTCGTCAAGCCGTTGGAGGAGCAACCCGTCGCAGCGTCGGCGGCCAAGCTGGTCGCAGATCCCTGGAGGATCGTCAACCGTCGCACGCCAAACCAGCTGTCCAAACGCGACCTCGAGGACGCCTTGGAGCGGATGTACGAGCGCGATCCGGAAGGGGCACACAGGGCCGAGCAGGACTTCGACTCGATGTCGGGCGGCGAAGGGCCTTGGATGGTCCGCCAGTGGAATCTGCAGGAATGGCTGTGGGACCAGCTGACGACGAAGGTGCTGACCTACGAGCCGGACTACAAGACTCTGGCCGCCGCGGCCCTGGCAGAGCTGTTCGACGAGCTGGGTTTGGATCGCTACGCGGCGATCTGTCGCTCGGAAGCGACCGCCGAAGTGCACGCGGCGTTCGGCCGATCCAACAGGGCGGGGTATTCGGCGATGCGCAAGGCTCTCGCCGCCTCCGGCATCGAACCCACCGACACGGACACCTTCGCCTGGGGGTCGGTCATGGACACAGCAGAGTACGAAGCTCTGGCGGAGGTGCAGCTGGTACTCGAGGACGCGATTCAGAGCGGTCGGCTGCAGCCGGGAACCCGCGGATGGAAGAAGACGAAGGCCAAGATCATCGACGAGGCTCTCGACGGCAACCATCTGTACCAGCTCGGCCAGTCGTATCGGACTGCCGTGCTGACCGAACGGATTGCGGCCTGGGTCGACGAACCAGACGGTCGCAGCCGCGAGCTCGGCCGACGGCGTGCGACCATCGCGAACCGGTTGCTCAGCCCGATCAGTCCGCCTGCCGATGTTGCCGAAGCGATGCGGCCCCTCATGTGGCTGCTGTCGGTGTTCGGCAAACAGCAGGCACTGACCCAAGCCGGATATCTGAACCGGGCGTTCGTTCAGCAGGTGAGCGCGACGCGGCCGTGGAGTGACGCGCACGGGGCGGACCGGGTAGCCAACGCCGAGACCGACGATGTCGGCCTTCATCAGCTACGTGGGCTGCTTCAGGCTTGCGGTGCTCTGCGCAAGCGCGGGCAGATTCTCGAGCGAACGCGGCTGGGCGCCCGGATGGCCGATGACGCGGAGCTGGCATGGGCTCAGGTCGTTGCCCACTTCGGTGAGCGCCAGTGGGGCCGGTTCGTCACCGAGACGGCGGGGCTGATGCTGCTCGGCGCGGATCGCGGGCTGTCGGCTGACGACCTGATGGCCGAGGTCGCCGAGACGGCGGGTGAGATGGGATGGCGAATAGACCGAACCGAGCCCCCAGACCAGGGCGCTGCCAGTCGGGCCTTTCGGGGCTTCGCTCTAGAAGTGCTGGGTCTGACCGTCGAGGAGGGCGACTGGGGGTCGCGCACGCTGGCTCTGACGCCGGCCGGGGAGGTGACCGTGCTGGCGATGTTGCGCCACACCGCTGCCGGTCCGCGAGGTCACAGCTAGTGCTGCCGCGAGTCCAGTTGCGCGATCAGGCGTTTGCCTGCTGTGTTGCGGTACGACTCGTCGACCAGTTCGGCGACCTCGTCCCAGTTGGTGCCGTCGCCGAGGTCGAGGCCGATCCATCCGCCCGGCCCCAGATAGGCGGGCACCCAGAAGCGGTCATCGGCCAGCAGAGCGGTGCGCTCGTCGGGGTCGGGCAACACAAGCACGGCCTGCTCGTGTTGTACCCACTGGCCGTCGACCTTCATCGACCCACCGAAGAACGCGAAGATCTTCTTCGTGAAGAAGGCGGGGTGACCGTGCGAGATCTTCTCCTGCGCCCCTGGCATGGCCAGGCACAGCTGGCGTAGCCGAGCGAGGATGGGATCGTCGTCGGAGAACATCAGCGGATGGCTCATGATGCCGAAGGTATCGGCCTGACGTCGGCGGTGCGTCGCCGAGGCGCCGTCGCCGGCCAGCGCGTATAGTCGCCGCGGGAGGCTTCAAATGGGGGATACGAAGACAGACCGTCAGGCGTGGCTGGCCGCCAAGCCCTACCGCAATCCCGACGCCGAGCAGGCCGTGTTCGCCGGCGACGTGCCCGCGGCCGGCGACATGGCGCTGGACGAGCTGAACCCGCTGAACCCGCACCTGTTCCACGACGACCGCTGGCACGATCATTTCGCCAGGCTGCGCCGAGAAGATCCGGTTCACTTCAACGAGTTGGGCTCGGCGGGCCGGTACTGGTCGGTCACCCGGTGGGAAGACGTCAGGGCGGTCGACGGCGACTGGAAGACCTTCTCGTCGGCGCGCGGCATAACCATCGGCCCACCCGTGGCGATTGCGCCCGCGCTCGGCCCGCAGGCCGCCGCATTCATCTCCATGGATCCGCCCCAGCAGACCGAAGAGCGCAAGACGGTCCGCGAGATCTCTGCCCCCAGCAGCCTGCGCAACCTCGAAGGGCTGATTCGCGAGCGCACTGCCAGCGTGCTCGACTCGTTGCCAGTCGGCGAGACGTTCGACTGGGTCGAGACCGTCTCGATCGAGTTGACCACCCTGATGCTGGCCACGCTGTTCGACTTCCCGTTGGAGGATCGGCGCAAGCTGACCCGCTGGTCCGATGTGGTCACGTCCATCGCAGAGCCCGGCGGCAAGGTCGAGACGTCGCGCCAGCGCGACGAGGAGATCGCCGAGTGCGTGGCCTACTTCGACAGGCTGTTTGCCGAGCGTCGCCAGAACCCCGGCTATGACCTGGTGTCGATGCTGGCCCACGGCGAGGCCACCCACGACAAGACGACGGCCGATCACCTGGGCAACCTGATCCTGTTGATCGTCGGCGGCAACGACACGACCCGCAACACCATGTCGGGCAGCGTGTATGGGCTGAACAAGTTCCCCGAGCAATACGACAAGCTCACCGCCAACCCCGGCCTGATACCCAAGATGGTGCCCGAGATCATCCGCTGGCAGACGCCGCTGTCTTACATGCGCCGCACGGCCAACTTCGATGTCGAGTTCCGCGGCAAGCAGATCAAAAAAGACGACCAGATCTTGATGTGGTACGTCTCGGCGAACCGTGACGAGGAGATCTTCGGCGACGACGCCGACGTGATCGACATCGAACGCCCCAACGCCGACCGTCACCTGTCGTTCGGCTACGGAGTGCATTTCTGCATGGGTAGCCGGCTCGCCGAACTGCAACTCCGCGTCCTGTGGGAAGAGATCCTGCCCAGGTTCGAGCGCATCGAAGTGCAGGCCGAACCCGAACGCACCATGTCGTCGTTCGTGCACGGCTACACCAGCCTGCCCGTGAGGGTCAGGCGTAAGTAGGGCTCGTCAGTCGCCGGGGGTGCACACGGTGACGGGCAGGTGGGTCGAACGACGCAGCCTCGATTCGAGGTCCATCCGCAGCCACTTGGAGATTCCGGCGGGCAGCGTCGACACGATGATCTCGTCGAAACTGGAGCGGTCCATGGCCGTGCGCGCCGCGGTGTAGGGGTCGGAGCTTCCGATCTCGCTGGTGACGTCGATACCCATCTCGCGCATGGCGCCGACATGGGCCTCGAGTCGGGCTGCAGCCTCGGCCTGAGCCTCCTCCAGTTGCTGCATCACCAGGTTGGCGTCGGCAGCCAGCCCACCTACCGGATCACTGCCAGCCGCCACGCTGGCCCAGCGCGCGGCATCCGAAGTTGCAGGCACCACCAGGTGGAACTCGCACGGCCCGGCGGCCTGGCGCTCGCTGATGGCGTTGGCGAGGTCGGGGCTGGACAGTGTCTTGTTGGCGATCACCAGATAGCGCCGGACCTGCACGGTCTGGTGATCTGTGCCGGCGACATCGCGCTCGCGGTCGAGCCGGAACGACACCTCCAACTGCACCCGGTACAGCACGATCTGGCCGCCGTCTATCAGCGCGTCTCGTCGTGTGATGGTTGCCGAACCCAGGTCGCGGATGGTCTTGGCGGCCTCGGCCACACCTCGCGTGGTGGCGTCGGCCCACGAGTGGGGTGACGCAGCGACCAGCCGGATGACCTTGCGGACCTCCGAGTCAGTCATCGGACTCGTGCTTGAACGACAGCCTGATCTTGGTGTGGTAGCTGGCGACCGATCCGTCCTCGACCACCACGTCCTGCTCGACCACCTCGGCAACCCGCAGATCGCGAAGTGTCTTGGCCGCCTCGGCCACGGCGTTTTGTGTGGCCTGCTCCCACGAGTGTTCGCTGGTGCCGATCAACTCGATGACGTTGTAGATGCCCGTCATCTGGTACCTCCCCCTCGGGCGGCCACCCCAGCCGCACACCGGTCACTGTATGCGACTCGCCTAGCGCTGTGCCGGTACGGGCTCGCTCTCGTCGTGGGGGTCGTCCAGCCGGGGCAACCAGTTGGCGTTGCGGGTGACCACCAGGGTGAACAGCAACAAGATCGTGCCTGCGCCTCCGACCGTCATCCTGACACCGATGCGGTCGGCCACCCAGCCCTGTATCAGCGCGCCCAGCGGATAGGAGCCCGAGAACGCCATGATGCGCAGGGCCATCACGCGCCCCCGGATGTGGTCGGCGACGATTATCTGCAACGACGTGTTCGAGATGGAGATGACCGCCAAGAACCCGCCGCCGACGAACATCAGCGACACCAGGGCGGTCTCGAAGTTGGGTGACACGGCGAACGAGATGATCGCCAGCGCATAGACCAGCATCGACCAGCGCGTCATGGTGGCGCGCGACAGTCGATCGTCCCAGCCGCTGACGGCGAAGAACGCCGCCACCGCTCCGATGCCCAGGGTGACGTTCAGCATGGCCAGCCCCAATGCGCCAACGTCGAACTCGCTGACGGCGAACACCACGGTGAACTGCTGCACGGGGTTGCCGAGCGACGCCACCAGCACAGCGATCGCCATGCCGATGAGGATGCCGGGCTGGGTGCGCGAGTAGCGGATGGCCTCGGCGAAACCCTTCATGACGGCCATCCGCGGCGAGGCCTTCGGTCGGGTCGGTCGGGGTTTGACCACGGCCAGGGCGCCCAGCACGAACAGGAACGACAGCCCGTTGGCCATGAACGCCCAGCCGGGCCCCGCCCAGGCCAGGATCATTCCCGCGATTGCGGGCCCGATGGCTCTGGACGCGTTGAACTGGACCGAGTTCAACGTGATGGCCGAGATCAGGTCGTCGAGCGGCACGAGGTCGTTGACGAAGGCCTGCCAGCTCGGGATGTTGAGCCCGCCGATAGTGCCGCTGAGCGTCAAGAGCCCCAAGATCACAGGCAGTTGTCTGAACTCGAGCACCCACGCGCCCCACAGGGCGAACGCGGCGACCGCCATGGCGGCCTGGGTGATGATCAGCACCTTGCGGCGGTCGGAGCGATCGGCGATGGAACCCCCCAACGGTCCCAGCACCATCTGGGGAACGAACTGTGCGAAGGTGGCGAAACCCACCCAGAACGCGCTCTCGGTGATCTGGTAGAGCACATAGGGCACGGTCATGTTCTGGATCCACGTGCCCGTGTTCGAGGCCAGCGCACCGCTCCAGAAGATGGCGAACTCGCGGTGCTTCAAGGCGCGCAGCGCCCGCTTCAGCCCAGGACCCTTGCCGCCTGGGCCCTTGATCTCGCCGCGAATGCCAGTGCGGCCCTCAGAGGTCATGAGGTGCGATTCTTCACCATCGGGGAGCTAGCAACTAAGTCGAGTTACCAGTTGCGACCCGGTTGCGGCCTGTTGAGAGACCATGGGATCTCGAGGACCGGTGGGTTCCAAAGGTGGGCGGGTGCGGTGGGCACCCGTCCACCGCTCTACGCTCGCACCATCAGCCAACGGTGGGAGGTCGATGCGAGCGTGAACGCCAGATCCTTCGGTTCACGACCACGAATCCAGATGCTCGACTCGTGCGCTGTCTATGTCGACGGTCGCCCTGTCAAGCTGACGTCGCGAGCCATGGGACTCCTGTGTGCTCTTGTTGCCTCGGGTCCAGCGGGTGCAAGCGTTCTGGACCTGCTCGGCGAGCTGTACAACGATCCGCGCAGCCCGACAGCGCGCAGTCAGCTGCGCAACAACAAGTCGCAGATCCGCAAGGTCTTGGGGCGCGAGGCAATCGTCGACACGTCCGACGGATTTGCCGTCGACGGGTCGGTCGTAGACATCGACGTCTGGCACTTTCTCGACCGCGTCGACGATCCGAACGTCGACTGGTCTGACGCCGATGTGGCCCACCTGCTGGCCACCGGTGTGCCATACGACGGGGGAGAGGGGGGTCTGTTCGTCGAAACCTCGATCCGCCAGATCCAGACCTGTCGACGAGTGCTGGCGTCGCGGTTTGTGAAACAGCGCTGCGCGGGCCTGAGTGCCAGAAAGATCAGGTTCTTGATCTTCATGGCATTGGCCGACACGAACGAACGGTTGGCCGACGAAATCGTCGGTTGCCTAGCGGCAGCCCGAATAGATGCGGCGGTCGCTGAGATCATCGAAGCGGTCGACGCTGCCGCACAGCTGGACGAAGGGTTGGCATCGAGGGCGGCCGAGCTCGGCGAGGTGGCGTCCAAGGCTGCGCTTGTCGACGCAATCGCCGAACCAGTGCCGAGCGCCGGGGAGGCCGACGATGCACCCATGTTGCCCGAAGCTCTTCGGGTGGCCGCAACTCGGCCCATCGGGGCCAAACGGGCGGCCGATGCCGACAGCTTGGCAGCCGACCTGCTGGACGCAGCAACTCTGCGGCGCCACCCGGCCCCACCGGTCGCCCGAGTTGTCGAGGGCGCGGCCGGTTCGGGCAAGACGAGGTTCGTGGCCGAGGTCGCCGACCGGTTGATCGAACGAGGTGTTCGGGTTGCCTACATAGACGGGTCCCTCAGCGATGGCACACCCTTTGGTGCACTTCCGCTGGATGACCGTGATCTGGCCATCACATCAGAAGTCAGCCACTTCGAGACCGAGGAGTCGCTCAACCTCAGGATGTTCAGCTCGGCCGGCGCCGCCTTGGGGCTCGACTCCGAGGGCTCACCCCGGTGCGTGATCGTCGACGACCTCGACAAGCTCGACCCCGAGTCTCGTAGTTTCTTCCACCATCTGCAGTCGCGACCTCATCGGTTCCCGGTGATGCTGGTGTTGACCGGAGCCCCGAAGACTCTCGAATCTCAACTCGATCGGGCATCGGCTCACCCGGTTGCCCCGATGACCGTCGACGAGGCCCTGATGATGCTCGACGGGTCCGACATCGCGCTTGTCGGCACGCGGCGCAAGGCGCTGGCCGTCGATCTGTTGGAACGTTCGGGTGCAAACCCTTCGGTGTTCGGGTTCCTCTGCGGTTTCGTCGATGAAGCTGGTGCCTTGATGGTGCCGCCGGATCCCTCGGGAAACCCGCTGGTGTCTGCTGTGAGGGAGTTGGGTCGCGACGCCAGGGCGGTTGGCGTTGCCTTGGCCATCCTGGCGCGGCCTTGCAGCCTGGTGACGATCTCGGACGCCGCCGAACTCGATGACGAACGCTCCGGTGCCGCAGTCGAAGAACTGGTCGCGGCGGGCCTCCTGGCTCAGCAGCCGGGAACCGAGCTGTATGCGCTGCGCGACCAATCGACAGCGGAGGCCTTCCTCGCTGCTTCAAATCCGACCAGTCGCATCGGCCGCCACCTGAAGGCCCGACAGCTCTCATCAAGTGTGCATGACACGGCCCGCCATTCACTGGCGGCCGCGGCAGTGCTGGACACGAGTGAGGTCGTTACTGATCTGCTGGCGTCGGGCCGGCTCTATTTGGCAGAAGGGTCTTTGCGCGCCGCTCTGGAACGCTTCAGGGCCGCCGAGGCTCTGGCGGTCGGCCGCTTGCCATACCGGTCACTGATCGAATACGCCACGGTGCTGCATCGCGTCGGAGATGCGACTCACGCACGTCGCGTGCGGTCACTAGCCCACGAAGATGCGTTGGCCGCCGACGATCACACCGCAGCGATGGACGCTGCACTTGCAGGTTTGCCGGAGGCAGAGCAGACAGAGGGCGAGCCGGATCGGATCAGGCAGCTGTTGGCGATCGACCGCTCTCGATTACCGACGGAACGGCGGTCGAGCCTTGCGATGGCGATCTCCAGGCAGGCGGCTTTGTCCGGTCAACTGGAGTTGGCCCGCACCGAGGCCGACGTCGCGCTGCGCACCGCCACCAGCGACGACCAGATCGCCCACGCAGCACTCTGCAAGTGGTTGGCCGCCGGCCCGACCGTTCACCCGCTGGGCCGCTATCGCGAGTTCACCGATGTGCTGGCGCCCGAGCGGGTTCCCCCCTCGTGGCGGTCGCGGTTCAGCCAGCTGACCGCGATAAGCCGCCTCGAGATCGGCCGATTGAGAGCGGCGACCGAGGCGAATGCTGACGCCCGACTGGCGGCCGAACAAGACCACGACATCGTCAGACAGTGGCATTCGAAGCTCCTCGGTGCTTCGCTCCATCACGTGGCGGGTCGCGTCGATGAGGCTCGTGCGGCCGCGGGCGAAGCAGCCGAGTTCTCCGGCACTTGGGCGATCGGCGACGGTCTCGCTGCCTATGGCACTTTCGTGTTCGTCGACGCATGGATCGCCGAGGACTTTGCCCTCATGAAGGCGATTCGTGAGCAGACGGGCAAGGGCATGGAAGGTTCGCCGCTGATCAGAGCTGCGGCCATGTTGTCGGACGCCATCGAAGGTCGAAATGTCCGCCAGGCCGGACATGAACTGTTGAACGAGGTGCTCGAGGTGCCCGGCACCCAGTCGAGCATCGCCATCGCCTTGCTTGCAGCAGCGGTGGGCACCGATCTGCAGCCCCGCGACCGTCGGGCGGTGCTGGAGGTGATGACGTCTCGGCGCGACACCCACATCGTCTTGGGTGCGGGCGCTGTGTGCCTCGGGCCCGCCGAGCGCTACGCCTACTTCGTCACCAGGGACCCAACATATCTCGAATCGGCTCTGGCCTTTGCAGATCGCACCGGATCGGTGCTGTGGTCGACGGTCCTGCTGACCGACCTGGTCAGGCTCGAGAGCCGCACCGACCTCGCCGAGCGCTGTGACAGCCTCAGACGATTGATGGGCCTCGAGCCGCTCTAGCGCAGTTGGGGTATCACCTCGGTCGCCAGTCGTTCGAGGTTGGTGGCCATGTAATCGGGGTCGATACCTGGTGGCAGGCCGGAGGTGGCAATGTCTGTGATGCCGTATTCGTCGATGAAAGACCGAAGCGTCTCGACACATTCTTCGGCGGTGCCCACCACCACGTTCTGTGGAATCCGATCGGGGTCGCCCCAGCCGTAGTCGTCTGGGGTCTCGGCCATGAACTTGTCGTAGACCTTCATTCGGAAGCGCTCGGCTTCGCGGATCAGCGGCCAGTCGCGCTCGCGGTCGTCGGTGACGTACACCGATCGGATGATGCCCACCCGGTAGTCGCCGGGATCGCGTCCGTCGGCCAGCAGCGCTTGGCGCCACGGGTCGAGGACATCTTTGCGGGGCCCCTGCGGCAGCAGGTGGGTGTTCTTGCGCGCAGCGCGCAATGCGCCCGGCTCTTTCATCGCGGCCACCCATAGAGGAGGGCCGCCCGGTTGCACAGGCTTGGGAAACACCTCGACGTCGTCGAGTCGGTAGCGCTTGCCCTCATAGCTGAAGGGCCCATCGCCCCAAGCCAGGCGCAAGATGTCGATGCCCTCCTCGGTCAGCGACACACGGTTGCGCAGCGACCGGCCGAAGGCCTCGAACTCCTCTGGCACGTAGCCCATGCCGATGCCGAACTCCATCCGCCCGTTGGAGATGTTGTCGAGCACGGCCAACTCCTCGGCCAAACGCACCGGGTGGTACAGGGGCAGCAGCGCAATGTCGTTGGAAAGCCGGATCTGTTGGGTGCGGGCGGCGATGGCACCTGCAAGGGGTTGGAAGGCCGGCAGATAGCCGTCTTCGCAGAAGTGGTGCTCGGTGAACCACACGTGATCGAAACCCAACTGATCGGCGAAGGCGGCCTGCTCGATGGTGGCGCCGTAGACATCGGCCATCGTCTGTGGCCCACCGGGCACATAGCGGCAGTCGTACATGACACCGAATCGGAGAGGTTGGTTCATGAGACTGAACTAGCACGGCATTCGAATGTCACACCAACCCACGACCATGGAGGGCATGCCAGAACGAACCCGATATGGCGACAACGTGCCTCGCCCGGTTGACATTCGTGCCTTCATTACCCAACACATTCACGATCGAGCACCCGCTGAGGTAACGGTCGCAGAACTGGTCGGTGCGTTTCGGGCCACAGGCATCGGCACCGGTGGACGGCTCAGCAAGGACATCTCCGATGCGCTTCGCTGGGAGGTATCGCACGGCCGCGTGGTGCGGGTGGGCCGTGGGCGATACCGGGCCGGGCGAATCCCCAGAACCACGGCCGGTCGGGTGCGGATGCGGGCTCGTCGAGCTGCGTCGCTGGGTGATGAGGCCGGATGGGTTGGGTGAGTTCGTGTCCAGGTCTTAGCGACAACTAGGGGTGCCGGGAGGTGGATGCCCGTGCTTTCGCCAACATTGTCGCTAAGAGCTGGACACAGACTCGGTCGTCCCTCGCTGGCCCCTGGCCCCTGGTCGGTCAGCCGAGAAGGTCGGTGAGTCGGCCGGCGTGGGCTTCGATGTCGGCGGCAATTGCTGTCTGCTCGTACTCGAGGTCGAGCTCGCGCAGGAACGCCTGGGGTGAGCCCAGTGGGGCCGAGCAGCCTGCGGCGCCACCGGCTTCGGCCAGGGCGATTCCGGCCCGAACCGTCATCGACAGTGCAGACCCGCCCGAGTCGGCCGGCCGGACGTGATCGCGGATCGCCTCGCAGACCATCCGGGGCAGGCGCATGCGCTCGAGAACAGCAGCGCCAAGGGCCGCGTGGTCGAATCCGTTGGCGGCCACCTCGTCGGCCACAGACCGGGTCGCCAAGCCTGCGACGGCTTCAAGGCCGTGGGCCGACGACAGCAGCACCACACCCAGATCGTGCAGCAGCGCAACGCTCCAGGCGTCGCGTACCTTCAAGCCCACCCGTTCGGCAACGGCTGCTGCACCCGCCGCCGAGGCGACGGCGTGGTCCACGTAGCCACGCGGCAGGTGGGGGTTGGAGGCGCTGAGGTTCACCAGGTTGGCCATCGCCAGGTTGCGCACCATCGTGAACCCCAGAACCCTGATGGCATCCCACACGTTCGTCGACTCGGCCCTGGCACCGATCCAGGCGCTGTTGGCCAGCACCAGCAGCTTGCTGACCAGCACCGGATCGGCCGAGATCAGTTCGGAAACGCTCTGGCGATCTGCGTCGGGATCGTCCAGTAACTCGAGCAGCGCGAGTGTGTACGAGGATCGATCCGACACCAGGGCAGCACAGTTCAGGTACTGACCGACATCGAGGTCCGGTGTCTGTTCAGTCATGACCATGGCCTCCAATCGGAAAGCCACGCTCACTTTTGAGTAGCTCGTCAGAACTGAGTGGGCAAGTCGAGCCTGGGGAAGACGCGCCGGATGTTCGTGTCGAAGATCTGGTGGCGCTGTTGGTCGCTGAGCATCGGTGAGTTGTCTATGTAGATCTTCGTGTCGTCGTAGTAGTTGCCGCTGTCGGGGTCTATGCCGCGCACAGCACCGACCATCTCGGATGCAAACAAGATGTTGTCGGTTGGGACGACCTGCACCAGCAGGTCGATTCCGGGCTGGTGGTATACGCACGTGTCGAACCAGATGTGATCGAGCAGGCCCTCGAAGTCCCAGCCACGGTCTTCTGACATGCCCTTGAAACGACCCCAGTGATACGGAACCGCACCACCACCGTGGGGGATGATCCAGCGAAGGCCTTCAAAGTCGGCCATGAAACCCGAGGTCAGTGCCTGTGCGAACGCGGTGGTGTCGGCGCCGAGATAGTGCGATGTCGTGAAGTGCAGGTTCTCGTTGCACGAAGTCGACACGTGGATCATGCCCGGAACGTCGAGCTCACACATGGCCTCCCACAACGGCCACCAGTAGCGGTCCCACAGCGGAGGGCCATTCCAGTGGCCGCCCGAAGGATCGGGGTTGACGTTGCACCCGATGAACCCCATCTCCTCCACACAACGCCGCAGCTCGGCCACCGACCCTTCAATGGGCGCGCCGGGCGACTGCGGTAGCTGGCACACGGGCGCGAAGTTCTGGGGATACAGGTCGCATACCCGTCGGATCAGATCGTTCTGGTGTTGCGACCAGAACCGCGA
Source organism: Acidimicrobiales bacterium (assembly GCA_041394185.1). Classification (NCBI taxonomy): domain Bacteria; kingdom Bacillati; phylum Actinomycetota; class Acidimicrobiia; order Acidimicrobiales; species Acidimicrobiales bacterium. The sequence goes on from JAWKIQ010000004.1 coordinate 264,227, forward strand.
GGTGTGTTCGTTGCCGACGTGGTGGCCCATCCAGCTGGCGCGAGGCGAAAAAATGGTCAGGTCGGCTCCGCGCTCTCGCTGCAGGCGCAGCTGCGCCGACTCGATCGACTCGCGGATCTCGTCGTCGGACACCGACATGACGCCCGGCTCGCCCACGTGGTGCGGATCGGCCTCGACTGCCGCCACCTGAGCGTCGCGCCACACCCCGACACCCGGCGGTGTCGTTGTGTAGTGGCCGTGGCAGTCGATGATCATGGCCCCTCGCTCCCCGCGGACTTGACCCCAACCCGCTCGTGGTCCATGTTGCCATCCTGACGACTGCAGCCACAGATCGACCGAAGAGGACCCGGCCCATGAACACACGTGTCGTGATCGTCGGTGCCGGGCCTGCGGGTATGACGCTGGCGTTGCTGCTGCGAACCCACGGCATCGAGTCGGTGGTGCTCGAGCGCAAAACCCGTGAATACGTTCTGGGCCGCATTCGTGCCGGGGTGCTCGAGTGGACCAGCGTCGAGATACTCGAACGTGCCGGCGCCGCAACGACCATGCATGCCGAAGGACACGTCCACGACTCGATCAAGCTGGGCTGGCGGGGCGAGTCGGTGCTCGAGATCGACATGGTCGAGCTGTCGGGGCGACCGATGATGGCCTACGGCCAGACCAACCTGCAGCACGACCTGTATCGCATCGCTGACGAGACCGGTCTGGACGTGCGATTCGAGGCGGCCGACGTAGCCATCCACGACATCGACACCGATCATCCCAGGGTGACGTTCACCCACGGCGGCGTCGCCGAAAGCATCAACTGCGACTTCGTCGCTGGCTGCGACGGGTTCCACGGTGTCAGTCGCCAGACCATCCCCGCGTCGGCCGTGACCGAGTTCGAGAAGTCGTACCCGTTCGGCTGGTTGGGGATATTGGCCGAGGTGCCTCCCTTGCCGACCCTGGTCTATGCCAACCACGAGCGCGGTTTTGCCCTGTGCTCGCAGCGCAACCCCATGCTCAGCCGCTACTACGTCCAGTGTTCGCTCGACGATTCGCTCGACGACTGGAGCGACGACCGGTTCTGGTCTGAGCTGCTTCGAAGGGCTCCGGCCAGCGAGGCATCGGCCATCGTCACCGGCCCATCGATAGAGAAGTCGATAGCCCCGCTGCGAAGCTACGTGGCCGAGCCGATGCAGTGGGCAAGGCTGTTCCTGGCAGGAGACGCTGCCCACATCGTTCCACCCACCGGTGCCAAGGGCCTCAACCTCGCGCTCAGCGACGTTCACTACCTGAGCCAAGCGATCGCAGCGCAATACGCGGGCGACCCGGCCCCCCTCGAGAACTATTCGGCCACGGCTCTGCGCAGGGTGTGGTCGGCCGTTCGGTTCTCGTGGTGGATGACAACGCTGATGCATCGCTTCCCCGACCAGAGCGCCTTCGATCAGCGCGCCCAGGAAGAAGACCTGCGCTACCTCGCCTCGTCGCGAGCGGCCCAGAGCGCCCTCGCCGAACAATACGTTGGACTACCACTCTGATGACTGCCGACAAGCCATACCTGGACATTCCAGGAACAACCATCTTCGATGCCGACCAGTCGCGGCACGGCCACTGGCTCAACCAGTTCTGTATGTCGCTGATGTCGGAGGCCAACCGGGCCCGGTTCAAGGCCGACGAGCGCGCGTATCTGGACGATTGGCCGATGACCGAAGAGCAGAAGCAAGGGGTGCTCGACCGCGACCTCAATCGCCTGATCGGCCTGGGCGGCAACATCTACTTCCTGGCCAAGATCGGCGCCACCGACGGCCTCAGCTTTCAGCAGATGGCCGGCTCGATGACGGGCATGTCCGAGCAGGAGTACCGCGACATGATGCTGTCGGGCGGGCGCAGACCCCAGCCCTTCGAGTCGGCGGCCGCGGCACCGGTGCCAGACACCGGCCAGACACACACGGCTCGCGTCACCGCCAGCGTCTACACCTCTCACGTGCCGGCGATGGGGGTGGCACTGGATCAAGGCAAGGTGGACGAGCCCTACTGGAGGGTGGTGTTCGACGGCTATGAGGCGTCGAAACGCTGGATCGCGGACAACCCGCCAGATGTCGTTGTGCTGGTCTACAACGATCACGCCAACGCCTTCAGCCTCGACCTGATTCCGACCTTCGCCATCGGAACCGCGCCAGTGTTCCCAACCGCAGACGAGGGCTGGGGTCCGCGCCCGGTGCCAGATGTCGAAGGCCACCCCGAGTTGGCCGCCCACATCGCCCAATCGGTAATCCAGCAGGACTTCGACCTCACCATCGCCAACCGACTGCCCGTCGACCACGGCCTCACCGTGCCGCTGTCGATGATGTTCGGCCAGCCAGACCGGTGGCCGTGCCGGGTAGTGCCCATTGCGGTCAACGTCGTTCAGTACCCCGTGCCTTCGGGCCGCCGGTGCCTGGCGCTGGGAAAGGCCATCAGGCGCGCCATCGATTCGTACCGAGGCCCCGACGACTTGAACGTGCAGGTGTGGGGGACCGGAGGCATGAGCCACCAACTGCAAGGGCCAAGGGCGGGCCTGATCAACCCCGAATTCGACAACACCTTCCTCGATCGCCTGATCGACGACCCCGAGGGTCTGGCCGACGTGCCCCACATCGACTATGTGACCGCTGCGGGCTCGGAGGGCATCGAGTTGGTGATGTGGCTGGTGGCCAGGGGTGCCATGGCCGACTTGCACGGCGGCGCCACCCCAACGGTCACTCACCGCTTCTACCACGTACCTGCCAGCAACACGGCCGTGGGGCACCTGGTCCTGGAGGAGGCCCGATGAGCGACACAGATCCGATGATCACCAGAATCGCGGTGGCCGGAGCCGGAGCGTTCGGCAACAAACACCTCGAGGGTCTGGCCGCCATCGACACCGCGCAGGTGGTAGCAGTGGTCGACCCGATAGGCGACAACGCCAAGGCCGCTGCCGAGAAACACGCGGTGCCGTCTTGGACCACCGACCTCGACGAGGTTCTCGGGCGCGACGATGTCGACGCAGTGATCCTGGCCACTCCCACACCCGACCACGCACGCCAGGCCATCGCGTGCCTGGAAGCAGGCAAGCACGTGGAGGTCGAGATACCGATGTGCGACGACATCGACCAGGGCAGGGCATTGGTCGAGACCCAGCAGCGCACCGGTCTGGTCGCCATGTGTGGCCACACCCGCAGGTTCAACCCGAGCCACCAGTGGGTACGGCACCGCATCAGCGCCGACGAGTTCCACATCCAACACATGGACGTTCAGACGTTTTTCTTCCGGCGCACCAACACCAATGCGCTGGGTCAGCCGCGCAGCTGGACCGACCACCTCCTGTGGCATCACTCCGCCCACACCATCGACCTGTTCCAGTACCAGACCGGCAGCCCGGTGGTGCAGGTCAACGCGTTGCAGGGCCCGATCCATCCCGAGCTGGGCATCGCCATGGACATGTCGATTCAGCTGAAGACCCGCTCGGGTGCTCTGTGCACCCTGGCCCTATCGTTCAACAACGACGGTCCGCTGGGCACGTTCTTTCGATACATCGGCGACACCGGTACCTACGTCGCCCGCTACGACGACCTCGTCGATGGCTACGACCAGCCCATCGACGTGTCGCAGGTCGATGTGTCGATGAACGGCATCGAGCTGCAAGACCGCGAGTTCCTGGCAGCCATCGCCGAGGGCCGCGAACCCAACGCCAGCGTTGGCGCGGTGTTGCCGTGTTATGAGGTGATCGCGCAGATCGCCCAACTGCTCGAGGGTCAAACGACATGACAGACCAGATCAAGCCGATTCCCGGCCCACACCCCAGCCCGCATCGCCCGCAGGCATTCGTGGCGCCCCCCAACGCCACCGACGCGCACTGTCACGTGTTCGGGCCTGCGGCCAGGTTCCCCTTCTCGCCCGACCGCACCTACACACCGCCAGACTCGGGCATCGACGACTTCGAGGCGCTGCAGCAGACCCTGGGGCTCAGCCGGGCCGTATTCGTGCAGGCCAGCTGCCACGGCACCGACAACTCGGCCATGGTCGATGCACTGGTGCGCGGCCAGGGCAGGTACGGCGGGGTGGCCATGGTCGATGCTTCGGTGACAGATGCCGAACTGGCCGATCTTCATGCCGTTGGGGTGCGCGGCACCCGGTTCAACTTCGTTGCCCATCTGGGCGGCGCGCCCGACATGGACGACTTCTGGAGCATCGTCGACCGCGTCGCAAAGCTCGACTGGCACATCGTGTTGCACTTCGACGCCAAGGACATCGCCTCACACATGGGCGTGCTCGATTCCATGCCTTGCCCCTACGTCATCGACCACATGGGTCGGGTGCCGGTGACAGACGGGCTCGAACAAGAGCCGTTTGCGGCCCTGCTCGAGCTGATGCGCGACGAACGCGCCTGGGTGAAGATCTCGGGTGCCGAACGCCTGACCGCCGGTGGCCCGCCGCCATACGACGATGTCGTGCCTTTCGCCCGGGCGATCATCGAGGCCGCTCCCGATCGGGTGCTGTGGGGCACCGATTGGCCCCACCCCAACGTGCGCCACAAGCCAGACGACGGCGACCTGGTCGACCTGCTGGCCGATTTCGCCCCTGACGAGACATTGCGAAACCAGATCTTGGTCTCGAACCCCGAAAGGCTCTACGACCTGCGCAGCTGAGCCATCGCTGGTTGGCTGCCACACAGAGTGGTAGCTTGTCGCCTCATGTCGGTGGTGTCTCCAAAGGTCCGCCGGCCGGTGTCGTCAACGGCTCTGGTCGGCTTCGTGGTCGCTTTGTTCGTCTCGGTGCTGGTGGCTGTGCCAACAGCACAGGCGGCCGAGACCGGGTCGGTCCGCTTCGAGGTGGTCGATGCGGTAACCGGGGCGCCGCTGGCCGCCACAGTGGTCGACGTGGTTCTCGGAAACCCTGGATTCGTGCAGGAAAGCTATTCGGACTTGTCGTCGCCGATCTCGGGCCTGGAAGCCGGGCAGCACACCTTCTTCGCCGTATTCGACTTCTATGGCAACGACGACTCGGGTCGGATCGACGGCGGAAACAACGTGCTCGGCGAGATGGTCACCGCGACGGTGGCTCCCAACGCAGAGACCGTGGTTCGAATCGAGATGACCCCACCCGCAGAGGTGCGCTTCAGGGCGGTGTCGGAAGCCGACGGAGGTGTCGTATCACCACTTTCAGTGACTGTTTCGCCGTCGCGGTTCGGCGGTTCGACCGGCAACGGCGTGGTCGCCGAGGGTGATGGTTGGTACAGGGCGAAGGTCTATCCGGCGCCGTTTCAACCCACCATCTCGCTGGCCGGATCGTCGAGCGCCACTCACCACACATTGCCTTCAGTGCCTTCTGGCACCAGCTACACCCACCCCGAGAGTCTGTTGGTGGCATCACGGCCGACCGTGCGCGGTCGGGTGGTCGACCCCAACGGAAACCCGGTGGCCGGGGCGACGGTGACCGTCGCTTCGTCTCTAGTGGGCTTCGATCTCGATTTCGTGGCAACCAACACTTCGGGCGAGTTCGTCGTCGAGTCACCGAGCGCAACCGGTTTGGTCGCTGTGTTCCCGCCATCGGAGCGCTCGGATCTCGCGGCTGGAAGCCACGCCGGGCGAGGACTGACGGGCGGCTATTGGCCCGCAGGCCAGAGGCACCCCGTCGTCGAAGTCGTTCTGCCCTACGGCCGCTGGTATGCGGCGACCGGGGCCCGGGTGGCGCCAACCGCGGCGCGGCCCGTTACCGGTTACGTGCCCGATGGTGCTGTTGGTGCCGGCGTGAACGTCGTGAACGGCGCGGGCGAGAACAAGGCCGGCTGGACCACGGCCGGTTCGGTGATCGAGGTCTTCAACCACGATGGAATGGCCATCATCGATCTGCATCGCTCGTTGCGTCCCTCATCCGAAGACATCGCCACCCTGGCACCGATCGGAGGCCCTGCGATCACCTGCTCCCTTGCGGTCGGATGTGATGTCTACCGATCCCAGGGGCCCAAGGGCGACCAACTCGTGGTCGACAGCACTTCCACGTTGTCTTCGTTCTCGCTGCTTTACGGCGCAGGTGCCGAGGCCCTTTATCTCGACCCGCCACTGGTGAGTGGCCGCGACTTCGGCAACATCTCCAGCACCGTCGCTGTATCGCCTGTCAACGGCTGCTCTACCGGGTTGACCGTTGACGAGGGGGCGCTGGCCGTGGCCTCGGCGGCCCCGACTGCGCCTGGGTCGGTAACGGTCAGTGCCGACGGCTCATGGGATCGGCAGTTTGCCGTTGGCCTCAGCGCGGGTGGTGCGTCGGCTGTGGTGGCCATCGACGCCGGTACTCCAGTGTTGCCAGAGAGGGCGGGTGTCGACTCGAACGCCTTCGGAGGTCTGTTGCCCGCGACGTGCACGCCCGTGACGACCACGACCACCACGGTGCCGGCGACCACGACGACAACAGCATCGACGACGTCGACAACAACCCCGACGACAACGGCCCCGACGACAACGGCCCCTACGACAACAACAACGACGACGACCACCACCACAACAACGGTCCCGACGACCACGACTACAACCACGACCACCACCACCGGCGTCACGGCACCTACCTCGTCGACCTCGACCACGGTTCCGGTGGTCGACCGTTCGGTGGGTTACGCCGTGGTCACCCGCGATGGCGAGGTCTATGTGTTCGGCGACACGGTCGACTTCGGCGACACGCCGATGGTCGACGCAACGGCGATAGTGCTGAAGCCAGGCGGCGGTGGCTATTGGGTTGTTCAGTCGAACGGTGTCGTCCATGCCTTCGGCGACGCCGAACACCTGGGCAATGCCGAGCAGTCGTGGCTGCTGCCCGGAGAGGCCATCACCACCATGGCCGCGTCCCCCGATGGTTCGGGCTACTGGCTCATCACAGACCGCGGAAGGGTCTCGCCTTTCGGTTCGGCGCGCTTCTTCGGAGACCTGTCCGCGTTCGTCCTGGACGGTCCGGTCATCGATGCCGCCGCCACCCCATCCGGCCTCGGCTACTACCTCGTTGGCAGCGATGGTGGGCTGTTCAGCTTCGGCGACGCTCGGTTCAAAGGGTCGATTCCCCAGGTGTTGCCCGGCGTGACGTTGGACGCGCCGGTGGTTGGTATGACGCCAGACCCCGACGGCACCGGCTATTGGTTCGTCGCTGCCGACGGCGGGGTGTTCGGGTTCGATGCGCCGTTCCGAGGCTCGCTGCCCGGTGTGCTGCCGCCAGGAACGTCGCTCGTCTCGCCGATCAATGGGATGGTGCCCTATGGCAACGGTTATCTTCTGGTGGCAGGCGATGGTGGCGTCTTCACCTTCAGCAACCTGCCGTTCCTCGGCAGCCTCGGCGACGTCGAGCTGACAAGCCCCATTGTCGGAATCAGCGCCGCCTGAAACACAGGAAACGCTCATGGCGACCATCGAGTTCTGGACCTCCGAACCGGCCATACCGCTGCAGCGGGTGCCAGAGGCGGCGGCGACGCTCGAGGCCGCGGGCTGGGATGGCCTGTCGATGGTCGACTCCCAGAATCTCGCCGCCGACCCCTACGTCTACCTGTCGCTGGCCGCTACCGGAACCACCACGCTGGGGTTGATGACCGGTGTCACCAATGTGGTCACCCGGCATCCGGCCGTGACCGCCAGCTCGGCGTTCACCGTGCAGAGCCTGTCGGGCGGACGTTTCGTGCTGGGCATCGGAAGGGGAGACTCGGCTCTGGCGCACATCGGCCGATCTCCGGCGCGGGTGGCGTGGTTCGACCGCTATCTGCGAACTGTCACCTCGTACCTGAACGGCCAGCCGGTCGACATGGACGACCTGGCGATGGACGACTCCATCGCAGCGCCCGTCGACCAGCTCGACCTCGCCCACGCCCCCGACGACAGTCAGATCCGCTGGGCCAAGAAGGTGGCGCGTGTGCCCGTCGAGGTGGCCGCCACCGGGCCCAGGGTCATCGCATCGGCCGCCCGGTACACAGACCGGGTGATGTTCGCCCTGGGCGCCGACCCAGAGCGAGTCGCTTGGGGCGTGGCCGCCGCGAGGGCCGCAGCAGAACAGTCGGGGCGCGACCCGCAGTCGGTAGCGTTCGGTGCCTACGTGACCGTCGTGTGCGACCCCGACGTTGCCAGTGCGCGCACGATGGGTCTCGGCTCGGCCAGCCTCTTCGCCCGCTTCTCGGCGATGCACGGAAAGGTGGCCGCTCCGGCCGACAAGACCCAAAGCGACGTGTTCACCGCGATCCATCAGGCCTACGACATGAACCGTCACGCCCGCGAAGACGGCGACCAGACCCGCCTGCTGACCGACGAGTTCCTGGACCGGTTCGCAATCATGGGCTCGCCGTCGTATTGCACCGACAGGCTGGGCGAACTGGTCGAGCTGGGGCTCACCAAGTTCGTGGTGACCGGCACCAGCGCGTCATCGAGAGACCCCCGGGTGGCCGAGGCGAGCGCCCGGTTCACCAGCGAGGTCGCACCCGCACTGCGCAGTTGATGTCACTGGGCGATTGATGTCACTGGGCGATTGATGTCACTGCTGGGCCAGCTCGCGGCGGATTCTCTGAGTGTCTTGAGCGACGATCTCGGCGGGGCTCAGGTCGTCGGTGATGTCGATGGTGAGCTGATGGAACAGCCCCTCGAACGCGAACGGCGCCTGGTACTCGCCAGACACCGCCGAGCATCCATCGCGGCCGATGTCCATACCCGACATGGCTATGAACCTCAGCACGAACGGGATGTGAACCGGTTCTGAGCTGCCGGCCGGTGTGGTCAACACGAGCTCGCCACCGTTGTCGTGGCGGTCGAGGCGGGCCTCGACCGTGACCGGTTCGTTTCCGCCGGGCATGGCGACCCTGGCCACGTGGTGGGTGCCGAACAGGTTGTAGTCGAACACCAGCTGGTCGTCCTTCAAATACCAGGTGAAGCCGGTGTTCGAGGTTCCGAAGGCGGTCAACACGCCCTGTTCGGTTCCGTTCGGACGTTCGATGTCGGCCTTCATCACCCAGCTGCGGCCACCCATTGCTGGCGCCGCTTCTGTCGACAGCCGATCGACCGGCGGGAAGAACCGGTAGTGGTTCGACGCGTGGGGCGTACCCGGGCGCCGGTCGCGAAATGCCAAGCCGGTGACGTCGTCGTCCAGTGGCAACACGCCCAGTCGCTCGGCCTCGGACCACCACAGCTCGATCATCTCGGCCAGCTTGTCGGGCTCGGACTGGGCGAGGTCGTTGCACTCGGAGAAGTCTTCGGCGAGGTTGTAGAGCTCCCAGCGGTCTTCGTCGAAGGGCTTGCCGCGGCGGTGCCAAGTGACCGCCTTCCAGCCGTCGTTGACGATGCCACGGTGGCCGAACATCTCGAAGTATTGGGGCCCTCGGTCGGAGGCGGCGTCGGCGTCGTCGAAGCTGTACGCCAGCGAGGTTCCGGCGACGGGTAGCTGCTGGCGACCGCGGAACACTGCGGGTTGCTCGACCCCGACCAGTTCGAGGATGGTCGGGGCAATGTCGACCACGTGGTGGAACTGTCGACGTATGCCGCCGGCGTCACGGATGCGCTCGGGCCAGTGGATCACGAGCGGGTCGCGAACCCCGCCACCGTGGGTGTTCTGCTTGTACCAACGCAGCGGGGTGTTACCCGCCTGGGCCCAACCCCACGGATAGTTGGTGTGCGAATGCGGGCCGCCGACCGTGTCGAGACGGTCGAGCAGGTTCTCGGCTGGCTCCTCGGGGTAGCCGTTGAAGAACCTCATCTCGTCGATGACGCCTGTGGCGAAGCCCTCCTGGCTGGCGCCGTTGTCAGACGTGACGATCAGGATGGTGTTGTCGAGTTCCCCGATGGCTTCGAGGAAGTCGACCAACCGTCCGATCTGGGCGTCGGTGTGGTCGAGGAACGCAGCAAATGCCTCCTGCAGCCTGGCGGCGACAGCCCTCTGGGCGTCGGTCATTTCGTCCCAGGCTTCGACACCTCGGTTGCGAGGTGCCAGCTCGGTGCCCTCGGGCACTATCCCCATGTCGAGCTGGCGCTGGAACCATGCCGCCCTGGCCTCGTCCCAGCCGTCGTCGAAGCGGCCCCGATACTTGTCGAGGTAGGCCTGTGGCGCCTGGTGAGGCGAATGCGTGGCGCCCCACGCCAGGTAGGTGAAGAACGGGCGATCGGGCCGGATCGACTTGGACTCGCGAATGAACTGGATTGCGTGATCGGTGAGGTCCTCGGAGAGGTGGTAGCCCTCTTCGGGAGTGGCCGGCGGATCGATGGCGTGGTTGTCGTAGGTCAGCTCGGGATAGAACTGGTCGGTCTCGCCCTGCAGGAACCCATAGAAGCGGTCGAACCCGCGACCGAGTGGCCAGTCGTCGAACGGGCCGGCCGGTGACGCTTCGGTCATCGGGCAGAGGTGCCACTTGCCAACAGCGAAGGTGGCGTAGCCGGCGTCGCCCAGCAGCTCTGCCATGGTGGCCGCGTTGTGGCTGATGCGGCCACGCATGTGTGGGAATCCGGTGTCGAAGTTCGAGATCGCCCTCATCCCCACGGTGTGGTGATTGCGACCTGTCAGCAGGGCGGCGCGTGTGGGCGAACACAGGGCGGTGGTGTGGAAGTTGGTGTATCGCAGGCCACCTGCGGCCAGGCGATCGATGTTGGGGGTGTCGATGGTCGAGCCGAAACAGCCGAAATGCGAGAAGCCGGCGTCGTCGAACAAGATCACGACGACGTTGGGCTTGCCCTCGAGGTCAGGGGCCTCGGGCCACCACGGTTGGGAGTCTTCGCGCAGCCGTCCTATGACCCCACCGAAGTCTTCGGCGCCCGGCATCGGGTTGGTGTCCTGGTGTCCAGAGTCGCTCATGGGCCGACCATAACCAGCCGCCCACTTCGGTCTTCAATCGAGCCTCGGCTACGCTGTTCGCTGTAGTGATCACTACAGAAACACGCCAACTCTGGAAGGACTTGGGATGGGGGCTAGGACAGGCGCGCAATACCTGGAAGGGCTGGCCGACCGAGGTCGCGAGATCTGGGTCGAGGGCGAACGCGTCGACGATGTGGCGGCCCACCCCAAGCTCAGCGGCGCAGCCCGGTCGCTGGCCGCCTACTTCGACAGGCAGAACGATCACGCCGACCTGTGCTTGGTGCACGACCCCGACCTCGACGAGCCGGTCAGCGTCAGCCACATGGTGCCCAGGTCGAAGGAAGACCTGTTCGTACGTCACCGCGGGCTGGTGAAGCTGACCGAGGGTTCCATGGGAATCATGGGGCGCACGCCCGACTACATGAACATGAAGTTCTCGGCGTTTTGTGCCGCACCGTGGGTGTGGGCCGGCGAAGACAACCGCAACGAACGGGGCGCCGCCAACATCGTCGATCTGCGGCGCCGACTGGCCGGCGACGACATCGCGTTGACCCACACGATCATCCAACCCAACAACGACAAGCGCACCGACGCCAAGATCCTCGACAACAAGGTGACGGTGCGAAAGGTCGGCGAGACACCCGACGGCATCATCGTTCGTGGTGCCAGGGTGTTGGCGACTCTGGCACCGTTCGCAGACGAGCAGGCTGTGTACCCCGCACTGCCGCTGCCTCCCGGGGCCGACGACTACGCCGTGTCGTTCGTCATTCCGCTGGACACGCCGGGGCTCAAGTTCTGGTGCCGCGACAGCTTCTCGGCGCCCTGGTCGCAGCGCCACGACAAGCCGATCTCGGCTCGCTACGACGAACAGGACGCGTTCTGCGTTTTCGACGATGTGCTGGTGCCGTGGGATCGGGTGCTGATCGACGGAGACGTCGACATCTACAACTCGATTCGCCAGACCCAGTACGCAATCCACATGACCACCCAGTCGACGATTCGCGCTCTCACCAAGCTCGAGTTCGCCTATGGGCTGGCCACACGCATGGCCGAGATCATCGGTGACCACTCGCCTGCGACCAACGACATGTTGGGCGAGATCGCCTGCTACGTGCAGACGACCCGCAATGCCGTCGAGCTGTCGATCGAGCAGGGTTGGGAGCGCGAGCGCGACGGCATGTGGTTTCCCAATGGGCGCTGCCTCGACCCCATGCGTGCCCTTCTGGCCACCTGGATGCCCCGCGTTCAAGAGATCATGACCCTGATAGGCAGCCACAATCTGTTGACCACACCCAGTGCGTCGCAGTTCGATAACCCGGGCGATCGCCCCCTTATCGACGAGACCCTGTTCGGCGCCAACGATGTGGCCGCCGACGAACGGTCGGCAGTGTTCCGCCTGGCCTGGGATTTCATCGGATCTGGCCTCGCCGGCCGCGGGTTCCTGTACGAGCGCTTCTATCTGACCTCGGCGACGCGCAACCGTCAGACGTTGCACCTGGCGCTGTCAGATCGCCAACGGCCGGCCGCCCTGGTCGACGAGATGCTTGCGCTGGCGCGAAGCTGAGCTGGTGAATTCCGACGAACAGTCCGAAACCGCCCCTGTCAGGCTGGACCCGCCCGCAGAGCTGTCCATGGCGTTGGGCGAGGCCATGTTCACCCAGAGGGCCATCCGCAGATTCGACCCGCAGCGACCCATCTCAGATCAACAGCTGAGGCTGGTGCTGGACGCGGCCACCAAGGCTCCGACGGGTGCCAACATCCAGCCGGTGCGGCCGCTGGTGATACGCGACCGCGAACTGATCAGACGATTCGGTGCGCTGTATCACGAGGCGTGGTGGGCAAAACGTGCCGACGCCTACGGGTGGGAGCCCGATCAAGAGCTGCCCGTCGACTCGCCCTATGTGATGCCGGCTCTGCTGGCCTCCGAGATGGTCGACGCGCCGGTTGTGGTGTTGTTCTGGTCGACGGGTGCCCCCGGCAACTCTGTGTTCCCGGCAGTGCAGAACATGATGCTGGCGGCCAGGGCCCTGGGCATCGGCTCGGTTCTGACCACGCTGCATCCGTCGGTGATGAGCCGGGTGCACGAGATGTTCGATGTGCCTGCCGATGTCAGGTTCCACTGCTGTGTGCCGCTGGGCTACCCGAGGGGAGCCTTTGGCACCACTCAGCGTTTGCCCAGCAGTGTCACCACCAACTGGAACCGGTGGGGCCAGAGCCCGCCCTGGTAGCGGCACACCCCTTGGTGTGGGGTCACGGGAACACCACCGTTTTGTCGGCGACGCGCATGATGCGGTCTTCGGCCCAGGCCTTGACCGCCCGCGACAACACCAGGCGCTCGATGTCTTGGCCCAGCTCGACCAGCTGACCGGCGGTATGGGTGTGGTTCACCCTTGCCACCTCTTGCTCGATGATGGGGCCCTCGTCGAGGTCGGCAGTGACGAAGTGGGCGGTGGCTCCGACCAGCTTGACCCCTCGAGCGTGGGCCTGGTGATAGGGCTTGGCGCCCTTGAACCCGGGCAGGAACGAGTGGTGGATGTTGATGGCTCGTCCGTCGAGAAACGCACACAGATCGTCGGAGAGAATCTGCATATAGCGCGCCAGCACCACCAGGTCGATGCGGTGGGCCTCGACCAGTTCGCGAATCTGGGCCTCTTGGGTCGGCTTCGTGTCGTTGGTGACCGGCAGGTGCACGAACTCGATGCCATAGCGGTCGACAGCGGGGCGGCAGTCGGGGTGGTTGGACACCACCAGCGGGATGTCTACGTCGAGCATCCCGGCACGCCAGCGATACAGCAGATCGACGAGGCAGTGGTCGAACTTGGACACCATGATGAGCACGCGCGGACGCTGGGCCCGCGGCCTGACCCGCAGCTGGGCTCCGTCGCCGGCAATGTCGCCGATGCGCCGATCGACGGCGGCGTGAATGGCTGCGGAGTCGTCTCCGGGCGTCGCGACGATGGTGCGCATGCAGAACGTGTTGGTGTCTGGGTCGGTGAATTGGGCGTTCTCGACGATGTTGCCGTGGACGTCGAGCAGCCCGCCGGTCACGGCATGCACCAGGCCCGGCTTGTCGTCGCAGATGAGGGTGAGGATGTGGTCGGTCATGGGTACGGGCGAGGGTAGTTGGCTCTAGCCGCCAGCAGCCGCGGGGGAGTACTGGGTCTGCGATTTAGTGGCACCCGAGGGCAGCGGGTTGGTCCATCGGTCGACGAGCCGGTTGGTGTGTCGCTGGACCAACATCCACTCGCCCGGCGCCTCGCCCACCTTCAATCGACAACCCATCTGGTGCAGACGCTGGTGATGGAACGGGCAGAGCAGGGCCAGGTTGGCCAGATCCGTGAGGCCACCGTCCTCCCACTCGATGAGGTGATGTGCGTCGCACCCTGCGGCCGAGCGGCCGCAGCCGTCCCAAATGCAGAATCCATCGCGAATCGCCAGAGCGAGCCGCTGGACCTCATTGGCATGGCGGCTGCTGCGTCCGAGATCGAGCCGATGGGTTTCGCAATCGACCATCCAGACGAACAGCTCGGCCTTGTTGGCCAGCAGCTCGAACCACCGAGCGACCGGAACCGGATCGCCGCCCGTCGTGCGTGCACCAGACGAATCGAGCACCAGGTGAGCTGCAGACTTCTTCGACTTACCCGGGTTGAGGAGCAGGTCGGCGAAGGCATCGGCCCGGCGCTGACCCGGACTTCGAGAATCGTTGTCGTGCATGCCGTAACGCTTGCGGCGCGCCCCTGGCGCCGACTGTGATTTGTCGTTCCGATGCCATTGGCTGCGGTTGGCGGCCTCGAGTTTGTCGGCTATCTGGCTGCCGGTGACCGGGTCGGTCTTCAGGTAGAACCAGTAGCACCCGTCGTCGTCGATGCCCCAGCCGGCGACTCGCAGGCGGCGCTGTCGTTCGTGGCGGGCCTCTGGCTCCAGCTCGTCGTGTTCGCGCTGGGCCCGGCGGATCAGCTGCCTTGTCGTATCGGCCGAACCGCAGGCGATTGCCTCGTCGAGCAGCCGAGCGACAACGGCCTCGGGCAGATCGCACTGGGTCAGCAGGTCGGCCTGTTCGATGTTGATCAGCCCCGCGTCGAGGGCGGCAGCGACGAACGGGAACCTGGACAGCAGCGCTGCACGCTTCTGGGTCTCGATGCGTTCGCGGGTTGAAGGCTCGGGCGCTGGCGGCTCGCTGTCGGCATCCGGCTTGCTGTCGGCATCGGGCTTGGTGTCGGGCTCGGTTGCAGGCGCGGGCGGCTCGCTGTCGGCATCTGGCTCGGGTTCGGGGTCGGAGAGGTCGGGCCCCTGGTGTTGGCGCAGACGTTCGACGACGCGAGTGAGTGTGGCCTCGTAGCCACCGAGCCTGGCCCGCGCCCTGCGGCACGCGCCGAGCCTCTGCTCGACCTCGCTCAACTGGAGCAACTCGAGGTCGCTCTCGGCCAGCACGTGGACTCCGACGAGTCTGGCCCCAGCCGCCTGTGCGTTTGTTCTCTCCACCACATCCGGCATTGTATCGAACATATGTTCGACCAACAACACCAGCTCAGGGTTCGTCGGGGATTTCTGGCTCGGGGTGGCGATCGATGGGTGTCCAGCGCAGGTCGGCGCCACCCTCGTTGACCGGCGCTGTGCCGCGCAGCCGAAGCCGTGCCAGCGCCACCAAACTCAGCGACGACACCCCGACGACGATCCAGGTCAGGTCTTCGCCGACCTCGCCATACAGGGCGGCCGCCGGGAACGAAGACAGGCCGGCACTCAAGACCTCGACGGCGCCCATGAGCCCCAGGGCGGCTGCCTGGCGAACCTCGGGGACCGAGCGCGACACGGCGATCTGGGCCGCCACGAACCCGAAGCCCTCGGCGAAACCGGCAACCGCCATGACCGCGGCCGGGCCGAACACCCCGGGGACGAATCCGTAGAACATCGTCGACACGGCCACCACGCTGATGCCGACCGTCGCCACCAGCGGTGGGCCAACTCGATCTGCGGTGCGACCAGCCATCGGGCTGACTATCGCTATGGGCGCCGCCAGCACCGTGAAGGCGATGCCGGTCTGGAAGGTCGTTCCGCCCCGGTCGCTGAACATCAGTGGGATGACGGACTCGAAGGCTCCGATGGTCAGGAAGTAGCTGGCGACGAACAGCAGAGCGCCCTGGAGGCGCCTGATCTTCAGCAGGTCGAACGATGATCGGCGCTGCTGGGTGTCGATGGCCCCGCGGTCGGCCGGGAGTCGCAGCGCCATCGGCGCCAGCCCTGCCACAGCCAGGCCGAACACCAGGAAGGGCAGTCTCAAGCCCCCGATCTCGGCCAGAGCCGCAGCCGCGATGGGGCCGACCATGAAGCCGACGATCTCGCCGACGACCAGCCGCCCCAGGTTCTCGCCGACCCGCTCGGGGTCGAGAACCGTCGCAGCCCGTCGGATGCCCGGAATCGCTATGCCTCCGCCGAACCCCAGTGCGGCGCGGGCCACCATCCACCAGCCGAGCTGGTCGACGAACACCATCGTCAACAGCGCCGCGGCAGTGATCGCCAACCCGACTGTTGCCATGGTTCTGGCATGGCCACGATCGGCGTGGTGGGCGAAGCCGACCTGGGCGCAGAACGAGGCGAGAAACCCCGCGGCAACGACGATTCCGACCCCGCCCTCCGAGAACCCGAGCTGGTCGCGCAGCTCGCCCATGACCGTGACGATGCCCGCGATGGACGCCGAGACCAGCCCGAAGATGATCTGGTAGGGCAGCAGTTCTCGGGCCGGCGACCGGTATGGCTGATCGGCCGGTGTCATCGACCGCCTATCCGTTGGATCAGGTGAGACGTGATCCGGTCGATGAAGTCCGAGACCGGTGGTGACAGCCGGGCTCCGGAGCGGGTGATGAGCGCAAACGTGTCGTGCAGTGGGGGGTCGAACGGCACGGCGCTCAGCCGGCTGTCCAGCGAAGAAACGAGCACCGACGGCGCGTAGGTGTCTCCGAGACCCCGGGCGGCGAGGGCCAGGGCGGTCTCGGCCGCGTCGACCTCGATTCGTGGTTCGATGCGAAGGCCGGCGGTCTGGGCCCTGGTGCTCAGCTGGGTTCTGGTCGGGTCTGCATTGCCCGAAGACGCCTCGTACAGAATGAACGCGCGCTCAGCCACGTCATCGATGGTGGCGGGCCTGGTGGTGTGAGCTGGCTCGGCCGAGACGTAGAACACCTCGCTGGTGGCGATGGGCGTCACCGTCAGGCCGACCTCGTTGATGGGTAGGGCCACCACCGCTGCATCGAGGTTGCCCGAGCGCACGGCCTGCGCGGTGGCCGAGCTGTTTCGGGCCTCTATGCGCAGGTTCGCCCCAGGGTGATCTTCGAAGAATCGGGCGATGAGCTCTTCGATGCCATATTGGTGCGGCCACCCGAAGGTGCCGAACGCAACCCTGGCCTGGTCCGGGTCGGACGAGGACGAGATGGCGGCTGCAGCGAGTTTGGACGAATCGATGACCCTGCGGGCGTGGGCCTCGAATTCGATGGCTGCAAGGGTTGGGCGCACTCCGCGTGCCTGGCGGATGAAAAGCTCTTGCCCGACCGCGCGCTCGAGCCGTTGTATCTGTTCGGCGACGGCGGGCTGAGAAACCCCCAGAGCCTCGGCTGCCGAGGTGAACGAACCCCTCTCGAAGGCCGCCAGGAAGTATTCGAGCTGGGACAACGTGAAGTTGATCGGCTGGAGATTCAAGGGATAACCAAACCCTGTATAACTTCGAAGAAACACAACCTAGCACGATGCATAGGTTGGGAATAATCTTCCGGAATGGTCAGGGTTGCGGTTGTCACCGGCGCGGCGCGGGGTCTGGGGCGAGCATGCACAGAGCGCTTTTGCCGCGATGGCATTGCGGTGTTGATGGTCGACAACGACACCGACGCCCTGGCCGCTGCCGTCGCCGAAATCGAAGCGATCGGCGGCACTGCGCGATCGGTAGCGGCCGACATCACGAGCCGCTCGGCTTGTGCAGAGGTCATCGGCGCCGCCGTCGCCGGGTGGGGCCGGGTGGACCTGTTGGTGAACTCGGCCGGTGTCTACCCCCGCAAGCCGGTGCTCGACATCGGGACCGACGATTGGCGCTTCGTCTTCGACGTCAACGTGCTTGGCACCTACTTCATGATGATCGAGGCGATCGCCGTCATGCGCGGGCAGGGTTCGGGACACATCGTCAACGTGTCGTCGATCGACGCATTCAAAGCCCATCCAGACAACGCCCACTATGCAGCGACGAAGGCGGCGGTTGTCAGCCTCACCCGATCGTTGGCGCTCGAGGTGGCCCCGATGGGCATCGTCGTGAACTCGGTGGCGCCCGGGCCTATGGCCACCGAGGCCGCCAAACAAACCGACTGGTACGAGCCGATGGTCGCCGGCCTCCCGACCCGCAAACCGATCGAGCCCGGTGAGGTCGCAGACCTGGTTGCGTACCTCGGCAGCGATGCCAATGTCAGCATCGTCGGCGAGAACGTCGTGATCAGCGGGGCGGGGGTGATCGTGTGAGTGTCGAACTGAGTACGGTCGAGAACGGGGACCATCCATGACAGAGCTGCAGGCCGAATACGACGTGGTCATAGTGGGCGGTGCGGTCATGGGCAGTTCGGTCGCCCATTTCCTGACCTCGAACCCAGACTTCGACGGGTCTGTGTTGGTCGTCGAACGCGACGCCAGCTATCAGCGTTCGTCCACCACCCTGTCCGGAAGCGCCATCAGGCATCAGTTCTCCAACGAGATCAACGTCAAGATCAGCCAGTTCGGAAGCGAGTTCATCAAGTCGTTCGCCGATCACTGTTCGGTCGATGGTGAGGCACCCGACTTGTCGTTCCACGAGAACGGGTATCTGTTCCTCATCGACGAGGAGCGCAAGGACACCTTGGTCGCCAACTGGAACACCCAGACCTCCCTGGGCTCGGATATCTCGCTGCTGACGCCAGAGCGCATCGCCCAACGCTGGCCGTGGATCAACACCGATGGAATCGCGGCGGGCTCGCTGGGCGAGACCGGCGAGGGCTGGTTCGACAGCTACGGCCTGATGCAGGGATTCAGGCAAAAGGCCCGTTCGAACGGCGCCGTCTACGCAACCGACGAGGTCGTGGGCCTGGTCCGCGATCACGACAGGATCGATGCCGTGCGGTTGGCGTCGGGCGCCACGGTTCGGTGCCGAACCCTGGTGAACGCCGCCGGTCCTCGGGCCAGGCTGGTTTGTGCCATGGCCGGTCTCGATGTGCCCGTGGTGCCCCGCAAGCGCTACATGTTCGTGTTCGACTCCCGCACCCGCCTGCCCGACCCGGCTCCGGCGGTGATCGACCCCACGGGTCTGTTCGTCAGACCAGAGGGCCAGTTCTACCTGTGCACCCTGGAACCCCAGCCAGACCCCGACGCCGACTTCGACGACTTCACCGTGTGGCGAGACCAGTTCGAAGAGATCATCTGGCCTCTGCTCGCGCAGCGAATTCCGGCCTTCGAAGCGGTGAAGGTGGTCAACTCGTGGTGTGGTCACTATGCCTTCAACACCCTTGACCACAACGCCGTGGTAGGCCCCCACACCGAGGTCGAGAACTTCTTGTTCTGCAACGGGTTCAGCGGTCACGGACTTCAGCAGAGCCCAGCGGTGGGGCGAGCCATATCGGAGCTGATCACCTACGGCCGTTATGAGACCCTCGACCTCGCCCCGCTGGGGTATCGACGCATCGAAACGGGCACCCCGTTCCTCGAGACCCTGGTGATCTGATGCCGGTGGTCGAGCCCCGAAGCGGCGGCCGCATCCTGGTCGACGCATTGGTCGCCAACCACGTCGATCGGGTCTTCTGCGTGCCTGGCGAGAGCTACCTCGACGCGCTCGACGCGATGTACGACACGCCGAGCATCGACGTCTGCGTCGCCCGCAACGAGGGTGGTGCTGCCTACATGGCAGACGCCCACGGCAAGCTGACCGGCCGCCCTGGTATCTGTTTCGTCACCCGCGGGCCCGGCGCCGCCAACGCCAGCGGTGGGTTGCACATGGCTCGCCAGGACTCGACTCCGCTGATCATGTTCGTCGGCCAGGTCGCGCGCGGACACCTCGGTCGCGAGGCGTTTCAGGAGATCGACTATCGCCAGATGTTCGGTCAGGTGACCAAGTGGGTGGCCCAGATAGACGATCCGTCGCGGATACCCGAGTTGGTCAACAGGGCCTTCGCAACCGCCACCTCGGGCCGCCCGGGCCCGGTGGTGCTGGCGGTGCCTGAGGACATGCTGGCCGACACGGCTGCGGTCGCCGACCTTCCCGCGTGGCAGCCGGTGGCCACCCACCCTGCTGCAGGCGACGTGGTACGCGCTGTCGAGGCCCTGTCTTCGTCGGCCAGGCCGCTGGTAGTGGTGGGCGGCAAGCCGTGGGGCGAACAGGCTCGGCTCGACCTGGAGAGGTTCGCTAGCGCTTGGGACGTGCCGGTGGCTACCTCGTTTCGGTGCCAGGACTACATCGACAACGACCATCCCAGCTATGCGGGCGACCTGGGCATAGCCATCAGCCCGGCGCTGACCCAGCGGGTGAAGGACGCCGATCTGTTGCTGGTGGTCGGTGCTCGCCTGGGCGAGTTCACCACGCGCGGCTATTCGCTTGTCGACATTCCCAGGCCCAGGCAACAGATCGTGCACGTGCACGCCGATGCCGAGGAGTTGGGCAGTGTGTACTTCCCGGCCCTGGCCATCAACGCGTCGCCGACAGCCTTCGTAGCGGAGCTGGCCCGGACCACCCCTGCAGGCCAGCCGAAATGGGCGGCCGAGACCCATCGGGCCCACGGCGAGTTCGTCGACTGGAACACCCCATTCGAGGTCGGGGGCGACGTGCAGCTGGGCGAGGTCTTCGGCTGGCTGGCCGGGCGCCTCGAACCCGATGCCATCGTGTGCAACGGGGCGGGCAACTACACGGGCTGGGTGCACAGGTTTCACCGGTTCCACCGATTCGGCACCCAGTTGGCACCCACCAACGGTGCCATGGGTTACGGCACCCCTGCGGCCGTTGCCGCAAAGCTGGCCCACCCCGAGCGCACCGTGGTGGCCGTGGCCGGCGATGGCTGTTTCATGATGAACGGTCAAGAGCTGGCCACCGCCGTGCAGTACAACGCCGCCATCGTGGTGATCGTGGTCAACAACTCGATGCTCGGCACCATCCGTATGCATCAAGAGCGCCGCTATCCCAACCGGGTGGTTGCGACCACATTGCACAACCCAGATTTCGCCATGCTGGCCACCGCCTACGGAGCCCACTCCGAGCTGGTCATGTCTACCCGTGAATTCGCGCCGGCTTTCGAGCGGGCGCTGGCGGCGAACCGTCCGGCGCTGATAGAGGTGCGGGTAGACCCCGACCTGATCGCCCACAACACGACCCTCAGTCAGATCCAAGGAGACAGCCAATGACCACACACCCATCGCTCGTCGACAAGGTCGTGCTAGTCACCGGTGCAGGCAAGGGGATAGGCCGCGCCATCGCCGAGAGGTTCGCCTCGGTCGGCTCCAAGCTGGCGGTCAACGATCTGTCCGAAGATCGCTTGGCCGACACGGTCGCGGCCATCGCCGAAGGCGGTGCGCCGGTGGTATCGACGCCGGCCGACGTGTCGGACTCGGCGTCGGTCGGCGCCATGATCGAAGCGGTCATGGACGCCTACGGGCGAATCGACGTGGTGGTCAACAACGCCGGCATCGTCGAGCCGATGCTGCACTTCTTCGAGGCCGACGAGGCTTGGTGGCGTCGCATCATCGACGTGAACCTCACAGGCCACTTCCTGGTCTCGCACCCCGCGGCTCGCATCATGGCCAAGCAGGGCGGGGGATGCATCATCAACATGAGTTCGGGTGGCGCAACCAGAGCCCATCGGGCTTTCACCGCATACGACGCCACCAAGGGCGGCATCGAGGCGCTCACCAGGGCCATGGCGCTCGACCTGGGGCCCTACAACATACGTGTGAACGCCCTGATGCCGGGCTCCATCGACACCAGCGGCCTGCCTCTGGAACAGCGCAAGCTGCGCGGCGAGAACGTGCCCCTGGAACGCATCGGCGAGCCCTTTGACATGACCGGCGCGGCGTTGTTCCTGGCGTCCGACGATGCGGCCTATATAACCGGCGACATCATCCGGGTCGATGGAGGGATGTTGGCCCAACAACGTTCGGCGACGGTCGACATCATGCCGCCGAAGGACTTCCCCGATGTGAGCACCCTGTGAGCCGCACGGAGGAGGCCGCAGGCCGACCAGAAGGCGAACCAGAGCACCCTGTGAGCCGCACGGAGGAGGCCGCAGGCCGACCAGAAGGCGAACCAGAACACCCTGTGAGCGCGGCGGCGTCGCGAATTGGGGTGGACGTTGGTGGGACGTTCACAGATGTGGTGGTCGAACGCGATGGTGTGTATCTGTCGACCAAGGTGCTGACCACTCATGACGCCCCCGAGAGGGGAATCCTGGCCGGTATCGAGGCGCTGGCAGCCCAGCACGGGGTCGACCTGACCTCGGTCGAGCAGGTGATCCACGGCACGACGCTTGCCACCAACGCTCTCATCGAGAGGCGAGGTGCGCGCACCGCGCTGGTTACCACCAAGGGCTTTCGTGACGTCATCGAGACGCGCACCGAGGGTCGGTTCGAGCAATACGACATCAACATCGTTCTGCCCAAGCCGCTGATAGAGCGGCGCGACCGGTTCGTGGTCGCCGAGCGGGTCAACGCACGCGGCGAGGTGCTGGTGCCCTTCGATGAGGTCGGGGCCGGACAGGTCGTCGCCGACATCGTCGCGGGTGGTTATGAGTCGGTCGCGGTCGGTTTCATCCACAGCTACCGAAACGGCGACAACGAGCGTCGGTTCCGAGAGATGTTGCAGCAGGCTGCGCCCGACATCTCGGTTTCGATCAGCTGCGAGGTCTCGCCCCAGATGCGCGAGTACGAGCGCTTCAACACCGTTTGCGCCAACGCCTACGTGCAGCCGCTGATGGCGTCGTACTTGAGGCGCCTCGAACTGGGTCTGCGCGACCGCGGCGTCCGGTGCCCTGTGTATCTGATCCATTCGGGCGGTGGGCTGATCAGCGTCGACACGGCCGCAGCCTTTCCGGTGCGCCTGGTCGAATCGGGCCCCGCCGGTGGTGCGATATTTGCCGCCCACCTGGCCGCCAAGCACGGACTCGACCGAATCGTTTCGTTCGACATGGGCGGCACCACCGCCAAGATCGCCCTGATCGAAGACTCGGTTCCCCAGACCGCCAAGTCGTTCGAGGTGGACCGCACCGCTCGTTTCAAGAAGGGCAGCGGCATGCCCATATCGATCCCGGTCATCGAGATGATCGAGATCGGGGCGGGCGGCGGGTCGATCGCCTCGGTAGACACCCTGGGCCAGATTCGGGTGGGGCCTCATTCGGCGGGGTCAGAGCCAGGGCCGGCAGCCTACGGCCTGGGCGGCAGGCGGCCGACCGTCACCGATGCCAACGTCGAACTCGGACGTCTGCACCCTTCGACGTTCGGTGCATCGGGCATCGACCTGTCACCTGCGGCTGCGGCAGATGCGCTGACGGCCGACGTCGCGGCGCCTCTGGGCATCGACTCGCGAACAGCGGCGGTGGGTGTCATAGAGATGGTCGACGAGAACATGACCAACGCGGCGCGTGTCCATGCGGTCGAGAACGGCAAGGACATGTCGCGCTATTCGATGATTGCGTTCGGTGGCGGAGCGCCTCTGCACGCGGCGAGGTTGATGGACAAGCTGGGCATCGACGAACTGCTGGTGCCCACCGGCGCTGGTGTGGGGTCGGCCATCGGGTTTCTGCTGGCGCCGTTCAGCTATGAGGCGGTGCGCAGCTTCTATACATCGAGCGACGATTTCGACGTGGCTTCGGCTGGGCGGGTGCTCGGCGAACTGGAGGCCGAGGCGCATTCGTTCGTGCGCAAGGGCACCGACGCCTCCGTGGTCGTCGAACGTCAGGTGTCGATGCGCTATCGCGGCCAGGGTTGGGAGATACCCGTGGCCGTGCCCGACGGCCGCTTCGATTCGGTGGCGGCCGACGCGTTGGTGACCGAGTTCGAGAAGACCTACGAGCGCTTCTTCGGCCGTGCCATAGACGGCTTGGCGGTAGAGGCGGTCAGCTGGGCGGTGAGGGTCGCGTCGGTGGTCGGTGCGGTCGAAGCAGCCCAAACCCACGACGCCGCCGAGCCGGTGGCGGTCGATAAGACCCGTCGGGTATACGACCCTGTGGCGGGACAGATGGTCGACGCGGCCGTGGTGCAAAGAGGCGACCTGCAGGCGGGCTCGACGGTGATCGGCCCCGCCATCGTCGTCGAGACACAGACCACCACCGTGCTGGCCGCCCACCACGTAGCCGTGGTGCAGGGCGACGGAACCCTGCGCGTCACCAGGCGCTCCGGAGTCCACGACGGCGCGCACGGGGCCAGCAGCCGATCGTCTGGGACCGACCTGATCGGCAGCCAGATCATGTGGAATCGCCTCATCGCCATAGTCGAGGAGCAGGCCAAGACACTGGTGCGCACCTCGTTCTCGACGTCGGTTCGTGAGGCGGGCGACCTGTCGGCCGGGGTGTTCGACGCCCAGGGCAGGCTCGTGGCCCAGGCGGTCACGGGCACCCCCGGACACGTCAACACCATGGCGGCCTCGGTGGGTCACTTCATCGACGACATCGGCCGCGACGCCATGTTCGACGGCGACGTGTACATAACCAACGACCCGTGGAAGGGCACCGGCCACCTGCACGACATCACCGTCACCACCCCGGTGTTCAGGGGCGACCGGTTGATCGGCTTCTTCGCTTCGACCTCACACGTGGTCGATGTCGGCGGGCGTGGGTACGGCCCCGACGCTGCCGAGGTGTACGAGGAGGGCATCCGCATCCCGATCATGAAGTGGGCGCATCGTGGGGAGCTGAACCGCGACCTGGTCAACATCGTTCGCAACAACGTGCGCGAGGCAGACCAGGTGGTGGGCGACATCCACGGTCTGGCCGCGTCGAACGAGACGGGCCGGCGGCGCCTGCTGGAGATGCTCGACGAGTTCGAAATGGCCGACCTCGCAGAGCTGACCGAGTTCATCTTCGACCGCACCCACCAGGCGGTGCGGGCCGCGTTGGCCGAGGTCCCCGCCGGAACCTGTCGCAACCAGATGACGGTGGATGGCTACGACGAACCGGTGCGCCTGGAGGTGACCCTCGACGTCGGGCCCGACGGAATGCACGCCGATTTCGCCGGCACTTCGCCCACCAGCCGCTACGGCATCAACGTCCCCCTCGTTTATGCGGAGGCCTATTTCACCTACGGCATGATCGTGGCCCTGGCGCCGGAATTGCCCAACAACCATGCGTCGCTGGCGCCATTCACCGTGTCGGCGCCCGACGGGGTCATCCTCAACGCAACCCACCCAGATCCGGTCGCTGTTCGCCACATCATCGGCCACTTCGTCACCGACTTGTGCCTGGGTGCGCTGGCCCAGGTGCTTCCTGAGCGGGTTCCCGCCGAGGGCGCCGGCGCACTGTGGAACTTCCAGGCCAGCGCCCGCGCCGCCGACCCC
Source organism: Acidimicrobiales bacterium (assembly GCA_041394185.1). Classification (NCBI taxonomy): domain Bacteria; kingdom Bacillati; phylum Actinomycetota; class Acidimicrobiia; order Acidimicrobiales; species Acidimicrobiales bacterium. Next base: position 289,548 of record JAWKIQ010000004.1, read on the forward strand.
GAGGGTGCGCCGCGTCCCCCGGTCGAGTTGCTGATGTTCAACAGCGGGGGCAGCGGGGCCCGGCCCGGCCTCGACGGGCTCACGGCAACCGCGTTCCCGTCGGGGGTGATGACGATGAGCACCGAAGCCACCGAGCAGGTCGGGCCCATCATCATCTGGCGCAAGGAGATCCGCGAGAACAGTGGCGGAGCCGGACGCATGCGGGGCGGCCTGGGACAGGTCATCGAGATAGGGGCCACCGACGGTTACCAGCTCGTGTTCTCGGCGATGTTCGATCGGGTCGATCACCCGGCCAGGGGAAGACACGGTGGCGGCAACGGAGCACCCGGCCGTGTGTACCTGGACGATGGTTCGCCTTTCCGCTCAAAGGGCAAACAGCTGATTCCTGCCGAGCGTCGCGTCGTGCTCGAGCTGCCAGGCGGCGGCGGGTTCGGCGACCCGGCCCAGCGAGATCCGGCGCTGTCGGCCAACGACTCTCTGCAGGGTTATGTCGTCTGATTCGGACGCGATGGGGCTGTGGGGAGCGGTCTCCATCGGCGTTGGCGGCATGGTCGGAGGCGGCATCTTCGCGGTGCTCGGTTTGTCGGTCGAGCTGACTCAGAGCGCCGCGCCACTGGCGTTCCTGCTGGCTGGAGTGGTCGCCGGGCTGACCGCCACCTCTTACGCCAAGCTGGCGGTCAGGTTCCCCAGTAGGGGAGGCACCATCGTCTATCTCAACGAGGCATTCGGCGGTGGGCTTCTGAGCGGGGGCCTCAACGTCTTGTTGTGGCTCAGCTACGTGATCATGCTGTCGTTGTACGCGTCGGCGTTCGGCAGCTATTTCGTGACCCTGTTGCCGGGCAATCCGCCCGGCTGGGCCTTCAACGCGGCCCTCAGCGGCTCGGTCATCGGGCTCACCGCGCTGAACGCGGCCAGCGCCGCTGCGGTGGGACGCGCCGAGGAGTGGATCGTGCTCATCAAGATCACGATCCTGGTCGTGTTCGTCGCCGCGGGTCTCACGGTTGTGCAGCCCGGGCGTCTTGCGCCCAGCGAATGGGCTTCGCCGCTGGCCATCGTGGGTGGGGGAATGCTGATCTTCGTCGCCTACGAGGGTTTCGAGCTGATCGCCAACTCGGCCGAGGACATGTCCGACCCCGGCCAGGTGTTGCCGAAGGCCTTTGGTATCTCGGTCCTGAGTGTGACGGTGCTGTACGTGTTGGTCGCAGTGGTGACGGTGGGTGTGTTGTCGCTGTCGGAGATCCAGTCGGCGGCCGACTTCGCGCTGGCCGAGGCGGCCCGGCCCCGGTTCGGCCAGTTCGGTTTCACGGTCATAGGCGTGGCGGCGGTGTTGTCGACCGCATCCGCGATCAACGCCACCCTGTACGGCGCCACCCGCCTCACCTTCAGCGTCGCCAAGTCGGGCGAGCTGCCCGAACCGTTCTCGCAGCGGATGCGCGGTGGGGTCGCCGAAGGACTGCTGATAACCAGTGCCCTGACGCTGGTCATAGCCAACACGGTCGATCTCAGCAGCATCTCGACCGTGGGCAGCGTCGGGTTCCTGATCGTGTTCGGAGCTGTCAACCTGGCCCACATCCGCCTGCGCGACGGCGACGAGGCGCTGTGGTTTCCGATGCTCGGTGCCGTCGGTTGCGCCGTCGCCATCGTTGCGCTGCTGATTCAGGCCTCCCAAGACAGCATCGTGTCGGTGCTCTTGGCAGGCGGCCTGGTTGGCGTTTCGTTCCTGATCGAGGCCGCCTACCGCAGCTACTCGGGCAAGACGAAGACCCTCTTGCCCTGATCTCCTCACCTGCGAGCGCACACTGCCGACTGTTCAGATGGTGTGCGGTCGCCGGGACATCGAGGAGAACTCGTGCTCACAGTCAAGCGTCGTCTGATAGTCGGAACGATTGTCGTCGTCGGATTCATGAGCGTTCTGGCGGCGGTGGTGGTGACCCGATCCAACGCCACGATCAGCCGCATCGACGACGCTCAGGCAGCGATCGCCCAGATCGATTCGGGCGTCGCTGATGATGCTCTGGCCGAGGCCAGCAGCGCAGCCAACGCGTCGCGGGCCGCTGCCGTGGTCGGTGCCGGCGTGCTGGGGATCATGATGTTCGGATTCGGTGCCTCGGTGTTGCTCGGCTTGTTGGGCCAGCTGCGTCGCTTCACCCAGGCCGCCGAGACAATCGCCGCGGGCGAACTCGATGTCGAGCGAATGCCCGAGGACCAGGGAGATTTCATCGACGGCCTGGCCAGCGCCTTCAACTCGATGACGGATGTGCTTTCGGCGGTGGCGGCCGAAGCCGACGCAATCGCAAATGGCGACATCAACGTCGACCACGGAATACCGGGTGGGGTTGGACGTTCGTTCGACGCCATGGTCGCCTCATTGAGCGACATGGTCGGACACATGAACCGCTCGTCTCAGCGGCTGGCTGCGGCGGCGTCAGAGCTGACATCGGTGTCGATGGCTGTTGGCGAGGGTGCCGACCGCACCGCGGCCGAGGCCGGCGTGGCGTCGGCAGCCGGCGACGAGGTGTCGCACCGGGTTTCGACCATCGCTGCGGCGGTCGAGGAGATGAACGCAACGATCCGCGACGTCGCTTCGAACGCGTCGGAGGCGGCCACGGTCGCCAGCAATGCCGTCGCCGTTGCAGAGGAGACGTCGGCCACCATCGCCAAGCTGGGTGATTCGAGCCAGCAGATCGGTGATGTGATCTTGTTGATCAACTCGATCGCAGAGCAGACCAACCTGCTGGCTCTCAACGCGACGATCGAAGCGGCCCGGGCCGGTGCTGCGGGCAAGGGTTTCGCCGTGGTGGCCAGCGAGGTCAAGGAGTTGGCCAGCCAGACGGCCGAGGCCACCCAGGAGATCGCCGAACGCATCGAGGCGATCCAGGCCGACACGGCTGGGGCCGTTGCCGCCAGTCAGCGGGTGGGCGAGACCATCGCTCGCATCAACGAGATATCGATGTCGATCGCGGGTGCGGTCGAAGAGCAGTCGGTCACCACGTCGGAGATCGGTCGCAACATCGAAGAGACCGCCGACAAGACCAACGGCATCGCCAACAGCATCAGCGATCTGGCGCTGGCGGCATCCGACACGCAGCGCTCGACCGCCAGCACCCGCGCCGCGGCCGAGGAGCTGACATCGATGGCTGCCGAATTCGCCGAACTGGTCGGACGCTACCGCTGAGAATTCTGACCTGCCGCTGAGGGCTGTTGACTAGGCGGGTGTCACATAACGAGCTGTCAGCTCGCCCAGGACTTCGAGGCATTCGGTTGCGCACGAGCTGAGAACGTCGGCAACGGGCTCTATGGCGTCGATGCGGCCGGCCACCTGTCCGCACAGGGCCAGGCTGGCCTCCATGTCGCCCCCGAAGTACAGGTCGAGGGGACGCGCCGCCAGCGTGGCCATGGCGTTCGTCTCGGTGTCGAACTCGAGAGCTTCGGCCGTGGTGGTCCGCAGCGCTCGCAACGACGGTGATGTGTGGCGGTTCAGCATCACGGTGTCGGTGTCTTTGGCCGCCACGATGGCGTTCTTCCAGTTGTCGTGAATGGGAGACTCGGCCGCGGCGACCATGCGGGTTCCCATCTGCACCGCTTCGGCGCCCAGCGCAAACGCCGCAGCCATGGTGCGCCCGTCGACGATGCCGCCGGCGGCGATGATGGGCACCTCGACGCGCGACCTCACCAGCGGCAGCAACACCATCGTCGAAACGTCTCGCGGGTTCTTGAAGCCGCCACCTTCAGCGCCTTCGACCACCAGGCCGTCGACGCCGGCATCGACGGCCTTCAAGGCCGAGTCGAGCGTGGGCACCACGTGGAACACGGTGATGCCTGCGTCTTTCAGGGCCTGGGTGTACTTCATGGGGTTGCCGGCCGAAGTGGTCACGAATTCGACGCCGTTTTCGGCCACGAACTCGACGATGGCAGGGTCGCGAACGAACGCCTGGGCGATGTTGACGCCGAATGGCTTGTCGGTGAGATCACGCATCTTGGCGATCTCTTCTCGGATCGTTGGCAGGTCGCCAGAGCTGGTCTCGATGATGCCCATGCCCCCGGCCCGCGATACGGCCGAGGCGAGCTGCGAGCGAGCGATCCAGCCCATCGGTGCCTGAACGATCGGTATCTCGACCCCCAGCATGCGAGTAATCCGGTTGTCGAACATCTGTGTGCCTTTCAGCCTGGCCTGGGGAAGAACTGGTCGATGAGGATGGCGTTTCCGTCGGGGTCGGTCAAAGTGATGTGAGCGGGGCCGGTCTCTGCAGGGTCGAGGTCCTCGATCAACTCGATGCCAGACTCGACCAGCGCGGCCCTGATGTCGCGGATGTCCTGGAATTCCTGCAGCGGCCCTTCGACCGTGAGCCCCGGGTTGAAGGTCAAGATGTTGCCCTCGAACATGGCGTGAAACAGGCCGATCACCGACTTGCCGTTCACCATGATGACGTAACCCTCGCCGTCACCACCCGTGCGTTCGAAGCCCAGCTTTTCGTAGAACGCCTCCGACGCGGCCAGGTCTGCGACGTTCAGGCTGATCGAGAATGCGCCAAGGTCCATCCCACGATTGTGCCCGATCTGCACTGTCCCCATCCCTTCTGCCCGCATCTTTGCGACAACCCGGCAGGCGCTTCGCTGGTTGCCGCAAATATGCGGGCTCAACTGGACGCCCGCCTTCGAGGGCTCGTCGTCGAGCTTCATCCCCGGGCGCGACCCCAACTAACCTCGCCAAGTCCGAGGGGGTGAAGCCTGCAATGCCGGTCTTGAAGAGCAAGCTCGACACCAGCAGCGACGAATATCAGCAGAACCTGCGGGCCATGCAGGCGCTGTGGGACGACGTTGCGGCCGAGTTGGCCAAGGTGCCCTCGATCGGTGGTCAGCGCTACGTCGATCGTCACCGGGCCAGAGGCAAGATGTTGGTGCGCGAGCGCATCGAGCTGTTGGTCGATCCGGGCACGCCGTTCCTCGAGCTCAGCCCGCTGGCCGGCTGGGGCACCGAGTTTCCGGTCGGTACGGGCATCGCCATGGGCATAGGTGTCGTCGAGAACACCCTGGTCATGGTCTACGGCACAGACATGACCTACCGAGGCGGGTCGATGAACCCGGTGACCGTCGACAAGATGCAGCGCCTGGCCGAGATCGTGCGTCAGAACCGGCTGCCCCTCATCGTGTTGAACGAATCGGCCGGTGCAGACCTGCCACACCAGGTCGACATCTTCGTACGGGGCGGCGAGCAGTTCCGCAACATCACCCAGTGGTCGAAGATGGGCATTCCGACCATCACGGTGGCCTTCGGGCCCAACACCGCCGGTGGCGCCTACGTACCTGGCATGAGCGACTACACCGTGTTCGTCAAAGAGCGCGGAACGGCCTATCTGGGCGGCCCGCCGTTGGTCAAGATGGCCATCGACGAGATAGTCGACGAGGAAACCCTGGGCGGCGCCGAGATGCACTCGCGCACCTCGGGCCTGTCCGACTACATGGCGGTCGACGAACTCGATGCCTTGCGGATTGCGCGCGACATCGTTCGCAACCTCAGATTCCAACCGCTGGGGCCGGGGCCCAGCCTGCCGGCCGACCCTCCCATCTACGACCAGGCCGAGCTGTTGGGATGTGCGTCTGCCGACGTGCGCATTCCATTCGAGATGCGCGAGGTGTTCGCCCGGGTGCTCGACGGCAGCCGCTTCGACGAGTTCAAACCGATGTTCGGCGACAAGCTCGTGTGTGGCTGGGGGTCGATCCACGGCTACCCGGTGGGCGTTCTCGGCAACAACGGCATCTTGTTCTCCGAGGAGGCCAAGAAGGGTTCGCAGTTCATCCAGCTGTGTAACCGCACCAACACCCCGCTGGTGTTCATGCACAACATCACCGGCTTCATGGTGGGGTCGCGCGCCGAGCAGGGCGGCATCATCGTCAACGGCGCCAAGATGATCAACGCGGTCGCCAACTCGACGGTGCCCCACTTCAATCTGATGGTCGGTGCCTCGTACGGCGCAGGCAACTACGGCATGGCGGGCAAGGCTTACAACCCGAGGTTCATCTTCAGCTGGCCCAACCACCGCATCGCCGTGATGGGCCCCAAGCAGTTGGCCGGCGTGATGGAGATCGTCGCCCGCAACGCCGCCGCCGGCAGAGGGGTCGACGTCGACGAGGATGCACTGGCGGCCCAGACCGCGTCGCTCGAGAACCAGATCGAAACCGAGTCGACGGCTCTGTTCTCGACCGGGCGGGTCTGGGACGATGGCATCATCCACCCCGCCGACACCCGCACCGTGCTGGGCATCGCCCTGGCGGCAGCCCACAACAACGTCGTCGAAGGCGCCACCGAATACGGCGTCTGGAGGCACTAGATGATTGAGCGACTCCTCATCGCCAATAGGGGCGAGATCGCCGTTCGCGTCGCCCGCACCGCCCACCGCTTGGGTATCGACACCGTGGGCGTGTACTCCGAACCAGACGTCAACTCGCTGCATGCCGACGTCGTCGATGTGGCCGTAGCCCTGGGTGGGGCCACCCCAGCCCAGTCGTACCTGCGCGGCGAGGCGATCATCGCCGCCGCCCTGGCCACGGGTGCAGACGCCATCCACCCCGGCTATGGGTTCCTGGCCGAGAACGCCGATTTCGCGCAGGCGGTCATCGATGCCGGGCTCATCTGGGTGGGTCCAACCCCCGACCAGATCCGTCTGCTCGGCGACAAGGTCGCGGCCAAGAAGCGGGCCATCGAGGCCGGTGTACCGACCGCGGCGTTGTTCGAGATCGTCGACGGAGCCCTGCCCGACGACGTGCCGCTGCCGGCCCTGGTGAAGGCCGCTGCCGGTGGTGGCGGCCGCGGCATGCGCATAGTGCGCACCGCCGACGAGTTGGCCGATGCCGTGCAGGCAGGGTCGCGCGAGGCCCTTGCGGCTTTCGGTGACGGCACCGTGTTCGTCGAGCCCTACATCGAGCGGGCACGCCACGTCGAGGTCCAGATCATGGGCGACAAGCACGGCAACGTCGTGCACCTGGGCGAGCGAGAGTGTTCGATCCAGCGCCGCAACCAAAAGATCATCGAGGAATCTCCGTCGGCGGGCATCAGCGACGACACCAGGCGAGCGCTCTGCGAGGGTGCCGTCGCACTGGCGGCCGATGTCGGATATCACGGCGCTGGAACGGTCGAGTTCATGGTGGCCGACGACGGCACCATCAACTTTCTCGAGGTCAACACCAGACTCCAGGTCGAGCACCCGGTCACCGAAGCCGTCACCGGACTCGATCTCGTAGAGCTGCAGCTGATGGTCGCTTCGGGTCAGCCCTTGCCGATGAGCCAGGACGACATCGGCTTCGAAGGTCACGCCATCGAGGTGCGCGTCGTGGCCGAAGACCCAACACAGGGGTGGCTGCCCTCGACCGGTTTGATCAGCCATTTCGACATCGGTGATGGGGTCAGGGTCGACACCGGCGTGCGCGCCGGGGCAGAGATCTCACCCGACTACGACTCGCTGATCGCCAAGGTCATCGCTCACGGTCCGACGCGCCGGGCAGCTGCCAGGCGGATGCAGCGGGCGCTGCGGGCGTCCCTGGTGGCGGGTGTCTCCACCGACATCCAGGCGCTCGTCGCCATCATGGACGAACCCGACTATCTGGCCGCGGCGACACCCACCGCATACCTCGATGAGCACCCGGCGGTTGTCGCCGGCTCCGATGGCTCGCATCCCGACCAGGTGGCCCTGCTGGTGGCGGCGACACTGGCCGCCGATCGGGCCTCGAGGGCTGCCGACAGGGCTACGCCGTTCGCTCCTTCGGGTTGGCGCAACCTGGCCGCCCACGGTCAGCGTGTGGTGTGGGATGTGGGGTCGGTCGCTCGGCCCGTCGAATACAGGTTGTGCCCGGCCAATCCGGTGTCAGGCTCGCCCGAGTCGGCCGAGTTCGTTCTGGGCGCTTGGCCCGAGCCCGGCCCCGATGGCACCCTGCCCGAAGACACGCGACAGCGAATCAGCGTCAGGCGTCTGGCCTCGAACGAGGGTCGTGAGGTTGTCGAGGTCGAGGGCCGTCGCTGGGCTGTCGATGTGGAGGTATCGGGTCGGCGCGTCGTTGCACGGTCGCCGATGGCGGCCGCCGTGTTCGACCGAGCGCCACGCTTCGTCGACCACGACACCCAAGAGGGTGGCAGCGGCCCCATCTGCCCGCTGCCCGGAACCGTCATTGCGGTTCATGTCCAGGTGGGGGAACGGGTTCAAGACGGCCAACTGCTAATGGTTGTCGAGGCCATGAAGATGGAACACAAGATCACCGCGACCGGCTCGGCGCTGGTAACAGAGGTCCGGTTTGCCCAGGGCGACCGGGTAGATGCCGGCGACCTGCTGGTGGCCCTCGATCACGAAACCCCTAACTGAGGCCCAAGACGTGCATCTCTCATCACTGGTCGAAATGATCGAGTCGGGTTTCGCCGACCGCGTTCTGCTGGGCGACGACCAGCGTCGCATCAGCGGAGCCGCATTCGCTTCGATGTCCAAGGCTGCCGGCACCACCCTGACCGGCAGGCCCTCGGTGGTCTACGTAGGCGAGAACCATCCGCTGCTGCCCATAGCGCTGTTCGCCAGTGCTTGGGCCGGCGCACCGTTCGTGCCGGTCAACTATCGCCTCGAGGACGCCCACCTCAACCAGCTGGTCGATCGTCAACCCGGCGCCCTGGTGCTGGCTGACGCGGTGTCGGCCCCGCGCATCACAGGCGACCACGAGGTCGTGGTGCTCGACGACTGGTTGGCCGCAATCGACGAGACGGTCGAGGTTGCCGACGCGCCCTGGGACGACGACGAGGTGGCCGTGGTGTTGTTCACCAGCGGCACCACGTCTGAGCCCAAGTCGGCTCTGTTGCGTCACCGCCACCTCATGGCGTACCTGCTGGGTTCGGTCGAGTTCGGCTCGGCGGGCGAGGACGAGGCCGTGCTGGTTTCGGTGCCGCCGTACCACGTCGCAGGCGTGGCCAACATGCTGTCGAACCTGTTCGCAGGACGCCGGTTGGTTTACCTCGACCACTTCACTCCGCAGCGCTGGCTCGAGCTGGTGCGCAGCGAACGTGTCACCAACGCCATGGTGGTTCCGACGATGCTGGCTCGTGTCGTCGCCGCGCTGGACGGTGCTCCGGCCGACGTTCCCACCCTTCGCACCCTGTCTTACGGCGGTGCCAAGTTGTCCGAGCGGGTGTTGCGCGAGGCGCTCGACGTGTTCGCCGACACCGGCTTCGTCAACGCCTACGGGCTCACCGAGACAGCATCGACCATCGCCGTGCTGGGCCCAGACGATCACCGCGCCGCGGTGACCTCGGACGACCCCCAGGTACAGCGCCGCCTGGCATCGGCGGGCCAGGTGTTGCCCATGGTCGAAATCGAGATTCGCGACGACAACGACAACCCCGTGCCGCCGGGCCAAACCGGCACCATCTACCTGCGTGGCGAGCAGATATCGGGCGAGTACGCAACCGGCTCGCTGCTGGACGACCAGGGCTGGTTCTGCACCCGCGACCGCGGCTACGTCGATTCGGGCGGCTACCTGTTCATCGAGGGTCGTTCCGACGACACCATCATCCGCGGTGGCGAGAACATTGCCCCGGCCGAGATCGAAGAGGTCATCGCCGCGATTCCCTGGGTCGACGACGTGTGTGTCGTCGGGGTGACCGACGACGAGTGGGGCCAGGAGATCGCGGCCGCAGTGGTGGTCAAGCCCGGCGATCAGCACACCGCCGAGGAGATTCAGCAGGCGGTGCGCGACAATCTCCGTGGGTCGAAGACACCGCGGCTGGTCGTATTCGCCGACGAGTTGCCACGCACCGACACTGGCAAGCTGTTGCGCCGCGTGGTCAAGACCGACATTTTCCACGACTGAAGGGTCGACCAACACATGGAACTCAAGCCGGGTAGCCGGCTATTCAGTGCTGTCTGCACGACCGAGATGATCGTGGTGAAAGCGCCGGGCGGCGATGTCGACATCACCATCGGCGGGGCCGCACCCGTGGCTTCTGCCGCCGAGCGCGACGGCTCTGGTGCTGTTGCCGACGGCCACGGTGGCGGAACTGCGATGGGCAAGCGCTATGTCAACGCCGACGACTCGATCGAGATCTTGTGCACCAAAGCCGGCGACGGTGTCGCCGCGATCGCGGGCGAACCGATGGAACTCAAGGAGGCCAAGGCGCTTCCTTCGTCGGACTGACCTCGGCCCGCTTCCCCAGTGTCGTTCCACGTCTTGGCCAAACCGTCGGGTGCAATCTGCAACCTCGACTGCACCTACTGCTTCTACCTGTCCAAGGAGTTGCTGTATCCGGGCGACCGGTTCCGGATGGCCGACGAGACACTGCAGGCCTACATCTCCCAGCTCATCGACGCCGCCAGCGACAGCCCTCACGTGACCATCGCGTGGCAGGGCGGCGAGCCGACCCTGCTGGGCTTGGCGTTCTTCCAGCGCTCGGTCGAGATCACCAGGCAGCTGCTGCCGGCGGGCA